>JANNYT010000158.1:0-9942 GCA_031410255.1 Novosphingobium sp. | reverse complement strand
TACGGCGTCCGCCTGCTCGATCGCTACGTCCGCGATACGCTGGAAAGCTGAGCGGCAGGCCTGCGGGTGCGCGTCGATTTCTACCAGCTGAGCCAGATGGCGGTCGAACAGGCTTTGCCCGCGCTGGCGGCCAAGGCGGTTGAAGCCGGGGCGCGGATGCTGGTGGTGTCGGGCGATGATGCGCAACTGGCGCTGGTCAGCGACGCCTTGTGGGCGGTGAAGGACAATTTCCTCGCCCACGGTTTGGCCGGCAGTCCGCATGACGCGCGCCAGCCGATCTTGCTATCGGACAGTCTTGAAGCGCCGAACGCCGCGCGGTTCCTGGCGCTGGCCGACGGCAAATGGCGCGATGGCGCCGAGGCATTCGATCGGGTGTTCCTGCTGTTCGATAATGCGGTGATCGACGATGCGCGGGCCACCTGGCGCGCGCTCAACGGACGCGATGGGCTGGAGCAGCATTACTGGCGGCAGACCGACAGCGGTAAGTGGGAGCTGGCGCATTCGGCAAACCCGCCCGCTTGATCTTGCCCCCGCTTGATCTTGCCGCGCCGCATATTCCCCGCTAGGGGCGCGCCACTGATAACAAGATCAATTCGCAAGGAACTGACAATGGCGGGAACCCGCACTTTTTCGATCATCAAACCCGATGCCACCCGCCGCAATCTGACCGGCGCGGTCACCAAGATGCTGGAAGAGGCCGGGCTGCGCGTAGTTGCCTCCAAGCGCATCCACATGACCCGCGCGCAAGCCGAAGGCTTTTACGCAGTGCACGCCGAACGCCCGTTCTTTGGCGAGCTGGTTGAATTCATGACCAGCGGCCCGGTGGTGGTGCAAGTGCTGGACGGCGAGAACGCCATGCAGCGCAACCGCGACATCATGGGCGCGACCAACCCTGCGAATGCCGAACCCGGCACGATCCGCAAGGAATTGGCCGAATCAATCGAAGCCAACACCGTTCACGGGTCGGATTCGGACGAAAACGCCGCGATCGAAATTGCCTATTTCTTCAAGCCTGAAGAAATCGTCGGCTGAATTTTCGCGCCAGAAATTGAGAAAGGGCCGCTGGAGCAATCTGGCGGCCCTTTTCTTTTGGCGCGCGCCGTTCCATCCTGCGCGCAGAGGAGACAGGCGATGCGCGGTATGGGTGCCACTGGCGAAGAGGGTGAGGACTGCCCGTTTGCGTTCAATTTCGATCCGGCCAGCTTCAAAGTGGGCGATACCGTCAGCTACCGGGTCTCGACGATGGAAGACTGGCCATTCGTGGGCACTTTGCTTGAGGTGCACGGCGACCATGTGATCATCTCGCCGGGCCCGGCCGAACCCGATGCGCGTTATCGCGGCAGCCGAGAAAGTCGCCCACTGGTTGATGGCAGTCAGGTGTGATCTGCGGTGCTGCGACGCCGCCATTGCTTTAGCAGGGCTTTGCGCCTAAGGCGCGCTGGCTAACGTCGCTTGAGACGGGACTTTAAGGCTTTCGCTTTCCGCTCCATTTCAGCTTCAGCGACCTGCGACACAGTTGTCGCGGGCCAAACGTGAACGTGAAAGGAACGTCCATGCCTGTAGGTACCGTAAAGTTTTTCAACACCGAAAAAGGTTATGGCTTCATCGCTCCCGATGATGGTGCCCCTGATAACTTCGTGCACATCTCGGCGGTAGAACGCTCGGGTATGTCGACCCTGAACAAGGACCAGCGCGTCAAGTACGAGCTGGAAACCGATCAGCGCGGCAAGACCTCGGCTGTGAACCTCGAAGCCGCCTGAACGGGTGGCTAAAGAAGACCTGCTGACGCTTGACGGACAGATCGATGAGATCTTTCCTGATGGGCGCTTCGGCGTGCTGTTGGAAAACGAACACCGAATCATCGCTTATACTGCCGGAAAGATGCGTAAATTCCGCATCCGATCAGTGGTTGGTGACAAGGTGCGGGTCGAAATGACCCCGTATGACCTCAGCAAGGGTCGGATCGTGTTTCGCGAACGTGGCCCCGGTGGCCCTGGAGCACCGCCGCACAAGCGGCGGTGATTGCCAGGGGCCGGGGTCCACTGTTTTCAAGAAGAAGGGTTTGCTATGTCTGCATCAGTGACGTTCTATCAGGCTCAGGCCACGTCGTGTGCTGCAGCGGCTTTGGCGACCAAACTTGATAACGAGCGCGACAAATACTTGCGGGCGGAACAGGCCTGGCATGCGCTGGCCAGTCGCGAGATTGAAGTGAAGGCCGCGCGCGATCTGCGCGACGCCGAAAAGGCGGTCGTGACCGTCGACGAGTTCGCGCAGGCCTGAGCCTGCGAGCCGGTCAGTTCGCGGTGGCGTTGTGCATCGCGGTGGTCGTGCTGGAATAGCTGCTGGTTACCGAGGCGCCGAGGCCTTGGACGCCGGCTAGCAGCCCGATTACCATCAGCCCACAGATCAGGCCGTATTCCACTGCGGAAGTGCCGGTTGTATCGGCGGCAAGCTTGCGAATAAAAGCCATTCTGGTCTCCATGGCTGGATCTATCGGTAATTCGGTCTAGCCAACCACGGTTGATCCGGAGTTGCGAGGCCCGGTTAACGCACTGAAACCATCAGAATGCTTCGGCCGCGCCGATCAGGCCGGCCAGTTTGCGCGGGGCGACCGCGTTCCAGCTGCGCGCCAGCCAGCGGGCCACTTCATCCCAATCAGTATCGCCCAGATCAAGCCGCATTCCGATCCAGCCATCGCCGAAATAGGCCGGGCGGTAATAGCGCGCGTCGTCCAGCTCGATCAGTTGTGCCTGCTCATCCGGCCCGCTGATCTTGACCAACAAAGCGACCTTGCCATCGCCGTGGTGATCGTTGGATACGTAGGCAAATTTCTTGCCTTTGATGATCCCGAAGCACGGCATACCGTGGCTGAGCACTTCGTCGGCCTCGGGCAATTCCATCGCCCGCACGCGCACCTGCGCAATCAGGAAGTTGGGCGAATGCGCCTGACTTACTTGCGCGGCGAGGGTGCGGGCATAGAGCTGATGTTCGGCGATAAGGACGCGGGCGGAGAGCACTTCAGCCGTATCGCCGGGCATGATCGCCACTGCCGTTTGGCCCAGAACCGGCCCGTCATCGAGCGCGGCGGTGACCAGGTGGACACTGCACCCGCCGTGGCTATCGCCCGCCTCCAGCGCGCGCTCGTGGGTGTGCAAACCCTTGTATTTGGGCAAGAGCGAGGGATGAATGTTGAGCATGTGGCCGTGCCAGTCCGCGACGAATTCGCTCGTCAGGATCCGCATATAGCCAGCCAGCGCGACCCACTGCGCGCCGCTCGCCCGGATCGCCGCATCCAACGCCGCATCGTGCGCCGCGCGCTCCATGCCCCGGTGCGGCAGGACAAAGGTGGCAATACCCTCAGCTGCCGCCAGCGCAATGCCGCCTGCTACTGGATTGTTGGATGCCACCAGCACCAGCTCGAACGGGCAGTCTGCGGCGCGGCTGGCATAAAGCAGTGCCGCCATATTTGTGCCGCTGCCCGAGATGAGCACGGCGACTTTTGCACGTTCTGTGGCGCGCTCAGCCAAGGTGGCTCGCTTCCCAGGGTTCGCGTGCGCTCCACACTTCGGCCGCGCCGGTGACGGTGCAACCGCGCGGGCCCGCTTCGACTGTGCCGATTACGTGAACTTGTTCGCCCACTGCGATCAAGGCAGCTTGCACGGCGGCGGACTCGGCAGCGCTGACTGCCAGCACCATGCCGATCCCGCAGGTGAAGGTGCGGGCCATTTCAGCCGGTTCGATGTGGCCCTGCGCCTGCAGGAACGCCATAAGGCGCGGCTGCGTCCACGCGCCCGCATCAATCCTGGCATGGAGCCCGGCGGGCAGCACGCGCGGCACATTTTCGAGCAAACCGCCGCCGGTGATGTGCGCCAGCGCATGAATGCGCCCGCTGCGCACAATTGGCAGCAAGCTTTTTACATAAATCCGGGTCGGTTCGATCAAAATGTCGATCAGCAGCCGGTCAGGATCGAACAACGCCGGGCGATCAAGTTTCCAGCCCTTGTCTGCGGCAAGCCGCCGGACCAGCGAATAACCGTTCGAATGGACCCCGGAGCTGGCCAGCCCCAGCAGCACGTCGCCCGCCGCGACCCGGTCCCCGGTCAGCTGCTCGCCGCGCTCAACCGCGCCGACACAGAAGCCCGCCAGATCATAGTCGCCCGCCGCGTACATCCCAGGCATTTCCGCAGTCTCGCCGCCGATCAGCGCGCAACCGGCGATCTTGCAGCCCTCGGCAATCCCCGCGACGACCCGCGTGGCGACGCTGGGTTCCAGTTTGGCGCTGGCAAAATAGTCAAGGAACAGCAGCGGTTCGGCGCCTTGCACGATCAGATCGTTGACGCACATCGCGACCAGATCAATCCCGATGGTGTCGTGGCGGTCATGGTCGACGGCCAGCTTGACCTTGGTCCCGACCCCGTCATTGGCTGCGACCAGCAGCGGGTCGGTATAGCCCGCCGCTTTCAGATCGAAGAACCCGCCAAACCCGCCGAGTTCAGCGTCGGCACCCGGCCGCGCGGTGGCGCGGGCCAGCGGGGCGATAGCCTTGACCAGCGCATTCCCGGCCGCAATCGAAACTCCGGCCTGCTCGTAACTGTAACTCTTTTCCGACATTGGGCAGCGCCTAGCCTTTTCCTGCTTGGATTTCCATGCGCCTTTAGGCAAAAGGCACGCTGTTTTCCCCGATGGCCACAGTTTTGACCGCCCCCTTCGCCGTATTCTGGCGCTCTCGCCCTGCTACCGCGCTGCTTAGCGTGCTGGCGGTGGCGCTCGGCTGCGCGGCGCTGGTGGCCGGACCAGCGCGCTTGCTGGCACAAATCGACGGTGAGCGCGGGATTGTGCCGGTGGCCAGCACCTCGGACATTCAGGTGAGCGACGTGCAGGTGAATACCACCGGCAAAGACGCGCAGGAAGCGCGCGAACTGGGCTGGCAACTGGCCGCGCGTGAGGCGTGGAAGAAGGCCGGGGGCCCGGCCATGCCCGATGGCACGATCCAGTCGATGGTCGCCGCGGTGGTGATCCAGCAGGAGCAGATCGGCCCGCGCCGCTATATCGCCACGCTGGGCATCGTGTTCGACCGAGCCCGCGCCGGGCAATATCTGGGCGGCACCAACGGCGGCCGCACGCATTCCTCGCCGTTGCTGGTGATCCCGGTGCTCTATTCGGGCGGCGTAGCGCAAGTCTATGAAGTCAAAAGTCCGTGGCAAAAAGCCTGGGCCGAGTATCGCGCCGGGACCAGCGCGATCGACTATGTCCGCCCGGTGGGCGCGGGCGGCGATTCGCTGCTGATCACGGCGGGCCAGCCAAGCCGTCGCAGCCGCGCGTGGTGGCGCAATGTGCTCGACCAATACGGCGCGGCTGATGTGCTTATTCCCGAGGCGCGGCTGGAACGGCAATGGCCCGGCGGCCCGGTGCGCGGCACATTCTCGGCGCGCTATGGCCCCGACAACATTTTGCTCGGCACCTTCACTCTGTCCGCCAATGATGAGGCCGGGGTGCCCAAGATGTTGAATGAAGCGGTGGTGCGGATCGACCAGATCTATGGCCAGGCCTTGGCCGAAGGGCGGCTCAAGCCCGACACTTCACTCAATGTCCGCCCGCAGCTCGATCCCGGACTCGCCGCGCTGATCGCCGCCGGGCAGGCTCCGCCTGAAGCGGCCAAGACCGCAACTGCCACGCCGAGCGACAAGCCGAGTACTGCGGCCACGCCGACCCTGACGCCAGTGCAGGCCGAAACGCGTACCTTTACGGTCCAGTTCGCCTCGCCCGATGCCAGCGCGGTCGATGCTGCGGTTGGCGCAGTGCGGTCGGCCCCGGGGGTCAAGGGCGCGTCGACGACCAGTCTGGCGATGGGCGGAACTTCGGTGATGCGGGTCACTTACGAAGGCGATCTGGGCACCTTGGCCGATGCCTTGCGGGCGCGCGGCTGGAAAGTCTCGGTCGGCAGCAACGCGCTGTCCATCAAACGCTGATGAGCCAGATCGCGCTGCCGCTGAAGGCGGGGGGCACTGGCCCGGCGCGGATCGTGCTCGGCAATGCCAATCAAGCCGCCTTTGAAGCATTGGCCGCCGCGCCCAGCTGGCCGTTCCGCACCGCCGTTCTGAGTGGCCCGGCGCGCGCTGGCAAGTCGTTGATCGCGCGCTGGTTCGCTGAAAGTGGCGCGGGCGATGCGATCGACGATGCTGACCGGTTGGACGAGACCGAGCTGTTCCACAGCTGGAACCGGGCGCAGGAAGGTGCCACGCCGCTGTTGCTGATCGTGGGTCAGCACGAAGGCGGCTGGCGCATCGCGCTGCCTGATCTCGCCTCGCGGATCGGCGCGGCGCTCCATCTGGAACTGGGCGCGCCCGACGATGCGATGATCGCCGAACTTTTGCAGGTCCATGCTGAACAGCGCGGGCTGGTGCTGGGCCCGGATGCGGCGGCCTATCTTGTGCCGCGCGCCGAGCGTTCCCATATCGGGGTCGAGCGGCTGGTGGAGATGATCGATCGGTTGAGTATGGAGCGCAAGGCTCCGCCGACGCAGGGGATTTGGCGCGATGCGCTGGAAGCATTACATGGACCGGCCGAGCCGCGCTTGCTTTAAGCGCCGCAGCGTGGAAAGATAAGCGACAATGCTGGAAGAGCTAACCCGATATCTGGAATCGATCGTTGCCCGCGATCCCAGCCCGCGTTCGCGCTGGGAAGTGCTGCTGTACCCCGGTGTGCTGGCGCTGGGGCTGCACCGCGTGGCGCACTGGCTGTTCGAAGCACAGCTGTTCTTCCTCGCCCGGCTGGTCAACACCCTCAGCCGGTTCCTGACTGCGATCGATATTCACCCAGGTGCCAAAATCGGCAGCAATTTCTTCATTGACCATGGCTTTGTGGTGATTGGCGAGACAGCCGAAATCGGTGACAACGTAACGATGTACCAAGGCTCGACGCTAGGCGGAACCAACCCCACTAGCGGCGTGGGCGGCAAGCGCCATCCGACCATCGGTGACGGCGTGATCGTCAGCCTGGGCGCGGCGATTTTGGGGCCGATCACGGTTGGTAAGGGCGCCCGGATTGGCGCCAACGCTGTCGTTACCAAAGATGTTTCTGAAGGCGCGACCATGGTCGGGATCCCGGCCAAGGCGACCTTGGTGCAGGTGACCCCCGAAACACAAAACTTTGTGCCTTATGGCACGCCGTGCTCCGAACGGTTCGACCCCGCCACGCAAAAGCTTGAGCTGCTGCAATGCGAGATGGAAACGATGCGTACGCGGCTGGCCCAGCTGCTGGAAGAACGCGATGCCAAAGCTGCGCAACGAGGCTCGGCCAAGCCCGCCCCTGCCAAGAAGCGCGGTGGAGCCAAGCAAGCTTGAGCGCCGTCATCACCCCCTTTCCCAGCAGCGCCAATGGCGCGTTGCAGGTGGGGTTTGATCGCGAGGAATTGCAATACATCCTGGGCCTTTATGGCCGGATGGTCGCGGCGGGAAAATGGCGCGACTATGCGATGGACTTCACCCGCGACGCCGCGACTTTCAGCGCCTATCGCCGTGCCGCCGAACACCCTCAGACCCGGATCGAAAAGCGCCCCGCTCTGCACGCCAAGCAAGGTATGTGGACGTTGCTGGGCGAGGGCGGACAAGTGCTCAAACGCGGCCACGAATTACCCGGCGTGCTGTTCCCGCTAGAACGGCGGCTGCTGAAGGTGGTGGTTTAGGCTTAGCGGCATCGGCTTGATCGGCTGCCAGCGCGATTGAACTCAGCTTGCAATTTTCGACGGACAGTGACTTCATGAAGCTATACCTCCTCACCATGACTGCCCTGGCGTTGTGCGCCACCGCGCCGCTTGCGGCACAGTGGAGCACCACCGACGCGCAAGGTTCGCCGGTCGATCATGGTACGAACCAGGCCTCGAACGGGGAGTTCGGGGCGCTGCAGATTTCCACCACCGATCCAGAAAAACTGATGACCGCTTGGCACCAACCCACCCCGGGAGTTGAAGTGCAGACTCAGCACAGCGCCGCGCGCGGTGAGGTTATCCATACCATCGTGATCTTCACCGGTTGCAAGACCGACGCGGCGGGGAAGTGCTACGTCAGCGCCAGCTTCGAAGTGTTCGATCCCACTGGCAAAAGCTATGCCGAGTACAAGGACGCCCCGATTTACGATCTCCCTCCTGCTCCGCCGCACAATCTGATGCTGGGGCAGAGCTCGCTAGGGATCAGGATCGAGCCGAGTGAACCGCTGGGCGATTACCGCGTGGTGGTGCGCACCACCGATCGTGTCGCAAATCTGTCAGTCACCACGCAGGACAAGCTGACTATCGTCGAAGCGCCATTGGTGGGCGGCTGGAGCCCGATTACCTCACCGGACAAGAACCTTGAGGCGCGAGCGGCTGCCCGCGCTGCGCTGCCTAACTTGCCGCGCCGCAAGGCCCGGCTCGCCAGGGTCGAGCGCGCCGAAAAGCAGATCGTCGCGGGCACCAACTATCGGCTGATCCTGCGCCTGACCGACAAAAGCCGCTGGACCGTGACGATGTGGCACAAGCTCGACGGCACTTGGGCAGCCAGCCAGATTGCGCAGCTACGCTGAACGCTTGAAAGTTCGCTTTGGTGCGGGCGCAAACCGTCCCGCAACAATCAAGCGGCGAGCATTTGGCCTTGCGGCAGCCGCGCCTGCACTTCGCCCGGCAGATACCGGACCAGCGCCGAGCGGATCGGGCTCCAGAACGCGGACAATGCCAGCAGCGCCGAGCCGATCACCAGCCCGGTCAGCGCGACGTTGAGCTCAACCGCGCCGAACTCGCGAAACAGCCAGGTCATCGCCAGTAAGACGTAGGCCAGCGCGGAAACGAGCAAGGCGCGGCGATCGACGGCCAGCGCGACCATGCCCATCATGATGTAGATCGCGAGCACGCCCAGCGCTGAAGCCGCGCCAATATTCTCACCCCCGGTCACCCCCAGCCAGTTGAACAGCGGGTGCGCGATCATCGGCGCGGCGAGCAGGTGGAGCCAGAAGGCAACGTCGCTGCGGCGGGTTTCGCGTTTGGGATCGCTCATGTCCCAGCGCATCGCGAAGGCAAAGATGGCGAGCCCGCAGACGAAGATCAGCGGCAGCAGGACTGGTTCGGGATTGTGGTCTGTGCGCCCCTGCATGATCACCGACAGCACCAGCGCAATCGCGGTAGCGGCGAGGCCAGCGGCGCCGGCGGCCACGGTGATCGGCACCATGAAGCGGCGCCAATGCAGCCACGCGGCCCCGGCGGCGAGCAAGCCGATGCCCGCACCGATCAGCGCGCTGGCCGAAGCGGACAGGTTAGGCTCGGTTTCGGCAAGAACGTTGATCGGCACGGCTGCCACCCCGCCGACAAAGGCCAGCAGCAGCACGATTGAAGGCAGCGCCATGCGGCGCTTGGCGGTGAAAAATTCGGCCAGCAGCCAGGCTGCGCCGGCGACCAGCACGCCTGCAACCCCCGGCGCAATCGCCGCGCCGATCCCGGCCGCAGCGGCCAGCAGCAGCACCGCCGCGATGGTCACGAAAATGTCGTTGAAGCCGGTGATCAGCCGGAACTGTTCCTCATCGGCCATCGGCGCGCTGCGCATTCCGGCGGAATGGGTCCGTAGCGCCTCGGCGGCTTCATGGCTGATCGCCCCGGCGCTTACAGCGCTCTGCAAGTCGGCTTCGGAATACATCGGCATTCTCCCCTATTCGAACGGGGAGAATGCCGCATGTGTGTTATTGTGTCAATACAGTAGTGCGATCACCTGTGTTGGCCGTTCAGCCAAGTCCGCCGATTTTCGCCAGGGCCGCCATTACCGCGCCGGATTGCTCGCCACCCGATTGCGGCACGATTTCGCCGTTCCGGTCGATAATCGCGTCCCAGTTGGCGGCGATGCCTTCTGGGGTGCGCTCATCAGCGGGCAGGGCAATGCCGGGGGTCAGCGTGACATAGGCCGCGTGATATGCGCCTGCGCC
>JANNYT010000157.1:0-2151 GCA_031410255.1 Novosphingobium sp. | reverse complement strand
CGCGAACGCGCGGCTGCGCATCCGGACCACCCTTGTTCAGGTGCGGCGGTGAAATTCGATGTCGATGAAACGAAGCATTAACCCTGCTTTTGCAGGGATGGAAGGGAAAATTACGGGAAATCGCGGGATAACCCGGTAATATATTGATTTATATAAATTTGATTCGGAAGGCTTGAAGTCATATTGCCTGATGTTTCTAATATGTTCCAGTGCATTTTCAAGGATTTATGCGCCGACTCTCGCAAGCTGGACGATCTGACCCGCAAATTCCCGCAATTGGAGTCGTTTTCGCGTGTGAGGAGCGCTCAACGCGCCGCGAAGGCGCTATCGAGCAGCGCCGCAAAAGCTCTCGGTCGGGTCCCGGTGGGATCATCGCGCTCCAGCAGCGCCGCATCGGCCAGTGCGACCACGCGGCCCCGTCCGATCTTGCAGGTCACCGCCAGGCCGCCGTCCCACAACCGGCAATTGGCCTGCCCACGCGTGGCGAAATGCCCCGCCAGGTTGACCGGCACGCCTGCACCCAGCACCTCGCGCTGCTCCTCGCCCAGTTGCTGCGCATCATCGAACAGCAGATCGAGCCCCCAGCGCCCCAATATCGGTGAGAGCAACGCGACCATTTGCGGGCGGCGCGGATCGCCAATCGCAAAGGCCGAATCCTCGGTCAGCGCCGGATCGGCCAGCAGCAACAAGTGCCCGCCGCCGCGCACCCAGTTATCCAGCGCGACATTCTCTTGCGGATTGAGCGGACGCGGTTGGACGATAACCAGCCGGGTCAAGCCATCGAGCGGTCCATGCCCGGTCGGCCCGGCCAGCGTATCGAGCGGCACAATCGGCCCGCGCCGCTCAAGCACACCGCGCGCCCAATGCGGAGGTTGATCACCGCGCAAGTCAGTGCCCAAATCGGGGCTGTCGCTCCACATGATCGCCAAAGATGTGAACAGGCCAATCGGCTCGGTGCCTTTGGCGTTTCGCCCCCAGCCGAACCAGCCGATCGCGCCCAGAGCTGCGGCCAAGCCGAGCAGCACCAGCCAGGTCGTGCGCCGACTAATGCGGCAGGCCCGCAGCCGGTTTGGGTGAGGGACTGGTTTCAGGTGCGGACGATGGAACCACCCCGATATCGGCCAGCGGGTCGCTCTGCGCTGAAGCCGTGGCGCTGGGCGAAGCCGCCGTCTGCAGCGTGTTCGCTGCATCAGCCTGCCGTGCCCGGTCGTTGATCACATTAGCCAGCCCGACCACCAACACGATCATGGCCATGCCGAACAATCCGGCTTGCAACCGCTGCACCGCTTGCGCACGCAATTCACGCGCGCCCGGCGGCACATAGTGCTGCGGAACGATGAGTGGTTGCAAGACCCTGCGTGGCGGTTGTGTTGCCATCTGGTGACAGGTCTAGCCGATTCGACTCGGCTTGGGAAGGGTCAAGCGAGCCAGGGGAACACCGGCAGGCCCTTGGCCCGCAGCCACTCGGCATTGTAGAGGCTCGACAGGTAGCGAAACCCGGTATCGCAGAGGATCGTCGCGATCCGCGGCTCCGCGCGGCCCTCAGCCACCAATTGCCGCCCCAGCTCGATTGCGCCGGCGACATTGATCCCGGATGACAGCCCCAAGCATAGCCCTTCCTCGCTGAGCAACCGCGAAACCCATTCGAGGCCCTCTTCGTCCGACACGCGGAACTGCGTGTCGATCGGCGCGCCTTCGAGGTTGGCGGTGATCCGGCCCTGCCCGATCCCTTCGGCCACCGAGCTGCCTTCAGCGCGCAATTCCCCGTGGGCATAGTAATTGTACAGCGCCGCGCCGTGCGGGTCGGTCAGCGCGATGCGCACATTCTCGTCGAACGCCTTGAGCGCGAGCCCGACCCCGGCGATCGTTCCGCCAGTGCCCGCAGCGCAAGTGAACCCGTCGATCCGGTGCTCCATCTGCTCCCAGATTTCGGGCGCAGTGCTTTCGATGTGAGCCTTGCGGTTGGCGACATTGTCAAACTGGTTGGCCCAGATCGCGCCCTCGGTCTCTTCCGCCAGCCGGCGCGAGGTGTGGACGAAGTGGCCGGGGTTGGAAAACGGCGCGGCCGGGACCAGCACCAGCTCGGCCCCCAAGGCCCGCAGCGTATCCATCTTCTCGCGGCTCTGCGTCTCGGGCATGACGATCACGGTC
>JANNYT010000156.1:0-15042 GCA_031410255.1 Novosphingobium sp. | reverse complement strand
GATTGTCTGGCCACGCTGGCTGACGCGGTGGCGGCGCGGACCAAAATCGTCGGGGATGTAGTTGGCGACGACAGTATATTTCCGGACGAGCGCTGGAGCCCTGGGATGAGCTGGAACAATATCCAGACCGAGGACGGCACTGCGGCCGGGGCGCTTAACCTTGATGACAACCAGCTCAAAATCTCGGTTTTCCCCGGACAACTCGGCAAGCCACCAACCGTCGCCATGTCGACCTATTATGTATTGACGAATGAGGCCGTCACCGTTGCGGCGGGCGGCACAACGACGCTGGCATTCGAGCGCGTGGTTGGGAGCAATCGCCTTAGGCTCTACGGAGAAATACCGGCAGATGCCAAGGATTGGCATCAGTGGATCGGGATCGACGATCCGGCCCATTATAGCGCATGGACATTCAAGGCCTTGCTCGAGGCGCGCGGCGTGAGGGTGACCGGCCGGCCGCGTTCGATGCACAGAGCGAGCATCGTGATCGATCGGGCCTGCAATGCCTGTATGATGGGGATTGCTAAGATCGGCGCGCCAGTGCCATTCGCAGCGCTGGATCCGGCACCACTTTCTGACGACGTGGTCACGATCAACAAGGTCAGCCAAAACCTCCATGCCCAAGTCCTGTTCCGCCGTGTTGGGCATGTTTTGGGAACGGGCTCAAGCGAATGGGCGGTGCGCGCCGAGCAGATTTTGTTCGATCAAGCCGGGATCCCGCGCAAGGGTTACGATTTCTTCGACGGCTCGGGCATGTCGACTTACAACCGGGTCAGCCCGCGCGCTGCGGTCAGCTTACTGCGCTGGGCAGCGATCCAGCCGTGGGGTCAGGCGTGGTACGCCTCTTTCCCGGTCGCCGGGGTGGACGGCACCTTGCAGCGCCGGTTTATTGGCACCCCGCTGGCCGGGAACCTGGCCGCCAAGACCGGCTCGCTCAATGCCACCAACGCGCTATCGGGCACCTTTCGCGGTGCGAGTGGCCGCCGGCTGACATTCGCCTTTTTCGCCAATGATGTGCCCGATGGCGAGTCGGCGCTGCCGGTGATGGAAGCGGTGCTGCTGCTGGTTGCCGCGCAAAACTGAGCCGAACCGCCCACGATGTTGCCTGGCAGCAACACATCCGCCGCGCTGCACAGAATATGCACCCAATTGGACCAGCATGCTGGATTCGGTCCTGCCCCTTGATAGTCTTTGGCGATTGAGCCGGCCTTGCCGGCCTGACCAGGGGGACATCATGAATCTACGCAGCCTTTCGCGCGCCATTCTCTCCAGCTCGGTTTCGTTGGTGGCAGTCATCGCCGCGCCCGCACTTGCGCAAGACGCCGCCGTGCCGCCGCCTCCCTCGACCACTTCGGCCGATCCAGAGCCGACAGCGATCGTGGTGACGGGATCACGGATCAAGCAAGACCCGATCAAGAGCGCGCTGCCGCTGCAGATCATCTCGACCGACGATTTGACCCGCAACGGAATTTCCAGCCCAGAACAGCTGACCATGTTCCTCAGCTCGACCGGATCGGGCGCTGACAATCTGGCGTCGAACGCTGACGTGACCTCGGGCGCCCAGCGCGGCACCAACGGGCTGTCATCGGCCAACTTGCGCGGGCAGGGCAGTGCCTCGACGCTGATCTTGCTTAACGGCCGGCGCGTTGCTGCGCACGGGCTATCGGGTGGCGCGGTCGATGTGAACCAGATCCCGTTTGCCGCGATTGACCGGGTCGAAATCCTGAAAGACGGCGCTTCGGCAATCTATGGCACCGACGCGGTCGGCGGAGTGATCAACTACATCACCAAGAAAAATTTCCACGGGCTGGGGCTATCCGGCCTGTCGGACTTTACCGAACAGGGCGGCGGTAACATCTACCGGCTGTCGGGGGTGGTCGGCTACGGCGATCTGGATGACGACGGCATCAACGTGATGGGCGCGGTATCGTATAGCTGGAACGAACTGCTCCGCGGATCGCAGCGCGATTTTGTCAACGGCAACCAGCCCAATCGCGGGCTGTCGATCGACACCCGCGGCACCCCGCTGGCGACCGTGTTCAACATCGGATCCAGCGCCTTCAACCCGCTCAACTCGGTGACGGGCACGCATACGCCCACGCTGACCAATGGCCTGTCGCTGATCGGGCCCAACGGGGCCAACACTGTGGGCGGCGGTATCAATCCGCTCGATCTGCCGGGCGGCGCGGGCTGTTCGTCGATGGACGGCGGCATGCCCTACGATGAAGCGCTGTGGGCCAACCCGGCGGCCGTTTATGCCTGCGCCTGGGATACCGGGCGCGCGGCCGTGATCCAGCAGCCGATCAAGACCTTGACCTATTACGGCAAGGTCACGGTCAACCTTGGCGGCGGGCATCAGATCTTTGGTGAAATCACCGGGTCTGATGCGAATTCGGCCAAGAGCTTTTCCAATGCGCAGCTTTCGGCCAACACCACCAACCTGCCGATCGCCTACCCGCTGACCCCGGCGACCAAGACGCAGTACGATGCAGTCTTCAACGCGCTGGTCGCGGCGTTCCCGGCGGCGACCGCCTCGCTCAACGCCAACTATGGCCGCCCGATCGGTTACCGCTGGCGCTGCGGCGCTTGCGGTCCGCGTGAATATACCACGCATACCCGCACATTGCGGGCCTATGCCGGGATCGAAGGCCCGTTGCCGTTCGAAGGCTGGGATTATCACGCCGGGGTTTCACATTCGGAAAGCGAAAGCTCGTCATTGCTCGGCTCGGGCTATTACTATCGCGGCACGCTGAGCAACGGTGCGCCCGATCCGCTCGCCCCGATTGCGCCGGGGGCGACCACCCCGGGGCTGGTCGGGCTGATGAACAGCGGCCTGATCAATCCGTTCAGCGCGACCCAAAGCGATGCGGCACTGGCCGGGCTGCGGTCGATCTCGGCCAGCGGCACCACGCTGTACGGCGGGCGCTATACGGTCAAGGAAGTGGATGCGTCGATCGCCGGGCCGCTGTTCGATCTGCCCGGCGGCAAGGTTCAGATGGCGCTGGGTGTTGACTGGCGGCGCGAAACCTACAGCTTTAATGGCTCGTCCGCCGCTGCCGCAACCGCGCCGGTGATTTTCCTGGCCGCGTTTGACAACGTTAACGCGCTGACCCCCAAGCACCGCGACATCAAGGCTGCATACGTTGAAATCAGCGTGCCGGTGTTCGAAGGGTTCGAGCTGACCGGCGCGGTGCGGGTCGATGATTATTCCGACTTTGGCAGCACAACCAACCCGAAGATTAGTGCCAAATACCAGCCGGTCGACTGGCTGATGTTCCGCGGCAGTTACAATACCAGCTTCCGCGCACCGGGCTTCAACCAGTTGTATAACGGCCTGACGCTGTCGCCCTATTCGGGCAGTGATCTGGCCGATCCGGTGCGCTGCCCTGGCGGTGTACCGACCAGTGCCTTCGGCAGCGGCCAGCCTTGCGCGCAGATCCGGCCCGATATCGGGACCTCGGGCAATCTTAACCTGAACGCTGAAACAGCATCACAATACAGCCTGGGTGTGGTGTTCCGTCCAGCGCCGATGTGGTCGGCTTCGGCTGATTACTGGGTCATCGATGTCAACAATCCGATCGTCATCCCGACCCTGCGGCAGATCATCGACAACGCCTCGTTCTTCCCCGAAAAGTTCATCCGCGATCCCGGCACCGGCAACATCACGCTGATTGACCAGCGCTGGGTCAATACCGGATCGCGGCAGACCCGCGGGGTCGAATTCTCGCTGCGCGGCGGGTTCGAACTGGGCGGCAGCAACATTCTCAGCCTGGGCATGGATGGCACGTTGCTAGTGCGCAAGCGCGAGAAGATCACCGCGACTGCCCCTTACATCAACCTTCTCGGTGTGTTCAGCTTTGCCGGTGATCTGGGGCTGCGCTGGAAGCACAACGCGTGGATCAGCTTTGGCAATCACAACTATGTGGTCACGCTGACGCAGATCTTCCGTTCGGGTTATGCCAATCAGGCGCTGCCCGGGATCGCTTCGGGCGCAGTGACGCGGCCGGATTACAACGCCCGGGTAACGCCCTATTCGATCTTTAACCTGTCAGTCAGCCTGTTGCAGCTTGGGCCCAGCTACAAGCTGACCCTGGGGGTCAAGAACATATTCAACACCGACCCACCGTTTGCGATCACTTATGATGGCAACACCGGCGCTGGCGGCAGCTGGGAACCGCGCGTAGCCGATCCGCGCGGGCGTTCGTTCAATGTCCAGGCCGAGGTCAAGTTCTGATCGAACACCCAGACCAGACCGGTCAGCGCCGCAGCGCGCTGGCCGGTCTGGCCAGGTGGTTGCACTTAGTTAACGTTAACAGTCGGTTTACCTTGAACGAGCATTATGGCTGCGAAACTTGAATTGGTCGCACAATGCCGGGTCAGCCACTTATCCAAAATGAAGACGATCGCCGGGCCGACCGGCAGCCGTTTGCGGCAGTGATTCAATTTCGCAGCGGGTCGCGCCGGGCCGATGTGAAAGTGACTGACATTTCGGCGCTGGGGGCCCGGATTGCCGGCGTATATCTGGTCCGGCCCGACGATCAGATTTTTCTCAAACTACCGATGATCGAACCGATTCCGGCACGGGTGGCGTGGGTCGAGGAATTTGAATTCGGTTGCGAATTTGCCCGCCCACTCAGCGCTGCAGTGCTCGACGCGATTATACACACTAACCGCTGAACTCGCCGGTTGAAGTCCAGCCGGTGCCAGTCCATATGCGCCGGCATGACTGCACTGCGCAGCGAGAATCGCACCTCACTTCTGGCTAATTCCAGCCCCGCACCAAGCGGCCCGGGCCCCATTTCACGGCTGTGGGCCGGCCTTGCCCGGCGTCTGGCGCAGCGGATCGATGCCCGCCTCGCGAGCGGGTCGTTGCGCGCGACATTCCCCGATGGCAGCATCAGAATCCTAGGCGGCCGCGCGCCTGGTATTGCTGCCGAGGCTTCACTGCACAATTGGCGCGGGCTGGTGCGCGTGGCCACCGGCGGCTCGATCGGGCTCTATCAAGGCTGGGAAGCCGGTGAGTGGAGCAGCGAAGACCCGGTCAAGCTGTTTGCGCTGTTCGTCGCCAATGCCGGCGCGCTGGGTGATACCACGCGAGCGCGCGGTCCATGGCGCTGGGCAGCCCGCGCGGCGCACTGGCTGCACCGCAATACCCGCGCTGGGGCCCGCCGCAACATCCACGCGCATTATGATCTGGGCAACGATTTCTACGCGGCGTGGCTCGATCCCGAACTGAACTATTCAAGCGCGCTGTATGGCACTGCTGCAGACGATCTGGCGGCAGGGCAGAAGAATAAGCTGTATGCGATTGCTGAGCGGATTGCCGGGGCCGGGTCGGTGCTGGAAATCGGTTGCGGCTGGGGCGCGCTGGCGCAGCAGATGCACGATGCCGGGATGCAGGTGACCGCGATCAGCTTGTCTGACGCGCAGCTCGACTGGGCCCGCCAGCACCGCGATCCGGCGATCGACTTTCGCAAACTCGATTACCGCGACGCCGTCGGGCAGTACGATGCGATTGCCAGTGTCGAGATGGTTGAGGCAGTCGGGCGTGAATATTGGGCCGATTTCTTCGCCTGCCTCGCGCGCTGCCTGAAGCCCGGCGGGCGCGCCGCGATCCAGTATATTGCGATCCGTGATGATCTGTTCCCGGCCTATGCCGCCAGTGCCGATTTCATCCAGGCCTATGTGTTCCCTGGCGGAATGCTGGTCAGCGTGGCCGAATTCAAACGGCTGGCGCAGGGCCACGGGCTTGATTGGACCGACCAGGCCGATTTCCCGCTCGATTACGCCGAGACCCTGCGTAGCTGGCGGGAGAACTTCACCGCAGCAGCAGCCGATGGCCGCTTGCCAGCACTGTTCGATGCGCGCTTCCAGCGGCTCTGGCAGTTCTATCTGATGTATTGCGAAGGCGGCTTTCGCGGCGGCGGAATCACCGTTGCGCAGGTGACGCTGCGCAAAGCGGGCTAACTAAATTCCGTCCGAATTTGGCGGGACCTCTGCTCGCCGGTCAGCAAACCGGACGAAACGAAGAGTTGCTCTGCCAGCGGGTCAGGATGTTATCATGGACGATCGGGCTGAGCAGCTTGTCAAAAGCGCAGCCGGTCAGGCTGTTGTCCCACCAGATCACCTCGCTTTGCAGCGCTTCGATCCCCGGCAGTGTCAACCAGCAGACAGTGCCCAGCTGGAGCCGGTTGACCGCCGCGCCGCAAAAGCCGCTGAGCGACAGATCGTGGATCACGGTCTGAAAGCCGCGTCCGCCCGAAATCCGCAGCGTGGCCGGGATCGCCACGCGGGTGCGCGGTGCACTGCGGTCTTCCTGTGCGGCCGCAAAATACGGATCTTTCACCGCCAGCAGATGTTCGTTCATGGCACGCCCCTTTGTCACGTCCTTTCCGGCAGCTTACCCGGTAGGATTGGCAAACAATGCCCTAGCGCGGTTGCCGGGGGATTATGAGGATAGGTTAACGCGCAGCCGGTGCGGGCTGGCAAACTGTTCACCAAGCAAGGCAACTAACCGCTCGGCCACCGCTTCAGGCGGCTTGATTGAGGCAGGATCTTCGCCCGGATAGGCCTTGGCCCGCATCGTCGTGCGGGTGGCACCGGGATCGACAATCGCGACCCGCACGCGCGAGGTATTGCGCACTTCCTGCGCGTAACTGTCGATCAAATTCTCCGCCGCCGCCTTGCTTGCCGCATAGGCTCCCCAATAGGCGCGCGGCTCGCTGGCGACGCTGCTGGTAAGGTAAATAAGGCGCGGATCGGCACTGGCTTTAAGCAACGGATCGAACCGCGCGATCAATGCCTGCGTGGCCAGCACGTTGATGGTCAGCGCCTTGGAAAACTGGGTCTGATCGATATCGCGGACCGAAGTCAGCTCGGGCAGGACTGCGGCGCAGTGGAACAGAATGTCGAGCGCGGGCCAGCGTTCGGCCACGGCATTGGCCAGCCGCGCGATCCCGTCGGCATCGCCCAGATCGACAGGAGCGATAGTCGCCGATCCGCCCGCCGCAAACAATGCTTCCTCGACCGCTTCCAATGCTTTGCTGTTACGCCCGGTTAAGACCACGTGCGCGCCGGCCTTGGCCAGTTCTGCCGCAATTGCCGCGCCAATACCGCGGCTCGCGCCGGTAACCAGCGCGACTTGTCCGGAAAGATCAGTCACGCTGCGGTTTCGACTGGAAAGCGCAGTTGGACCTCGGTTTCTTCGCGTTCGCCAAGGTCGGTCAGGCGGGTGGGATACTCGCCGGTAAAGCAGGCATCGCAGTGCTGCGGGCAGGCTGCTTTGCGCGAAGCTTCGCCCACCGCGCGGTACAACCCGTCGATCGAGACGAAGGCAAGACTGTCAGCCACGATGAATTCGGCCATCTGCCGCACATCCATCTGCGCGGCGAGCAGTTTGCTGCGCTCGGGCGTATCGACGCCATAAAAGCACGAATGCATGGTCGGCGGGCTGGCGACGCGCATATGCACTTCGGCCGCGCCGGCATCGCGCATCATCTGGACGATCTTCATCGAGGTGGTGCCGCGCACGATCGAATCGTCGATCAACACGATCCGCTTGCCGGCCACCAAAGCCCGATTGGCGTTGTGCTTGCGCTTCACTTCGGCATGGCGCGCACCGTCCGACGGCTGAATAAAGGTGCGCCCGACATAGTGCGAGCGAATGATCCCCAGTTCAAACGGGATTCCCGATTGCTGGGCATAACCGATCGCTGCAGGGACGCCGCTATCGGGCACCGGGATCACCAGATCAGCCTCGACCGGCGCTTCCTTGGCCAGGTCCACGCCGATCCGCTTGCGCACTTCGTAAACCGACTGGCCGCCCATCACCGAATCGGGGCGGCTGAAATAGACGTGTTCGAAGATGCACGGGCGCGGGGCAACCTTGCCGAACGGACGGTGGCTGGAGATGCGGCCATCGGCGCGCACTTCGACGATCTCGCCCGGCTCGATCTCACGCACAAAATCAGCGCCGACCACATCGAGCGCGACGGTTTCGCTGGCGAAGACCGTGGCATCACCGATCTTGCCCATCACCAAGGGGCGAATTCCCAAGGGATCGCGGCAGGCGATCATCCGCTTGGGCGTCATGCAGATCAGCGAGTAGGCTCCTTCGACCATCCGCAACGCATCGACGAACCGGTCAAGCAAGGTGGGATAGCGGCTGGTCGCAATCAAGTGAATGATCACCTCGGTGTCAGAGCTCGAATGGAAGATCGCACCCTTGTTCACCAGCTCTTGCTTGAGGTGCATCGCGTTGGAAATGTTGCCGTTATGCGCCACAGTGAAGCCGCCTCGGGCGAGGTCAGCGTGGAGCGGCTGGACGTTGCGCAGCCCCTGTCCGCCGGTGGTCGAATAGCGCACGTGGCCGCTGGCCATCTCGCCGGGCAGTTCGGACAGTGCGGCGGCATCGGCAAACACTTGTGCGACATGGCCAAGGCCCCGCCGCGCGAAGAACTGCTGACCATCAAAGCTGACAATGCCGACCGCTTCCTGGCCGCGGTGCTGCAACGCGTGCAGCCCCAGCGCGGTCATTCCGGCGGCTTCCTTGGTGCCAATCACACCAAAGATTCCGCACTCCTCGCGCAGCTTGTCGCCATCTGCATCAAAGAATGGGTGGGTTAGGTTCATGGGAATCGGCTCGCCCTTGGATCGCCCTGTTGCGCAGCCTTTGGCCGCGATTGCCGGCGAAGGCAAGGGCAGCATTGCTCTGGCCCCGCTAACCCCCTAAACGACCCCCATCTCGGTGCTGTGCTGACTGGATTTCATCCTTGCTACTCTCCCCCTTCGAATGGACCATTGCCAAGCGCTATATGCTGCCCGGGCGCGGTGAGGCGTTTATTGCGCTGGTCGCCGGGATCAGCCTGATCGCAGTCGCGCTGGGGGTGGCCGCGTTGGTCATCGTGATGAGCGTGATGAACGGCTTTCGCGCCGAACTATTTGACAAGATCGTCGGCCTCAATGGCCACGCACTGGTCCAGGCCTATGGGGGCCGGCTGGATAATTGGCGCGAGGTGCTGGCGGATGTGAAGGCCACGCCGGGCGTGACCCGTGCCTCACCGCTGATCGAGCAGCCGCTGCTGGCCAGCTTCAACGGCCGGGTCGAGGCGATCTTTGCGCGCGGCAATACGCCTGAAGATATCCAGCGGATCACCGACAAGGTGGTTTCGGGCAACCTCAAGACCTTGCAACCCGATGCGGGCGAGGTCGCGGTCGGTTCGCAACTGGCGCAAAACCTGGGCCTGCGGGTGGGGGACAGCATTACAATAATCAACCCGCAAGGCCAATCCACCCCGTTCGGCACCGTCCCGCGCCAGATTGCCTACCGGGTCGCTGCGATTTTCGAGATCGGGGTCTATGAATACGACCAGCGGTTCGTGGTGATGCCGATGCAGGATGCGCAAACCTTGCTGCTGACCGGCGATTCCATCGGCATGATCGAGGTGCAGGTCGATGACCCGGACCGGGCCGCGCAAGTGCTCGAACCGATCACCAAGAGATACGCCGGCCGGGCGGTGGTGACCGACTGGAAGACGATCAATTCCAGCTTGTTTGAAGCGCTGGCGGTCGAGCGGGTGGCGATGTTTGTGGTGCTGTCGATCATCGTGCTGGTTGCGGTGTTCAATATCCTGTCGTCGCTGATCATGCTGGTCCGCGCCAAGACCCGCGACATCGCGATCCTGCGCACCATGGGCGCGTCGCGGCGTTCAATCCTCAAGGTGTTTGTGCTGCTGGGCTTTGTGATTGGCGCAGTGGGGACGCTGACCGGGCTTGGGCTCGGGTTCATCTTCCTGTTCTTCCGGCAAGGCGTGGTGCGGTTTGTCGAACTGGTCACCGGACAGAACCTGTGGGATCCCTCGATCCGCTTCCTGACCGAACTGCCCAGTCGCAGCGATCCGGTGGAGATCGCCACGATCAGCCTGATGGCCTTGCTGTTCAGCTTCCTCGCCACGCTATACCCGGCGTTCAAAGCTGCGAGCACCGATCCAGTGCAGGTGCTGCGTTATGAATAGTGCGCCACCCGTGGTCAGATTGACTCAGCTGACCCGCAGCTTTGAACAAGGCGGCGTGCGGATTGATGTGCTGCGCGGGGTCAATCTGACTGTGGAGCCGGGCGAAGTCGTGGCCTTGCTGGGTCCATCGGGTTCGGGAAAATCGACACTGCTGCAAGCCGTTGGCCTGCTCGAAGGCGGGTTCGGCGGGCGAATCGAGATTGCCGGAACCGATGCGACCGCGCTGAACAGCGATGAGCGCACGGCGCTGCGCCGCGACCGGATCGGGTTCGTCTATCAGTTCCACCACCTGCTGCCCGATTTCAACGCGCTTGAAAACGTTGTGCTGCCGCAACTGGTCGCCGGTACGGGGCGCGATGCTGCCGATGCGCGCGCTGCGGAACTGCTCAGCGCGCTGGGCCTGGCGCAGCGGCTCGATCATCGCCCCAGCCAGCTTTCGGGCGGTGAGCAACAGCGCGTCGCCGTGGCCCGCGCGCTGGCAAACAAGCCCGCGCTGGTCTTGGCCGATGAGCCCACCGGCAACCTTGATGAGGCCACCGCCGACAAGGTGCTCGGACAGTTTCTCGAACTGGTGCGGGGGCAGGGCAATGCTGCCTTGGTCGCCACCCACAACGAACGCCTCGCCGCGCGGATGGACCGCGTGGTACGCTTGCACGAAGGAGTCCTGGGATGACGACGATTGCAGATTTTTCCGCTGACCTGCCGGGCGGCAAGCATCAGAACCTGGCCGACAAGCTGGGCAAAGTTGTCTTGGTGGTCAACACCGCGAGCAAATGCGGCTTTACCCCGCAGTATGACGGGCTGGAGGCACTCTACAAGAAATACCAGGACCAGGGTTTTGAGATCATGGCCTTTCCGTGCAATCAATTTGGCGGCCAGGAACCCGGCAGCGCCGATGAAATCGCCGAATTCTGCAAGGTCAACTTCGGGCTCAGCTTTCCGCTGATGGCCAAGGTCGAAGTCAACGGCGCCGGCGCCGCGCCGCTGTACGATTGGCTCAAAAGCGAAGCGCCGGGCCTGATGGGAACCAAGGCGATCAAGTGGAACTTCACCAAGTTCCTGATCGGCCGTGACGGCAAGGTCGTGCGCCGCTACGCGCCGACCGACAAGCCCGAGGCGCTCGCCAAGGATATCGAAAAGCTGCTCTGAAGTTCTTCCCCATGCCGGGGAAGACAGTGATTACTGGGCCAGTCCCGCCAATGCCCCCTGATCGATGGCAGCAGCAGCGGCCTTCAGCTCGTCGATGCTGCCGGCCTGCCCTTCGGCAGTGATGATGAAGCGGCCGCCGACTTGGCGGGTGAAGCTGCCGCGGCTGTCTTTGTTGTTCCACTTTTCGGCCTGCATCTGGCCGTCAACCATGCCGGCACGTTCATAGCCATCGGCGTCTTCCTGGCTGTGCTGCATCCCCAGCGCCCCGCCAAGGCCCGCCGCCAGCGCGCCCATTCCAGCCGAATCGATCACCGTCAGCTTGATGGTCTTGCCGTCGTGGGTGTAGGTGCCTTCCACCTGTACGCCCATCTGGCCCATGCCATTGGATTCGAGCGCGGTGCGGGTGTAGCCGCCCAGCGTGCTGGGTAGCAGCGCCTGCAATTTTGCCGCATCGACTGGCTTGAGACCCCGACCATTGGCCACATCTTCCATTTGCTTGCCGGCTTGTTCGAGCTTGGCAGTGTCGATCGACCCGCCGCCGGGCAAGGCCACTTTGACCGAATCGCCACTGCTACTGGCGAGGCCGGACATGCCGCCCATTCCGAGCAGGCCCAGTACCGGGGCGACGATCGCCCCAGCCACCAGATAGAGCAGCACTGCGCAGACGATCGTGACAGCGGTATAGGCCACGCCCTTGTCCTGCGGCACCTTCATCAGCGGGGCCGCGCCAGTGTAATATAGGTAGAGGCTGTACAGCCCGGCAATGCCGAGAAAGCCGAGTCCCGGAATCAGTTGGGCAATTCCCGCCAGCCACGCCGCGATCGAGCCATAGACCACCAACTTGAAGGCCGCGTTGCGGTTCGAAGTTCCGCCAAACTTGGGGGCCAGCCAGTCCGCGATCAGGGCCAGCACCACGACGCTGACCAAGCTGAGCACATAGGTGACCAGCAATGTCGAAAGTCCGCCGATCAGGCCGGGGTGATAGCTGATCCCCAAGGCGCCGTAGCCGAACAGCTGCCCGTGTAGAAACGTGGCAAGTGGGGCGATCGCGGCCAGCGGAATGGCCCACCGCGTGATCAACTCGCTGGGGCTGCTGGGCTCAGCCGCGATGATCGGCCAGGTTTCAACCGGCTTCAGCAGGATCGCCTTGATCCGCTCAACCATGCCGGGCTGCGCTGGGCTGCCTGGAATATTCATTTCCGTATTCCCTCCAAGTTTGGATTTAGAAATACGACCCGACTAACTTCAACGCGAAACAACCACATCCTGGCGCGGTTGCAAAGGGCAATTGCCAAATCGGGCTGCGGCGCAGTGGAAAACAAAGGCCCGGCGCTTTTGCGAATCCGCGCCAACCTGCCTAGGCTCGCGCCATGGCATTTGAACCCTTCGTCCCGCTGCGTGTGCTGTCCAGTTATTCGCTGCTCGAAGGGGCGATCGATCCCAAGGCGCTGGCCAAGCTGGCTAAGGACCGGGCCTTTCCGGCGATTGCGCTGACCGATCGCAATGGGCTGTACAGCGCAATGGCCTTTGCAGGCGCGGCGCGCGATGCCGGGATCCAGCCAATCATCGGCTGCACTCTGGGGGTGCGGCGCGGCATGGATGGCCCGGTCGATTGGTTGGTGCTGCTGGTGCAAGATGACACGGGTTGGCTCAACCTGTGCCACTTGGTTAGCCGGGCGCACCTAGATCGCCCGCTTGAACTTGATCCGCATGTCACGCTGGACGATCTGACCGGGCGCACCGCCGGGCTGATCGCGCTGACCGCAGCGGGCGAAGGGGCACTGGCGCGGCTGCTAGCCGAAGACCGGCACGAAGCGGCGGGCGAGTATTGCACCGTCTTGGAGCAGTTGTTCCCCGGCCGGCTCTACATCGAACTCGCGCGGCGCGGCGAGGCGGTGGAAGAAGCCGCCGAGGACGCGCTGATTGCGCTGGCTTACGCGCGCGATCTGCCGCTGGTGGCGACCAACCCCGCGTCATACGGCGATCCCGGCTTCCACGCGGCGCACGACGCGATGCTGTGCATCGCGAACGCGACGCACCTCGATGCTGCCGAACGTCCGCGCTCGTCCGCGCAGGCCTGGGTAAAAAGCGGCCCGATGATGCGCGAACTGTTCGCGGATCTGCCCGAAGCGCTGGCCAATACGCTGGTGGTGGCGCAGCGCTGTGCTTACGCCCCGCCCAAGCGCAAGGCGCTGCTGCCCAGCCTCGCCGGTGATGCGGCGGGCGAAGCACAGATGCTGATCGAAGATGCGCGCAAAGGGCTGGAGGCGCGGCTGGCGCCCTATCTGGAGCTAACTGCCGAGGCGCGGCAGGTCTATTTCGACCGGCTCGATTTTGAAACCAACGTCATCAACGCGATGGGCTTTGCCGGGTACTTCCTGATCGTGGCGGACTTCATCAAGTGGGCCAAAGACAGCGATATTCCGGTCGGACCGGGACGCGGTTCGGGCGCGGGTTCGGTCGTCGCCTGGTCGCTGACCATCACCGATCTCGATCCGCTGCGGCTGGGCCTGTTGTTCGAACGCTTCCTCAATCCCGAACGCGTCTCGATGCCGGATTTCGATATCGACTTCTGCGAAACCCGGCGCGGCGAAGTGATCCGCTATGTTCAAGCCAAATACGGGATCGATCACGTCGCGCAGATCATCACCTTCGGCAAATTGAAGGCCCGCGCGGTGCTGCGTGATACCGGGCGGATCCTGCAGATGAGCTATGGCCAGGTCGACCGACTGTGCAAGCTGATCCCCAATCACCCGACCGATCCGTGGACGCTGCCGCGCGCGCTGAACGGCGTGACCGAATTGAAGCGCGCCTATGACGAGGATGACGAGGTAAAGCGGCTGATCGATCTGGCGGTCCAGCTGGAAGGCTTGCCGCGCAACAGTTCCACCCATGCCGCCGGAGTGGTGATCGGGGACCGGCCGCTGGCGCAGCTGGTGCCGCTCTACCGCGATCCGCGCTCGGACATGCCGGTTACCCAGTTTGACATGAAATATGTTGAGGATACCGGGCTGATCAAGTTCGACTTCCTCGGCCTGAAGACGCTGTCGGTGCTCAAGAAGGCGATCCAGCTGCTCGCCAAGCGGGAGATTACGATTGATCTGGATGGGCTGGCTTGGGATGATGAGCAGGTTTACCGGTTGCTGCAGGCGGGCGACACGGTCGGGGTGTTCCAGCTCGAATCCGAAGGGATGCGGCGCGCGCTTTCAGCGGTGAAGCCCAGCAACTTCAACGATATCATCGCGATTGGTGCGCTCTATCGGCCAGGCCCGATGGACAATATCCCGCTGTTCGGCCGCCGCAAGAACGGCACCGAGGCGATCGAATATCCGCATCCCAAGCTCGAACTGATCCTCGCCGAAACCTACGGAATTTTCGTCTATCAAGAGCAGGTGATGCAGGCCGCGCAGATCCTTGCGGGTTACTCGCTGGGCGATGCCGACTTGCTGCGCCGCGCGATGGGCAAAAAAGACCAGAAGGAAATGGACGCGCAACGCGCGCGGTTCATCGCCGGGGCCGAGGAGGCCTCGGGGATCGAACCGGACAAAGCCAGTGAACTGTTTGACTTGATCGACAAGTTCGCGGGCTATGGCTTCAACAAGAGCCACGCTGCGGCCTATGCCTTGCTGTCGTACCAGACCGCCTGGCTCAAGACGCATTACCCGCACGAATTCTACGCCGCCTCGATGTGCTTTGACATGCACCAGTCGGAAAAGCTGGCGGTCTATGTCGACGATATGCGCCGCCGCGAAGTGACGCTGAGCGGGCCCGATATCAACCGCTCCGAAGGCGAATTCACGGTCGAGCGGACCGATGATGGCTATGCCGTGCGCTATGCCTTGGCCGGCATCCGCAACGTCGGCGAAAAGGCGATGGACGC
>JANNYT010000155.1:0-31180 GCA_031410255.1 Novosphingobium sp. | reverse complement strand
AAAGGTGCGGGCCGTCCACGCGCTCGGTTTGCGGCGAGCGCTCCGAATGGACGATCCCGCGCCCGGCGGTCATCAGGTTGACCTGACCAGGCCGGATCGTGGCAAAGCTGCCCAGACTGTCACGGTGATCGATCGCGCCCTCGAACAACCAAGTGACAGTGGCGAGGCCAATATGCGGATGCGGCCGCACGTCCATTGCCTGCCCCGGCGGCAGGTGAGCAGGGCCGAACTGATCAACGAAAATAAACGGCCCGACCATCACCCGGCCCGGCGAGGGCAAAGCCCGCCGCACCTGAAACGCGCCGAGATTGTGCGTGACCGGGGTGATGGTGGTGAGCAGGGTCATTCCGGTTCGCCCGGGGCCTTGGCCTTGATCGCCAGTGCGTGAACCCGCCCGCCCGGAATATCGCCCAGCGCGCGGTTAACCATCCGCTGGCGCTCGAGCCGCGACTTGCCGGTGAAGGCGGCGCTCTCGATCTGGATCGTAAAATGCGATTCGCCCGAGCCATCATCGCCGCTGTGGCCGCTGTGGCTTGCGCTGTCGTTGATCACTGCCAGCTGCGTGGGCGCCAGCGCGGCGGTCAGCAGGCGTTCGATTTCATTGGCGATTGGCTGGGTCATGACTTCCCTTCTAGCCGATCACTCGCCATGTGGAAGGGGTGAAGCAAGACCGATTCCATGGCCGCACTGGCAGCGGAGATTACCGCTGCGAAGCGCCGGGTTGCCCCGAGCCGGGCGAATTTCGTGCGCCGGGCCCGCGCGCATCGGGGTTTGACGGGCCGGGCGACTATCGCTGGCTGTGCCTCGAACATGTTCGCCAGTTCAACGCCGGGTATGACTGGTTTGAAGGGATGAGCGCCGAGGAAATCATCGCCGCGCAGCATCCGGTCCACGGCTGGGAGCGCCACACGCGGGCATTCAGCCCAACTGCCGGGATCGACTCCGCGCCGCGTTGGGCCGATTTCTCCGATCCGCTCGACGCGATCAACCAGCGGGCACGGGCGCGGATGCCGGCGCAGCGGGCGGATGGCAAGCTGCTCAGCCCGGACGAGCGGCGTGCGCTGGGCGCGCTTGACCTGCCGCTTGATGCCGACCGGCGCGCGCTGCGGATGCGCTATACCGATCTGGTCCGTGCGCTCCATCCTGATCGCAACGGCGGCGATCGCTCGCAGGAACAGCGCTTGCAGCTGGTGGTTGAGGCTTACCAATTGCTCAGGAAAGCGGCGGCGTTTTCCTGAACAGATAGAACAGCGGAATGCCGACCAGAAAGATGTGCGGGAACAGGCCAATCGCCAGCTTGATCCGGTCTGGATTGGGGAAGGGAGCGCCGAACCGGAAGTGCAGGACCAGCCCGTACATCACCGAGTAGAGCAGCAGGCCGTACAGGGTCCCGGCCTTCCACGGTGCGACATCACCAAACGGGCTGTTGCGGGCGAGCCACAGGCCGGCCGCGACCATTGCCGCCATGATCGCAAAGTGCAGCGCCAGCCCGGCCAGCACGCCGCCTGTGCCCCAATGCTGAGCGCCATCACCAAACGGCCCTGCCGCTACGCCCAGCCAAGTTTCAGCGAGCGAACCACCGCGCAGCAAAGTGACGATCGTGGCATAAAGCGCATCGAGCGTTCCGCACAGCAGCCAGCCTTTCAGCCAGACTTGCCGGTCCGCGCTCACTCGGCTTCGCACAACACCTTGAGCTGATCGGCGACCGTGCCCCAGCCTTCTTCGAAGCCCATTTCGCGGTGATGCGCCATGCTTTCGGGGGTCCAGTGGCGAGAAGTGGCGGTGTAGCGGGTTCCTTCGCCTTCGGCGGCGATCTCGAAAATCCCAATCATGAACGGGCCGGACGGTTGCAGATCACCCACAATCGCATCGGTAAAGGCAAAGCGCCGCCCTTCGTCCCAGGCGAGGATGTAGCCGGGATGCTGGTTGGTCTCTCCATCCGGGCCGAACATCTTGGCATTGCTCATGCCGCCGGGCTGGCGGCTGCCAAAGTCCATTTCGGCGCGCCATGGTTTGGGGCACCACCATTCGTTGGTGCGGCCAACCATCACGTCCCAGACCTTGGCGGGGCTGGCTTCGATCAGGCGAGTGACGGACAATTCATGCATATTGGTAGCTCTCCTAATCCCGGTCGGGCGCGCCCAAGGGGAAGTAATGACGATAGGGCCGTGCATCATCGACGCAACGGGCAACTGCGGGCAGCGCCAGTAAATGCGCGCGCCAAGCCCGCAACCGGGCAAACTGCGCCGGGATCGGGTGCACCCAATCGGCGTAAAACAGGCTGGGCGCGGCGGCGCATTCGATCAGCGTTACGTCCGAAGTGATCGGGTATGTCGCCAACCATCGATCAATCCAGGCGTAGGAGCGAGCGAGCTTGGTCCCGACCGCTTCGAGTACAGCCGGGGCAGGCTGCCCGCCCGAGGTGATCGCTTCGAGCACGGCTTCCTGCATGATCCCCATCACGTAATTGTCGAACACTCGGTCGAGCATCCGCATTTGTATTGTCGCAGCCGGATCGGCCGGCAGCAGCGGCGCGGAGCCGGGGTATTTGAGTTGCAGGTATTCGATGATCGAACTGGCCTCAAACACCACTGCGTCACCATCGCGCAGCAACGGGAACTTGCCCTGCGGACTGGCCGACCCGACAAATGCGTCGTGCTCGGCATTGCCTTCGCCGACACCGCGAAATTCAAACTCGGTGCCATTGGCGTAAAGCGCGATCAGTGCCTTCCAGGTGTAGCTGGAGAAGGGGTGACCATAGAGCGCGATCACCATGTCCCCTCCTGCATCCGCCGCTGCCGCGCGGCTTCACGCGCGCTGGTGCTCGGCTCCGGTCCTTCGGGCGGATAAGGCGGGAGCGGCCCACCGGGCACATAGCTCGCGATCAGGGTGCCTTTGGGCGTGACCTTGTGCTCCATCAGCTTGAGCATTCCCGGCATGGTGCCTTGGCCGAAGAGCCGCTTGCCCTGGCCGAGCGTGAGCGGGAAAGTCATCAGGGTCAGCCGGTCAATCAGCCCGGCGGCGAGCAGCTGCGGATAGATCGTGCCCGAGCCCTGGATGATCAGATCGGGACCATCGCCCTGCTTGAGCGCGGCGACATCGGCGATGCTCGTCAGGCGGTGGCTGCCGGCCCATTCGAGCGGTTGGTTGCCGCGGGTCAGCACATACTTGTTTGCCGCTGTAAACGCCGCGCCCATCGCCGCGCCGTCGCCTTCGACATAAGGCCAATAAGCGGCAAAGATGTCATAGGTCCGGCGGCCAAGCAGCAGATCGTAGTTGCCGCCGAACAGCCTGCCGATCACCGCGTTCACGCCTTCGTCCCAAAGCTTGAACACCCAGCCGCCCTGGTCGAAGCTACCGGTGGTGTCTTCCGACAAGCCGCCGGGGCCCTGAATCACGCCATCGAGTGTCAGGAACATCGCGCCGATGATGGTCCGCATCGCCTTAGCCCGCCCGCGCGGCTTCGATCGTGGCAATGTCGATTTTGACCATCGTCATCATTGCGTCGAACACCCGTTTGCGCACCGCCGGATCAGGATCAGCCATCCCGTCGGTCAAGGCGCGCGGGGTGATCTGCCAGCTGAGGCCCCATTTATCCTTGATCCAGCCGCACGCCATTTCCTCACCGCCATGGCCGGCAATCGCATTCCAATAACGGTCAGTTTCGGCCTGATTATCGGTTGCGATCTGGAAGCTGAAGGCCTGGCTGTGCGGATAGCCTGGGCCGCCGTTTAGGCCGATGCACGGCGTGCCCAGCACGGTGAATTCCACGGTCAGCGCATCCCCCTGCTTGCCGGCCGGATAGTCGCCCGGCGCGCGCATGACCGCGCCAACGCTGCTGTCAGGGAAGGTTGCGGCATAGAAGCTGGCGGCCGCCTCGGCATCGCCGTTGTACCACAGGCACAGGGTTACTTTGGCAAGTTGTCCGGTCATTTCTGCGCCTCCTGAATCAGTTGAGCGTCGATGGCTTTGGCAGCAATGTAGGCGGCGCGCGCCTGCAGCCGCTGAGCATAGGCGACCAAGCTTTCGCGCGGGGGGATCGAGCCGAAGGTCAGCCCCCAGTCGATCTGGCTGCCGACATAGACATCGGCCATGGTGAAGCGCGCGCCGCAAGCATAGTCATTGGCTGAAAAATGGCCGTCGAGCGTATCGAGCACGCGCTCAAAACTGCCGAACCCGACCATCCCCTCACGCCCCTCGGGCACTTCCCAGCCCATCGAGCGGCCCACGATGGCCTGCTCGACCGGACCCGCTGCGAAGAACATCCAGCGGTAATAGTCTGCCAGTTCGGCGTCCGCTGGCAGCAATCCAGCCTCTGGGGTAACCTGCGCCAGATAGGCGCAGATCGCCGCGCATTCGGTCACCACCCGGTCCCCGGCTGCGCTGTGGTGGATGATGGTCGGAACCTTGCCCATCGGATTGGCGGCCACGAAAGCGGCGGGCTTGGCCGCCCAATCGACCAGCATCTGCTCATAATCGGCGCTCACTTCATGCAGCGCCCAACGCGCGATCTGGCCGCGCGACATCGGGTTAGTGTAGAATGTGTAAGCGGCCATCGGACCCTCCTGCAAAAATCAGAACGTAACTAGAACAAATGTGTGCGTCAACGCCCCAACGACAGCGCCAATCTGTCGCGCAGCAGTATGCCTACAAACCGAAGCGGAAATTTGGGATGGGTTTTGACAGCGTCGGGAAAGGGTAAAGTGCTGGTCCGATATTTGGTCATGTGACGGAACTGAATGGGCGGCCGTTCTCCCACAAAGCGGTTGCACATGGCTGAAACCCAATGCGGGCCTTTGTCGAACGACAAGAAGATTGCACTGTTGCAACAGCTGGCAACCATGCGGCTGGTTATGCTGTCGGCTCGTAATTTGTACGGCACCAGCTTGTCGGCGCCGCTTGTCACAGTGAAGCGGTTACTACGGAACAGCGTGAGCGCGGTGCCGCCGTCGGGATCCAACACCGGCGCTGCGCCGGGCAATGCCTCGATCTGCTGCGCGGCGGCCTGACAGTCATCGCAATAGCAAACCGCCGTACCGATCGGCGCGCCCTGTCCGGCGCATTCAACTGCGCCGCACTGACAGCGCAGCAGATGCGCCTCGGTAGGCAGGCTCACTTACCCCCAACCAGACTGAACATCGCGCCTTGCGGATCGATGCCCTGAACGATCCAGTTGTCGCCGGGAACCTGCATCGGCCCATTGATGACCTGGCCGCCTGATGCCGCAATCGCGGTCTGAGCCGCCGCGATGCTGTCGACCCAAAAATAGTGCGACCACAGCGGCGCCGGGGCTTGCGGCAGCTTGGGCATGATCGCGCCGACGGCCCCGCCGTCATGATCGATAAATTGGTATTTGCCCATCGGACCCATGTCCATCGGCTCGGGCAGGGTCCAGCCAAACTGCCTGGTGTAAAATTCGATCTCGCGCGGTGCATCGGCGGCCATCAATTCGTTCCAGCCGCAGCGGCCAAGGTGCTTGGTGCGTGAGAAGGCGGTGCTGGTTCCGCCGCCCGGCGGGGGAGTGGGGGTCATGACGTAGAACGGCACGCCGCCGGGGTCGGTGACCAAGGCGACGCGCCCGGCCATCGCAATGTCGAACGGCGGCATGCGGCACTGCCCGCCCGCCGCCGTGATCGCCGCCACGCTGGCATCGACATCGTCGACCCCGATATAGCCAATCCAGCCCGGCATTGCGCCGTGTGCCGACATTTCAGGATTGAGCCGCAACAGTCCGCCGGTCATCCCGCCGTCGGCATTGGCTATGAAGCCATAGTCGGCGTTGTTCTCACCGTGCCCAGTGGTCATCGTCCAGCCGACCACCGCTTCATAGAAGGTTTTCGAACCTTCAGGATCGGGCGACATCAGCTCGTACCAGATCCAGCTGCCTTGCAGGGTTGTCATGGTCGCTCTCCTCAAGCCTTCAGTTCAAATACCGGGGCGAACCCGCCAAAGATCATCCGCTTGCCATCGAACGGCATCGGGTTCTTGGCCGGGTCCATCCGCGGGTCGGGGTTGGCCGGGTCCATCATTTTGGCATAGCCTGCATCGCGGGCGGCCTTGTCAGGCCATTCGATCCAGCTGAACACCACGCTTTCGTCAGCCGTCGCCTGCACGGCTTTGCGGAAGTCGGTCATGCTGCCATCGGGCACATCATCTTCCCAGCATTCGACCACCCGCAGCGCTCCGAATTCGATGAACATGCCATCGGCCATCCGCGCATGGTCGATGAATTTCTGCTTGTTGGCGGTGGGGACCGCGATGACGAATCCGTCAATGTAACTCATGACCGGGCACCTTCAAGCACGCCGGCCTCGGCCATTGCCGGGGCCATCCATTTTGCACCCCAGACATGGCCATCCGGATCGGTAAAGTCGCGGCCATACCCGAAGGCATCATCCTCAATCGGGTTGATGTCCGGGGTGCCGCCGTTGGCGGCGGCGGCGTCATGGGCTGCATCGACCGCCGCGCGACTCTCGAAAGTAAGTGCCAGCCCCACTTCGCTTGAAGTCGATGGCGGGATCGGGCGCGTGGTGAAGCTTTTCCACGTCTCATGCGTCAGCAGCACGACCTGGATCGCCTCGCTCCACACCATGCAGGCGGCGGTTTCGCCCGTGAATTGCGGGTTTTTGGTGAACCCCAGCGCTTCGTAAAAGGCCATCGACCGAGGCATATCGGTCACTGGCAGACTGATGAAGATCATGCGTGGCATGGCTCACTTTCCTTCGTGGCTGGGTTGAACAACAGTTCGAGATAGCTGCGCAAGTGGCCAAGCGCCTCGCGCGCCAGCTCGGCGGCGGCCGGGTCATCGGACTGCGACTTGGCCACAATAAAGGCGCCCTGGATCACTGACTGGATGTGGCGTGAGAGGCTGGCGGCACTGACCCCGGTCAGTCCGGCGTCAGTGATGGCCGCAGCCAGGTCGGGCTCGATCGCGCGGGCGTTGCCCATGATGCTGTTTTCGCAAGCTACGCGGATTGCGGCGCTGGTGTGAAAGCTTTCCTGCAGCATGGTCCCGGCGACACAGCTAAAGCTTTGCGGGGGGCCGCTGATCAGCGCCATCCGCAAGTCGATATAGCCCAGCACCCGGTCAATCGCCTTGGCATGATGATGATACGGTGCCTCTGCAAAAAAGCCCCCGGTGCTGCTTGACCAATAGTCCGCCAGCGCCACCCCCAGCGACTCCTTTGAGGCGAAATGGTGGAAAAATGCGCCCTTTGTAACGCCTGCTGCTTGGCACAGCTGATCGAGCGAAGTCGCCGAATAACCTTGCTGGCGGACGAGCATCAGCCCGGCTTCGAGCAGTTTGTCGCGCGCGGTTTGCGGCGGCGGGCGGAAGGGGCGATTCGGGATCATGCCTGCTACATACCAACCGGTCGGTATAACGACAAGAGCATCGTTGCGTTAACGTCAAATTTGCCAACAAGGCTTATCGCGGGCGCAGATGGATTGGATCTTCAGGATATTTCTGCGGCTTTGCGCTGCCCTGATACTGGCGCTGGGCGCGGGTTCGGCGGCGCATGCGGCAATTCCTGTGACGACATGCATCGCTCCGCTGGCGGCGGGATCGGCGCATTCCGATCAGCTGGTGTATGATTGCGCTGGACCGCAAAACAAACATGGCGCGGGCGATTTTGCCGTACAGCTCAGGTTCGCACCGATCGTCAGCGACCGCGACGATCCGCTGGTCCTGCGCACCTCCAGCGTCTGGCAAGGGGCCCAGCGGATAGTCTTCCACTATGGCGACGGCACAACTTCGCAGCTGGCGGTGAATGCCGGCAATGAGCGGCATTACATGACCATGGGGGCAATCTTCGAGTTTCGCGTTCCCGCCCATGCAGCGGCGCTCGACGGCATCTACATCGAAGTGCACGATAGCGCGAATTGGCGCGGGGTGGTGATCGGCGCGCAATTGATGACCGTCAGCCAAAGCTACCGCCTGCAGAGCTTTTTGACCGCGCTCTATGCCGCATTTGGTGGGTTGTCGCTCGCTTTGCTGGCATACAACCTGGCGTTGTGGTCAGTGCTGCGCCACCGGTTCCAGCTGAGCTATTCAGTCATGGTCAGCGCGCTGATGGCCTATACCTTTACCGCCTCCAGCATTGCGATGCTGGTTATTCCGACCCTGGCCAACAATGACCGGTTGCGGCTGAATTACCTGTTCCTGGCGATGGCGGCAGTGGCTGCGCTGGTGTTCCTGGCGGACTTCTTCGGCCAGCAGGTGTTCGGGCCGCGGCTGCGCCGATGGGCCATCGGGCTGGGCAGCGCGACGCTGCTGAGTGCGGCGGCCTTCGCGGTGCTGGCGCCGTGGCAAGGCTATTGGCTGGACCGGGCCTATTCGGTGAGCGGTTCGGCGGCACTGCTGCTGGTGGTGCCGGTGATCTATGTGGCCTGGCGGGCCAAGGTTCATAATCTGGGCTTGTTTGTGATCGCCTGGAGCCCGCCGATCCTGATATCGTTCGCCCGCGCGGCCTATGCGGTGGGCTGGCTGCACTACAGTTTCTGGCTCGATAACGGCAACCTGATCGCGCTGTCAGTGGAATCGCTGCTCTCGACCATGCTAATCGTGGCGCGACTGCGCGATCTGTCGAGCGACCGCGACCGCGCGATGGCGGCCGAGCAGACCGCGCTGCGGCTGGCCAATTCCGATCCGCTGACCGGGCTGCTCAATCGCCGCGCGTTCATTCACATGGCGATCGGGCGCGGCGCGGCGCACCGGCTGCTGCTGGTCGACATCGATCACTTCAAGGCGATCAATGACCGGCTGGGGCACGATGCCGGCGATGACGTGCTGCGCGCGGTGGCCGAAGTGATGCAAAAATGCCGACCGGCCGATAGCCTGGCGGTGCGGCTGGGAGGCGAGGAATTTGCGTTGCTGATCCCGCTTCAGCACAGCAGCAAATGCACCCCGGATCAGGTGCTAGAGGCGCTGCGGACCAAGGACATGCCGCTGGGCTGGAAAGTTACCGCCAGCCTGGGCTTTGCCGACGGCCGCCTGACCTGCGAAGAGGATTGGCGGCGGCTTTACCGGCTCGCCGATGCAGCGCTGTACCGCGCCAAGTCCGACGGGCGCGACCGCGCCTGCCGCGCCACCGACTTTGCCGAGATCCACGCTGCTTGAGGCTGGTCAGGCCGGCTGCGGCAGTGCCCGCGCCATGATCTTGGCCTCCAGCGCAGCGACTTGCTGCCAGGCTGGCCGCGCCGTGACCCGGGCATACCACGCGGCTGATTTGGGGTGGCTCGCCGCATCAGGCTCAAGCCCGATATAGCCCAGACTGCGAAACGTCGAAGCGACCGCGACATCGCCGATGCTGAAATCGCCGCCGGTAAGCCACTCGTGATCGCCTAGCTGGCTTTCGAGATAGTCGCGGATCGGGCCGAGTTCCTTGAGCCCTTGCTCTGCGATATCTTCATCACCGGGCAGGCCCATCAGCTTGGGCCCGACAAAGCGGTTGAACAGCACCTTGCCGCCGGCCGTGATCAGGATCGTGTCGGCAAATTCCTCAAACCAGATCGCCTTGGCTTTCTGCCGCGCATCGCCCGGCGTGATCGGAGGCTGCGGATGCAGCGCATCAAGATAGGTCACGATCGCGGTAGAATCGGCCAGATTGAAATCGCCATCCTGCAGCGCCGGGATCTTGCCAAACGGGCTGGCCGCCAGAAATTCTGCCGAGGGCTGCCCCGGAGTGCCCAGCACCATCTCGACCGCGATGCCCTTTTCCGCTGCGACCAGGTGGACTTTGCGCACGAACGGGGAAAGCGGGAAGCCAAAGACCTTCATGCGGGTTCTCCAATTGAGTCGCAGATTGAAACGCAAACCTTATTGCAGGACGCCGCGCGCGCGTATAGGCGGAGCGGCGATATGACTGACATTCCCAACATCCAGCTTGATTCCAGCGGCGGCACAGTCCTGCCCGCGCCCGACCGCATGCTCGACGTGCGCGAACTGTTCGGGATCGATATCGACATGCAGGTCCCGGCGTTCAGCCAGCCTGATGAGCGCACGCCCGATGTCGACGGTGCCTATGTGTTCGATCCGGACACGACGCTGGCGATTCTGGCGGGGTTCGCCTTCAACCGCCGAGTGATCGTGCAGGGTTACCACGGCACCGGCAAATCGACGCATATCGAACAGGTCGCCGCGCGGCTCAACTGGCCGACGGTGCGGATCAACCTTGATGCCCACATCAGCCGGATCGATCTGATCGGGCGCGATGCGATCGTGCTGCGCGACGGGCTGCAAGTGACCGAATTTCGCGAAGGCCTGCTGCCGTGGGCGCTGCAGCATCCGGTCGCCTTGGTGTTCGACGAATATGACGCTGGCCGCCCGGACGTGATGTTCGTGATCCAGCGCGTGCTGGAAACCGAGGGAAAACTTACTTTGCTCGATCAGAACCGGGTGATTCGGCCCGATCCGAACTTCCGCTTGTTCGCCACCGCCAACACCGTCGGGCTCGGAGACACCAGCGGGCTTTATCACGGCACCCAGGCGATCAACCAGGCGCAGATGGACCGCTGGAACATCGTCGTCGCGCTCAACTATCTGCCCGCCGCGGTGGAGTGTGAGATTGTGCTGGCCAAGATTACTGACCGCAATGCCGATCTGGTCGCGCAGATGGTCAAGGTCGCCGATCTGACCCGGCAGGGCTTCATGAACGGCGATATCTCGACTGTGATGAGCCCGCGCACCGTGATCACCTGGGCGCAGAACACCGCGATCTTCAAGGATCCCGGCTTTGCCTTCCGCCTCAGCTTCCTCAACAAGTGTGATGAGACCGAGCGGATGCTGGTCGCCGAATACTATCAGCGCGTGTTCGGCACCGAACTGCCTGAGAGCGTGGTCGCCAAAGGCTGATGCGCGGTTGGCGTCAGCTTGCGGGCCTGCTGCTGGTGTTGGGCACTGCGCAGTCGGCATTGCTGGCGGCTGTTGAGACGATCCCGGCGGCACCGGCCAAACCAGCCGAAATCAAATACTATCCAGCCGGAGCCGATGGCCGCGCGGTGCTCTATGCCGCGCTTACCGATGCCAAGGCTCATGACAAACTGGCGGTAATCGTATTCGGTGCGGACTGGTGCCACGATAGCCGCGCGCTGGCGCAGGTGTTGCGATCTTTCGCTTTCAAGTTCGAATTTGGCCACCGTTATACCGTCGCGTTCATCGATGTCGGCGTGCCGCAAACCGGGCACGGCACCAACCTCGATCTGGTCAAGCTGCTCGGGGTCAAGGACCTCAAGAGCACCCCGGCGCTGTTTGTCATCTCGGCGCAGGGCAAGGTGCTCAATTCGAGGAAAGACGCGGTCAGCTGGCGCAATGCCGAAAGCCGCGGCCCCGATAAGGTGCTCGCCTGGTTCCGCGGCTTTGACAAACACTGAGCCGCTGCTGGTTCCACCGGCAAATCTTCGTAATTGCGAGCGTAGCGCAGCAATCCAGAGCGGTTTACGCGGCTCTGGTCCGCTTCGCTGTGCTCGCAATGACGAGTTCACGCGGAATTATTCGCCTTCCCACCCGTCGAGCAGGTCGGAAAACTCATCCGCGTGTTCTTCTTCCTGCTCAAGGATATGCATCAGCAGCTTCTTCGTCGTGGTGTCGCGATCACCCACATAGTCGATCAGCTCGCGGTACGAATCGATCGCGATCCGTTCGGCGACCAGGTCTTCCTTGACCATGTCTTTGAGCGTCTTGCCTTCGCGGTATTCGGCGTGGCTCAGCTTGGTCAGGTGATCGGGATTTAAGTCAGGCTCGCCGCCCAGCTGAACGATCCGCTCGGCCAGCATCATCGCATGCGCCTGCTCGGCATTGGCGTGTTCAAGGAAGTGCGCTTTGATCGGCTCGGACACGAGACCGGTCGCGGTGTGGTAATGGCGCAGATAGCGCAGCACACAGACCCATTCGGTCGCGAGCGATTCCTGCAGCTTGCCAACGATCATTTCGCGGTCAGCCGGATAGCTTTTCGTGACCGCGCCGTCCTCGATATGCTTGCGCGCCTGCGCCCGCAGGGTCGCAACATCTGTAAAATTCTTGTCGGCAGGTTTTGTGGCGGTCGCCATGATGCAGGGTCCTCGTTCGGATTGGTGCCGTTTGGGCACCGGTATGTCCGTAACGAATGACCCTGCCCGGCGGTTCCCGCCGGATTAGGCGGTTGGCACCACCAGATACTTTTCCCCGGTGCGCCGCGCGTTGTATTCGCTGACCGCGGCCTTGGTCAGCATGCCTTCAAGGCTGACTTCGGCCTTGTAATAGCTGGCGAAAGTGGTGGTCAGGTCCTTGGCGACCCGCATGCGCATCCGGCCGACAATTTCCATCCCGGCCTTGGCCATGAACGGGGTGAGCAGCCACCCGGCCAGGTCCCAGGTGAGGCCGAACGCACGGTTGAGGATCGTTGGCCCCAGATCCAGCGCGCCGTAGATGTAGACCTTCTTGGCCTCGCTTGAGCCATAGCGGCTGAATACCGCGCCGCGGCTGGCGGCGGCTTCCATCGCGGTCAGGATCTGCCCTGCCAGCGTGCCGCCACCGATCGGATCGAACCCGATCATCGCCTTGGTTTCGGCAATTGCGTCGATCAACTTGGGCATGAAATCGGCGTCGGTCATGTTGAGGACGTGCGTCGCGCCAAGGTCCTTGAGCAGCTTCACCTGATCGTCGCTGCGCACGATGTTGACCAGCGGGACGCCGTCTTCAAGGCAGATCTTGACCAGCATCTGGCCCAGATTGGAGGCGGCGGCGGCGTGGACGATCCCGGTGAAGCCTTCCAGCTTCATCGTCTCGACAAAGCCCAGCGCGGTCATCGGGTTGACGAAGCTGGAGGCAGCCTGCGCCGCGCTCGCTTCAACCGGCATGCACATTGCAGCGTCGGCATAGGCGTATGAGGCATAGGCGGAGCCGGGAACGCAGGCGACGCGTTTGCCCATCAGCGCCTCGGCCCCGGCGCCCGCCGCAACCACGGTACCGGCGGCTTCGTTGCCGGCTGGCATCGCCATGCCGTGCCGCGCTTTCATCGCTCGGGTGGCGTTGTCAGGCATCCGGGCGACGACCTTGCCGGGCGAATACTCGGCATTTTCGGTATCGGCAGAGGCGAACAACAGGCCCAGATCCGATGGGTTGATCGGGGTCGCTTCGACCTTGACCAGCACTTGCCCGGCCTTGGGCTCGTCCCAGGTCTTGTCGTTAAGCTGCAGCGTCAGGGTGCCGTCTGCATCGAGCTGGGTGGTGAGCTGCTTGCCGGTAAATGCCATGTCAAATCTCCTGGTCCGCGGGCCGCTTGGCCTTCGTTTCAGATTGCAACTAAGACGATCAAGCGCTGGGGTAAAGCGCCTGCATGAAATAGAGTCCTGCGCTCGGGGCATTGAGCCCCAGCTGCGTCCGGTCGCGCGCTGCCAAAGCCTGCGCCACCTGCTCCTCGCGCCAGCGGCCCATGCCGACCAAGGCCAGGCAGCCGACCATTGAGCGGACCTGATGGTGCAGGAATGAGCGCGCACTTGCTTCGATCAGCACGTGCGCGCCTTCGCGCCGCACCGCCAGCCGGTCGAGCGTCCGCACCGGGCTGGTGGCCTGGCAATGGGCCGAGCGAAAGGTGGTGAAGTCGTGCGTGCCGACTAGCGCGCGGGCCGCGCGGTCCATCGCAGCAACGTCGAGCTTGGGCCGGACCTGCCAGGCCCGGCCCAGTTCCAGCGTTAGCGGCGCGCGGCGATTGGCGATGCGGTATAGGTATTCGCGCCCGGTGCAGGAAAACCGCGCGTGCCAGTCATCCGCCACCACCGTGCAATCCAGCACCGCGACAGGGGCCGGGCGGAGCAGCGCGTTGAGCGCCTCCATCAGCCGGAACGGAGCGATCGGCTTGGCAATATCGACTTGCGCGCGCATCCCCAGCGCGTGGACCCCAGCATCCGTTCGCCCGGCGGCGGCAAACGGCGCGGCCTCTCCGGTGATCTGCAACACCGCCGCCTCAATCGCCGATTGCACTGTCGGTCCCTGCGGCTGGCGCTGCAGGCCCAGGAACGGCGTTCCATCGTATTCGAGGGTGAGGGCGAAGCGGGTCAAGCTAGCAGTGTTCCCGCCGGAATCGCCCGCCCGCGCAGCAAATCCGCAGTCGCCATCACCGGGCGCCCTGCGCGTTGGACCAAGGTCGGTCGCAGCGCGTGTTCCGAGCAGGCGATGGTCAGCTGGTCGTCGAGCGTTACGCCGAGAGTGCCGACTTGCACAACTACGGCCGCAATTAACACGCGGTAGCGCTCGCCATCGAGTTCAAACCAGGCCCCCGGCACCGGCGAGAAAGCGCGGACCTGACGTAGCACCTGATCGGCGCTCTGGCTAAAATCGATCCGGCTCTCGGCTTTGTCGATCTTCGCAGCATAAGTCACGCCCGCCTCGGGCTGCACCGTTGCAGCACGGTTCGGCAAGTCCGCCAACACTTCCACCATCAGCGCGCCGCCCAGTTCGGCCAGCTCGGCGGTCAATTCGCCGCCCGTCTTGTCCGCAACCGGCGTGCGCGCCACTGCCAGCATCGGCCCAGTATCGAGCCCGGCCTCCATCTGCATGATCGTCACCCCGGTCTCGGCATCCCCAGCCAGAATCGCCCGGTGGATCGGCGCAGCACCGCGCCAGCGCGGGAGCAATGACGCGTGGATGTTCAGGCAGCCCAGCCGGGGCGCATCAAACACCGCTTGCGGAAGGATCAGGCCGTAAGCCGCCACCACCGCAATGTCGGCGTTCAACGCCGCAAACTCGGCCTGCGCCTCTGCGCCCTTGAGCGAAACCGGATGGCGCACTGCAATCCCCAGCTCCTCGGCTTTGCGCTGCACCGGCGAGGGCCGCAACTGCTTGCCGCGTCCCGCGGCACGCGGCGGCTGGGTATAGGCGCAGACCACGTCATGCCCCGCCTCGACCAGCGCGATCAGCGCGGGCACGGCAAAGTCCGGGGTTCCCATGAAAATGATCCGCATCGCTGGCTTTGCCTTTCCTCGCTTGCGGCCCTATCTGGGGCGGCATGGCATCGCAAGAGATCGAAACGCTGACCGCAGCATTGGCCAAGTTGCCCGGGCTCGGCCCGCGCTCGGCGCGGCGCGCGGTGTTGTGGCTGATCAAGCGCCGCGAAAGCGCGCTGGACGAACTGCTTGCGGCGCTCGATGCAGTCCGCGAAGGACTGGTGGAGTGCCAGACCTGCGGCAATGTCGATACTTCTGACCCTTGCGCGATCTGCGCCGATCCGCGCCGCGATGCCCGCAGCCTGTGCGTGGTCGAGGACGTGGCCGACCTGTGGGCACTGGACCGGGCACGGCTGTTCGCCGGGCGCTATCACGTGCTGGGCGGGCGGCTCTCCGCCATGGATGGCGTGCGGCCGGAAGATCTGACTATCGGCGCGCTGGTCGAGCGGGTCAGCCAGGGCGGGATCGACGAAGTCGTGCTCGCCATGAATGCCACGCTGGAGGGCCAGACCACCGCGCATTACATCGCCGAGCGGCTGGAAATGTACCCGGTCCGGCTGACGCAACTGGCGCACGGATTGCCGGTGGGCGGCGAACTCGATTACCTCGATGAAGGCACTTTGGCGCAAGCCTTGCGCGCGCGTCGTCCAGTGGGTTGAGATTTGCCGCAAGGCGCACTATCTGGCCCCTTATGGCTATCCGCGAAATCCTCGAAGTCCCCGATCTGCGCCTCAAGCAGATCTCCGCCCCCGTCACAAAGTTCGATGCCGAGCTGAAGGCGCTGGTCGCTGACATGTTTGAGACGATGTACGATGCCCCCGGGATCGGGCTCGCCGCAGTGCAGGTCGGCGTGCCGCTGCGCGTGCTGACGATTGATCTCCAGCCCGAGGACGAGGATGCCGAGGCCGAGGAATGCCATGCGCACGGCGGGCACAGCCACTCGCACCGGCCGCTCAAGAAGGAGCCACAGGTCTTCATCAATCCTGAAATTCTCAGCCCTTCCGATGACTTTGCGGTCTATTCCGAAGGTTGTTTGTCAGTACCTGAAATCTACGCCGACGTCGAACGCCCGGCCCGGATCCGCGCCCGCTGGCAGGATCTGGACGGCAAGTTCCACGAGGAAGAACTCGACGGGCTGATGGCCACTTGCCTGCAGCACGAAATGGATCACCTCGAAGGGATCCTGTTCATCGATCACCTCTCGCGGCTCAAGCGGCAGATGGTCCTCAAGAAACTGGAAAAGCTGCGCAAGGCGGCTTGATCTTGGTGCCCGCCGAACTCCCAGATAACCTTCACGCGCAGGTCTTGGCCCTGTCGGCGGAAGGAGACCGACTGATGGAGGCGGGGGATTTTCGCACTGCTATCCAGACATACGGACAAAGCTTCGATTTGCTTCCGGACCCAAAGGATCAGTGGCAGGCTGCAACCTGGCTGATGGGTGCAATCGGCGATGCGGGATTTCAGGGCGCCTTTTTTGTTACCGCACGCGAGGCGTTGGAATTTGGCATGGCTTGCCCCGATGGCCTCGGCAATCCGTTCATGCATTTACGGCTTGGCCAAGTGCTGTTTGAAAATGGCGAACTGGATGGCGCGGCGGATAACCTGATGCGCGCCTACATGGGCGCGGGCGTCGACATATTCGTCGATGAGGACCCTAAATACCTCGAATTCCTCGGGAGCAGGGCGCCGCTCTAATTTCTCTGGCGTTCTTGCTCCGTTCCGGTTAGGCTGGGCAAATGCAGGGACAGGTTCTTACGTTGTTTTTGGTGCTGCTGGGCCTCGCCTTGGGCGGCGCGCTGGGCTGGTTTGTCGGCTCGCGTCCGGCGGCTGAGTGGCGGGCGCGTCATGCTGAACGCGATGGCGAAGCGCGCGATCTCGACGAGCGGTTCAAGGCGGCGATCCGCGATCTGGCGGGGGCGAGCGAGCGGGCGACTCATGCCGAAACACTCGCCGCCGGGCTTGATGCAGAACGTCAGGCGCACGGCACTGCGCGGGCTGAGCTTGCGACTCTGCGCGAAAAGACCGCCAACTTTGACGAACAGTTCCGCTTGTTGCGCGAAGCCGAAGAGCGGATGCGCAAGGAGTTTGAGAACGCCGGAGCCAAAGTGCTGGCCGGCGCGCAAGAGGTGTTTCTGGCCCGCGCGCAGGAGCGCTTCGAAGTGTCCGAGCGGCAAAGCGCTGAGCGGCTCAAGACACTGCTGGCCCCGGTCGATCAGCGGCTCAAGAGCTATGAGGAGCAGGTCACCGCGCTCGAAAAGCAGCGGGTCGAAGGATTCAGCCAGCTTGCCGGGGTGATCGAGGAAGTCCGCAAAGGCCAGGAAGACGTCAAGCGTGAGGCGGCGCGGCTGGGCAATTCGCTGACCAATGCCCCCAAGGCACGCGGGCGCTGGGGTGAACGGGCGCTGCAGAACGTGCTCGAGCAATGCGGCTTGTCCGAACATACCGATTTCAACCTCGAACATTCGATGGACACCGACGAGGGCCGCCTGCGCCCCGATGCGATTGTCCATGTGCCCGGGCAGAAGAAGCTGGTGATCGACGCCAAGGTCTCACTCAACGCCTATCAGGCGGCGTTTGAATGCAGCGATGATGCCGAGCGCAAGCGGCACCTCGACCTGCATGCCCGCTCGATGCGCAACCACGTCCAGACGCTCGGCGCGAAGGGCTATCAAAGCCAGTTCGAGGAAGCGCCGGACTATGTGGTAATGTTTGTACCGGGTGAGCATTTCGTCTCGGCTGCGCTTGAGCACGATCCCGAGCTGTGGGATTTTGCCTTTCACAACAAGGTACTGCTGGCCACTCCGACCAATCTGGTGGCGATCGCGCGGACCGTCGCAATGGTCTGGACGCAGGACAAGCTGGCGCGCGAGGCGGCTGAGATCGGCCGGCTCGGCGCTGAAATCTATGACCGCATGGCCACCGCTGGCGAACACCTCAAAGGGGTCGGGGCGGGGCTGGATCGGGCAGTGCGCAAGTACAACGATTTCGTCGGCAGCTTTGAACGCAACGTGCTCTCGTCAGGCCGCAAGCTGCGCGACAAGGGCATCGCTATCGGCAAACGTGAAGTCGAGGAGGTTCCGCTGATCGAAGCCTTGCCGCGCTATGGCGAGGGGCAAGTTCTGTCGCTAAGCGAGCCCATCGAACCTGCCGAACCCGCTGCTGAATAGCGCCTAGCGCAGCCGGGTCAGCGCTGCCGAATGCCCTGTTCCAGTCAGGGTCAACTTGTCGCCATTGACACTGTAACGCGGGGTTTGGCGCAGCAGTTCGCCGACCTGGCGTTCCTGCACCATCACTCCGTCGCAGTACATCATCGTGCCGATGATCGGTCCGGTGATCAGCCGGTCGCGTTTAATCTTGAGATCACCGCCGAGCCCATTGCAGCCGACATTGGCGGAAATGCGTTTGGCATCGATGGTCAGGATGGCGCGGCTCGAAACGGCAGGTTTGCCGTCGATCGAAACGAATGCCCATTTGCTGCCGGCCAGCTGGATTGCCGCATCACCGGCGGTGGAACAGCTGGCCAGCAGCGGCAGGATAAGAGAGGCGGTGCGCAAGAACATGGCGGTGTTGTGGCACCGCGCGCCTGATCGCAGGCTTAACAACTCAGCCCAGTTTCGCCAGCGCCTCATAAGCCAGCACCGCGCCTGCAACGGCAGCATTCAGGCTGTCGGCGCGCCCGCGCATCGGCATGGTCACGCGCAGATCGCAAGCCAGTTCGTACTCTTCGGGCAGCCCGCGCGACTCGTTGCCGACCAGCAGGAAGCACGGCGCGGTATAAGCAGCACCGCGATAGTCGACCGCATCGCGCAGGCTCGCGGCCACCAATTGCCCCGCTCCGCCGCGCAGCCATGGCAGGAATTCGTCCCACTTCGCGAGCGCAATGCTTTGCGTAAACACCGCGCCCATGCTGGCGCGCACTGCCTCGACCGAGAACGGATCGGCGCAGTCATCGATCAGGATCAGCCCGCCCGCACCGACCGCATCGCCGGTCCGCAGCATGGTCCCCAAGTTGCCCGGATCGCGCAGCGCCTGCGCCACCAGCCAGATTTTGGCGGTGCTGCGGTCTATCCCGGCGAGGCTGGTGTCGAATTCGGCAAAGACCCCGGCGACGGCCTGCGGATTGTCCTTGCCGGTCACTTTGCTCAGCAAGTCCGCGCTCATCTCGAGCACCTCGCCGCCCGCCGCCGCCACATCAGCTTCCAGCGCGGTCAGCAGGGGATGCGCTTCCCGCCCCGTCGCCATCACCAGAACTTCGGGCAAGCGGCCAGTTTCGCGCGCGTCGGTCAACAGCCGGAGCCCTTCAGCAAGAAATTTTCCCGCTGCCTTGCGGTGTTTTTTCTCACGCAGGCTGCGCAGGAATTTGACCGTGGGGTTGGAATATCCGGTGATCAGGCGGCGTTCAGCCACGCATCAATCCTCGCCGAACCCGTCCTTGACCAGCCCGACCAGCTTGAGCAGCGCCAGATCCGCGCCGTCTCCGGTGACGATGATGTCAATCGAATCGCCCTTGGCCGCGCCCAGCATCATCAAGCCGAGGATCGAGCCGCCAGCAGCCTCATGGCCATCCTTTTCGACGCGGACTTGCAAACCGTCGCCCAGTTTGGCCACTGCGTTGACGAATTTGGCGCTAGCGCGCGCGTGAAGCCCGCGGTTGTTGACCACTTCGACATTGTCACGGTGCTCGCTCATCGGTGTCCCCAAACCCCAAATGCTACGCGTCCTGTCCCAGGAACTCCGAAGCGATCGTGATGTAATTGCGCCCGGCATCGCGCGCGGCGACAACGGCCTTGTCCAGCGTCATGCAATGGCGCGCCTTGGCCAGCCGGATCAACATCGGCAGGTTGATCCCCGCGATCACTTCAACCGAGCCTTTGCGCATCAGCGAGATTGCCAGGTTGGAAGGCGTGCCGCCAAACAGGTCGGTCAGGATGATCGCCCCGGCGCCGCTATCTACGGTTTTGACCGCGCGTTCGATTTCGGCGCGGCGCGATTCCATATCGTCTTCGGGGCCGATGCAGACCGTCTTCACGGCTTCCTGCTTGCCGACCACGTGCGTCATCGCCGCGACGAATTCTTCGGCAAGTTTGCCGTGAGTAACCAGGATCAGGCCGATCATGTCTGGGTTGCGCTCCAAATCCGCGCGCCGGCGACTCGCGCCGGGCGGTGGCGGTGGGCCATGACGCCAGTCGCGCGCACGGTCAATGCTTTCCTGCCAAAGGCTCGGATGGACCCTCAACCAAGTCTGCTGCGCGGGCCGACAAATTGCGGTGCAGCACGCTGGGCGCATAGCCGGCATCGCGCAGCGCGGCGGCGATCTGCTCGGCGGTAAAGACCGAGCGGTGGCGCCCGCCGGTGCAGCCAAACGCCACGTTGACGTAAGCCTTGCCCTGCGCCTTGTAGCGCGGCAGCAACAGCAGGATCAGGTCGCGGATCTGGGCGAAGGCCTCGTCCCAGGCGGGGTCCAGGCGGACGTGATCGGCCACTGCTGCATCCTTGCCAGTCTGCTCGCGCAGGACCGGGTCCCAATGCGGATTATCCAGAAAGCGCATGTCGAACACCAGATCGGCGATTGGCGGCATCCCGCGGGCAAACCCGAACGAGGTAACACTGACGGTCATTTCCGCGGGCGCGCCCACCCCAAACCGTTCGCGCACGGCTTGTTGCAGATCGTTGCTGGTGAAGTCGGTGGTCGAAATGACCATGTCGGCCCAGCGCCGCAGCGGCTCCATCAGCTCGCGCTCGGCGGCGATCCCGGCGGCGGCGGGCAGGTCTTGCGCCAAGGGGTGACGGCGGCGGGTTTCGTTATAGCGCCGTTCCAGTTCGCGCCCGGCGCAATCGAGGAACAGCGTGGTAATTTCCAGGTCGGCGCGGCCGGCCAGTTGCTTGACTCGCGCGATCACCTTGGCGGCATCGAAGCCGCGGGTGCGCGAATCGAACCCGATCGCCAGCGGCATCGGCAGATCGCCCAGCGGCGCATCGGCCCGGTCGATCACCCGGTCGAGCAGACGGATCGGGAAATTGTCGATCACTTCCCAGCCCAGATCTTCCAGCACCCGCAGCGCGGTGGTCTTGCCCGCGCCGAGCAGGCCGGTGACCAGCAGCAGCCGCTGGCGGGAAGGGGTGGGAGACTCAGCCATGAAAGACTCCATAGGTGGCGGCAGATGCACCGGATGTGAAGAGCCGCGCCCGCCCTGTCCCCCGCGGGGACGCTTGCCGCGCTCAGCGGCACTTCGCAAAAAAGCGGCGGATGCCGCAAAGGCATCCGCCGCAAGTTGGCCTTTGCCATATCGGCTCCAGCTTGGGTCGCCTGGGCCCCGCTGTGCTGTCCGGGGGAGGGTGCCGGTCCGCGCAGCGGGTTCACAGGCAAGTCGGCGGGCGGGACCCATCGGTTCAATTATTTTTCTGTTGCGCCGGTGAACCTGGCGCGGCGCCGGTGCGACTTGACTTCAGCACCGCCGAGCAAGGAGCGCTGAGATGACCCTTATGTCACCCATGATCACCGCCGTCCGCGCCGCGTTGGGGCTGAGCCGCCTCAATTCTCACCCGACCAATCGGAAGGAAAACTCATGAAACCGATCAATCTGTTCCCCATTCTAGCGGTTGCTGGCGCGCTGATGGCTCCAACTGCTTCGCTCGCGGTGCCACCGCCGATCGTTTGGGATGCTGCTGCCGGGTTTAATGCTGCGCCATGGTCGTACATGCAGCGCGCCGGGGCCGGTTGCACCGGCACGGCCACGTCGCTGGCTTTCCCCTATGCCGCACCTTCGGGCACCAGCTTTGCCGGATGGCAAGGCGTCACCACGCCGACCATCGTCCCGCTGGTGGCAAAAAACCTCGTGGCGAGCGGTGTGACGATCTATTCGTCGGCCCAGATTCCGGCCGGGGCGTTGTGGCTTCATCCGGGCGAAACCGGGGTTAACCCGAAATGCGCGGTCGTGCGGTTTACCGCGCCGATGGCGGGCAAGTTCCGCATCCAGGGCAAGATCAAGTCAATCGATGTCGGCGCGAACCAGGTCAACGGCTACATTTTCGTCAACAACGTCAAAGTCGCCGGACCATTCCTGCTGAGCGGGCCGATGGGCACCGAGCTGGCGTTCGACCACACCGTGACGCTGCTCGGCCAGCCGCGTGTGATCGACTTCGCGTTGGATGACGGCGGCAGTTATTACAACGATTCGACCCAGCTGGCACTGACCATCACCCGTTGCCCGCCGGGCAACGCTCCCTGCCCTTGAGGCCTTTCAGGCATTAACCAGACGCGCCCGCCTTCTGCACAGAGGGCGGGCGCCGTTTTTGAATTAAGCCAGCCCGAACCGCTCCAGCGCCAGTTCGGCCTTCAGCGCCAGTCCTTCACCCTGCGGCCAGAGCAACACCAGCGGCAGATCAACTCCGCCCTGCGTCACGTGTTCAGCCGCCTCGATAAAACGCGGCGCAGCAGAATCGAGCCGTACCACCAGCGCTACCGGCACGTCCGCCGCAATGGGAAACTCCAGCAAGCCCAAGTTGCGCACTTCGAGCAATCCGGCAATCCGGGGCGGGGGGCTGGCGTAGAGCAGCCCGCCGCGCGGCTCCAGCGTAACGCCGTCATCACCCACCAGCACTGCTCCGCGATCGATCAGCGCCAGCGCCAGACAGCTTTTGCCGCTACCCGGAGCGCCTTCGATCAGCAGCGCGCGGCCCTTGATGGCGACGCAGCTGGCATTGTGCAGCACCGTCACCCGTCCTCATCCTCGTCTGCGGTCGGCACTTCAAGCAGCAGGCAGGCACCGGGCTTGCCATCGGGGCGGTCCTGCGCAGTCAAAGTACCGTCATGCGCTTCGGCGATGGTGCGGGCTATGGCGAGGCCGAGGCCCGAGTGGCTGCCGAAGTCTTCGCTTTCGGGCCGCAGCGAGTGGAACCGGTCGAAAATCTTTTCGCGCGCGGCGGCGGGGATGCCGGGCCCCTGGTCGCTGACAGTCAGCGCGACCCGGTCAGGGTGCCGCGCCACGCCGACCAGCACCTCGCCGCCATCGGGTGAGAACGAGCAGGCGTTGTCGAGCAGGTTGACTAGCACGCGCTCGAGCCGCTGGGCATCGCCGGGCACCACCCACGGACCGGCGTCCTGCGGCTCGACCCGCGTGGTGCAATGCGCAGGATCGCCGCGTTCGGCGCGCGCGCCGATCACTGCCTCGGCCAAGGTCATCAGGTCGACTTGCTCGAACTGAGTGCGGCTCAATTCAGCGTCGATCCGGCTGGCGTCGGCAATCTCGGTGACCAAGCGGTCGATCCGTTTGACATCGTGCGCGGCAATCGCGGTCAGTTTGGTCCGCAGCTCGTCGTCCTTGACCTTTTCCAGCGTTTCGAGCGCTGAGCGCAGGCTGGCGAGCGGGTTCTTGATCTCATGCGCCACATCGGCCGCAAAGGTTTCAACCGCATCGATCCGGTGGCGCAAGGCCCCGCTCATATCCGACAGCGCGCGGGCGAGCAGGCCGATCTCGTCGCGGCGATCGGGCAATCGCGGCACTTCAACCGCGCGGTCACGCCCCAACCGGACGCGGATCGCGGCGCGGACCAGCGCGCGCAGCGGCCGGACGATGGTGCGCGCGAGGAACAACGAAAGCTGGATCGAGATCAGCAGCGTCACCCCCAGGATGATCGCCAGCGTCTGGCGGGCATCGCGCACCGCCTGCGTAATATCGGGGGCCGAACGCGTAGTCAGCAGCAGCTCGCCAGCAGTGCCGACCGGGCTGGCGGCGTTGATCACCGGGGTCTCATCGGGCGCGGCGCGGCGGGTGATCACGGTGACGCGGCCGCGCGCGGCCTGCGTCAGTTCGGGCCAGCCAGCTGCAGTATCGGGTGCGGGATCACGGTAAGCCGGGATCTCGGCGCTGCCGAGCGTCCAGTTCATCGAACGGTCGAGCACCCGCGCGACATTGCGATACCATGGGTCTTGCGCCGGATCGGCAAAGATGAAGCTCGGCCCGGCGAGGAGCTGGCTATCGAGCGCCAACTGGCCATCAGCGCCGTACAGCCGCAGCCGCAGGTGCTGGTCTTCACTGATCTGTTCGAGCAAGGCGACGCGCCCGCGCGGCGGGGTCTGCGCCAAGGCAGCCGCAGCGATCTGGACTTCAGCGGTGGCGAGCTTGAACCGCTCTGACAGCAGCTGTTTGCGCAGCGAATCGAGGTAGAACAGGCTCCCCGCCATCAGGCCCAGCGCGATCACGTTGACCGCTAGAATGCGCACCGTCAACGAGGTTCGCCGGGTCCAGTTGGCCCGCGTCAGCCGCGCCGGAGCCAACCTGGAGGCAGGCGCCTCAACCATCGGTGAACGAATAGCCGGCGCCGTATAGCGTTTCGATCCCGGCGAAATGGGGGTCGGCGCTGCGGAATTTGCGGCGCAGGCGCTTGATGTGGCTGTCAATCGTCCGGTCATCGACGAACACGTCGTCGCTATAGGCCGCGTCCATCAGCTGGTTGCGGGTCTTGATCACCCCGGGGCGCGCCGCCAGCGCTTCGAGGATCAGGAATTCAGTGACTGTGAGCGAGACCGGGCGGTCATCCCAGCTGACCTGGTGGCGCGCCGGGTCCATCGCCAGTCGCCCGCGCACCAAGGCCTCGCTGGGTTCGGCCTCACCTTGCGGATCGGCCTCGCCACGGACCAGTTCGCTGCGCCGCAGGATCGCCCGGATCCGCGCGACCAGCAGCCGTTGGCTGAACGGCTTAGTGATGTAATCGTCGGCGCCCAAGGCGAGCCCCAGCGCCTCATCCGGTTCCTCATCCTTCGAGGTCAGGAAGATCACCGGCAGGCCGCTTTTCTCGCGCAGCTTTTGCAACAGCTCCAGCCCGTCCATCTGCGGCATCTTGATATCGCAGACCGCCAGATCGGGCGGATTGTCGAGCAAAGCCTTGAGCGCGGTCGCCCCATCGGAATATACCCGCGTGACAAAGCCCTCGGCCTGCAGTGCAATCGACACCGTGGTGAGGATATTGCGGTCATCGTCGACCAGCGCAATCACTTGCGGCGCGGGCGCGGGCACTTGCTGCGCAGGCTGGGGCATGTCGGGGTTGGGTTCGGTCATGGCGCGGATTGCAGCGCTTTCATCCCTGGCTGGCACGAGCTTGGGGCGTAGCGGTTAACGCGAAACGGCGCAATCACGCTGATTTGACTATCCAACCTATTGAAAATGCAGTTGAACGCCGATCGCTTTCGAGAATTTGACGGAATCACTATGAGCGACTATGCGCCGCCTCTAACCCCGGTGCATTCGTATGCAGGCGCTGGTTGCCCTCGGCAGCCGCGCTCCGGACAAGCTCGGAGATTACCTTGGCCGCTTCGCTTTCCTATCCGCTGACCGCGCAGGGCATTGCTACTGCCGCCGCGATCCACGCCAACCTCGGCACTGCACCGCTGGTCGAGCACGCGCTGAAGCGGGGCGAAGGCAAGCTGACCAAGGACGGCGCGCTGCTGGTCGATACCGGCAAGTTTACCGGACGCAGTGTGAAGGATAAATTTGTTGTCCGCGATGCGATCACTGAAGAGCCGATCAATTGGGGCCCGATCAACCAGCCGATGTCGGCTGAGCACTGGGCGAACCTGAAGGCCGATTTCCTCGCCGCAGTGAAGGACCATAGCGAACTCTACGTTGCCGATTTGTTCGGTGGCAGCCAGCCCGAATTCCGCGTCAACGTCCGGGTGATCACTGAAATGGCCTGGCACAGCCTGTTCGTGCGCACTCTGCTGGTGCGGCCGAGCGCTGAGGAACTCGCAAAGTTTGTGCCCGAATACACGATCATCAATCTGCCCAGCTTCAAGTCCCAGCCCGAGCGGCACGGTTGCCGCAGCGATACTGTGATTGCAGTCAACCTGACCGAGAAGCTGATCCTGATCGGCAACACCGAATATTCGGGCGAAATGAAAAAGGGCGTGTTCGGCCTTCTCAATTTTCTGCTTCCCGCGCAGGGCGTGATGCCGATGCACTGCAGCGCTAACATCGGTGCTGATGGCACGAGCGCAATCTTCTTTGGCCTCTCGGGCACCGGCAAGACCACGCTGTCGGCTGATGCCAGCCGGACCTTGATCGGCGATGACGAACACGGCTGGTCGGACACGGCGGTGTTCAACTTCGAAGGCGGCTGTTACGCCAAGATGATCAATCTCTCGGCCGAGGGTGAGCCGGAGATCTACGCGACCACCAAGATGTTCGGCACAATCCTGGAAAACGTTACGATCGACGAAGACACGCGCGAGCTTGATTTCACCGACGCCAGCAAGACCGAAAACACCCGCGGCGCCTATCCGATCGAGTTCATCCCAAACACCAGCAAAGAAAATCTCGGCCCCCCGCCCTCGAACATCATCTTCCTCACCGCCGATGCGTTCGGCGTGCTGCCCCCGATCGCGCGGCTCACCCCCGATCAGGCTATGTACCACTTCCTGTCGGGCTATACCGCCAAGGTGGCCGGTACCGAAATCGGTGTGACCGAGCCGCAGGCGACCTTCAGCACCTGCTTTGGTGCCGCCTTCATGCCGCGGCATCCCAGCGTCTACGGCAACTTGCTGAAAAAGCGGATAGCCGAGGGCGGGGCGGAATGCTGGCTGGTCAACACCGGCTGGTCAGGTGGGCGGGCAACTGATCCCGGGATCAAGCGCATGCCGATCAAGGCTACCCGCGCGCTGCTCAATGCCGCGCTCGATGGCAGCTTGAACGATGCTGAATTCCGCAAAGACCCCAACTTCGGCTTCGAAGTGCCGGTTAGCGTGGCAGGCGTCGACGCCGCGCTGCTCGATCCGCGCGGCGCGTGGAGCGATGGTGCGGCTTACGATAAGACCGCGCAGGAACTGGTCGGCAAATTCATCGAAAACTTCGCGCAATTTACCGATCACGTCGATCAATCGGTGCTTGAGGCGGCCCCCAAGGCCGCCTAGCCGCTCCGGGAATTTCCTCGGGGCCAAGTCCAAACCCCACATGAGAGAATTTCCATGAGCGACCATCCGATCCGTTTGTTCGAAAGTGCCGCAGCCATTCGCCGGGTAGGTGAAGGGCTGCTGGACTGCACTTTGCCCAAGCCCGAGTGGACCCACGAGGCCCATCTGGCGGCCTGCACCTGGCTGGTGCTTGAGCGTAGTGATGTCGTGCCGGAAAGCGACCTGCCGGCGATCATCCGCCGCTATAACGAAGCGGTCGGCGGGGTGAATTCCGACAGCGAAGGCTATCACGAGACGCTGACCCAGCTGTACATCATCGGGGTGCGGCGGTTTGTTGAGCGATGCCCGGCAGACGACCTGCTCGGCGTGATTAACGCGCTGCTGGCTAGTGAGATGGCGCAGCGCAGTTGGCCGCTGCGGTTCTATTCGCGTGGCCTGCTGTTCTCGGCCGCCGCACGGCGCAGTTGGGCCGAGCCAGACCTCGCCCCGATTTAGCGCCCCGAATTAGCTAGGCAGCCCGGCGCGGCAGGCTTAGGTTGGAGCCACACTTTCAAGGAGTCGAGTTATGGGTATTTTTGATAGCATCATGGGGTCGGTTGGCCAGCACGCAGACGTTGCCAATCTGGCGACCAAACTGGGCATTTCGCCTGAAATGGCTGAAAAGGCCATCGCCGCGCTGGGTCAGTCGCACACAGAGGCGGGCAATACCGTCGAAACCGCAGCGGCCAAGACCGGGCTTGATACCGGGGTGCTGAGCCAGATCGTGGAGCAGATTGGCGGCGAAGGTTCGCTGGGCCAGTATGCTCAGGCGCTGCAGGATAACCCGATGGCCAAGGGCCTGCTCGGGATGCTCGACCGCGACGGCGACGGCAATCCGCTCAACGACCTTGCGGGCATTGCTTCGGGGCTGTTCGGCAAGAAGTAAGGCGGCCTGATTTGGGTAAACAAAAGGCCGCGGCACCCCATGGTGCCGCGGCCTTTTGCTGGATAGCTGGTGCTCCGCTCAATCGAGCAGTTCAGCCGGCACGGTGCCGCCATTGTCGGCCAGCGCCTTCATCAGTTGCTTCTGCAGCGCGATGTTGTCTTCGGCCGAGCCTGAGTAGTCGGCATTGCCCAGTTCATGCGCAAGCGACTTGCGGTTCTCATAGCTGGCGTCGATCCCGACCAGTTTCATCAAATCAACCACTGACGAGCGCCAATTGAGGTTGTCGGCACCGGCCATTGCGCTGAGCGAAGCGGCGACATCGACCGGGGCGGCGGCGACTGGCGCGGCTTCGGTCATCGGAATTGCCGGAGCATCGGCGGGCGGGGTGGCCGCCTCGGCTTTGTGACCGAAGATGGCATCCTTGATTGAGCTGAAAATAGACATGCAAAAAACCTCCTAAAATGCGGCGACTCGTTAGGCCGAGGCCGCGATCCCTGCTGGCTTGGACTAGCAGGTCTGGGCAGCAGATGAAGCAGTATTATCTTGCAGTCAGCCCCCTGACTTTTCATTGATATATCGCGAAACATTGTCCCCCAGCACATCGAGCGGAACGTTGCCGCCGGTCAACACCGCATCGTCAAAATCGCGTAGATCGTAGGCCGTTCCCAGCATCGCTTTGGCGCGTTCGCGCTGGGCGAGGATTTCGCTGTGGCCGATCTTGTAGCCGCAGGCTTGCCCCGGCCACGAACAGTAGCGGTCGACCTCAGGCGTCACTTCGGCCAGCCCCGAACCGTTGGTGGCGGCAAACCATGCAATCGCCTGATCGCGGGTCCAGCGCTTGGCGTGCAGCCCGGTATCGACCACGAGCCGGCAGGCGCGAAAGGCGATCGACTGGAGGTAGCCGAGCTGCCCGACCGGATCGCCCTCATATGCGCCCAGTTCGTCGCCCAAGGTTTCCGCATAAAGCGCCCAGCCTTCGGAATAGGCGTTGAAGGCCAGGATCGAGCGGATCAGCGGCAACTGGTTGGCATATTCGCCTTGCCAGACATGCCCCGGGATGCCTTCATGAAAGGCCAGCGTCGGAAGCGAATAGCGGCTGTGGCGGCCGACATCACCCAGGTTTATCCAGATCTTGCCCGGCACAGTGCCGTCCTTCGATCCCGCCCCGCCATAGGCTCCGGGCGCGCCGGCTTCCTCGGCTGGAGGCAAGCGGCGGATCTCGAGGTTGCCCTTGACCAGCATGCGGAACGCCAGCGGCAACCGCGTGCGGATAAACGCGATCTTGTCTTGCATCAGCGCGACAATCTCGGCGCGGCCCTTGTCGTCGCTGCTGAACCCGAAGCGCGGATCTTTGCCCAGCGCGGTCATCCGGGCGCCGACTGTGCCGCCGGCGAAACCGAGCTTGCGCAGGATCGGGTCCATCCGGCCATGCAACTCGTCCAGTGCCTCCAGTCCCAATGCGTGGACTTCATCGGGCGTGCGCCGGGTGGTGGTGCTGGCGCGCAGCGCCCAGGCGTACCATTCGTCGCCGTGGGGGCGCGCCCACAGCCCCGGCTCCTCGCGGGCTACGCCGCGCTGCGCGGTGATCTCGGCCAGTTGCCGTTCGAGCGCGGCGGTTACCGACCCGGTCGCGAGTGCAGCGGCGCGGCGCTGCCAGTCGCCGGGGATCGCAGCGGTCCGCTTGACCAGCGAGCCGACCAGGCCGCCCCCGCCGCGCGCATCGGCCAGTGTGATGCCCAGCTGGCGAATGGTCTTGTCGAGCAGCAGGGCCGGGGGCACCAATCCCTGCTGGCGGGACGACCTGATCCGGGCGGTTTCGCCATCAAGCTGCGCCGGGAACTGCGCCAGCCGCGCTAGGTAGGCCTCGGCGTCGGCAGCGTTTTTGACCGGGTGCTCGCTATCAAGAAAGCGCGGGGTGTCGAGATAGGCACCAACGTTCTGGATCACCGGGTACGGCGCATTGCGCCAGCCGCCCACCGCGACATCGCCGTAAGGGAGCGCGAAGCCATCAAGCGCAGTCGAGAAGGCGCTTTTGACCACCGCGAGACTGGTCCGGGTGGCGGGATCGAGTCCATCGGGATTAAACCTGGATGCCCCAGACAGCGCGCGGCGGAGCACCGCAGCAATCTCGGCTTGGCCCTTGGCCGATCGGTCGCCCAGCGCCCGGCGCAATCCGGCATGGACGCCGGTGTCGATGCCGAGCGAGGTCGCGCCCTCGGGCTGCAGGGTAAGCAACTGCCAGGCTATTCCATCGAGGAATGCCGCCGCATCGGGAGCAGCGGTCATCCCCAGTTTGGGCTGGCAGGCAGAGAGCGCCAAAGCGGCGGTCCCTCCACCCAACATATTCAGGGTCTGGCGGCGCGTTGGGTGCGTTAAAGTGTTCATGCCCCGCAAGATGCGATCCGGCGCTGCGGCTGTCAAATACCTGCAAAGAAATGCTCTGGCGGGCCCCGCGCGGCGCGGCTAAGTCTTTGCCCAGATGCGGCCATGCTCGGCCGCTGGAGGGAACGCACCATGGATCTCGTCAATATACTGCAGCAGACCGGCGGGATCGCCGCAATCGCCAACCAGTTGGGCATTCCGCCCGCGATGGCTGAGGCCGGAGCCAGCGCGCTGATCCCGGCGATTGTCGGCGGGATGAGCAATCACGCTGATGCCAACGGCGGCGGCGAGGGCGGGCTGGGCAGTCTGATCGGCATGCTGGGCGGCCTTGGCGGAGCGGGCCTTGCCAGCAACGTCCTCGCGCCAGAGCCAACCGATGTCGACAAGGGCAACGATGTGTTGGGGCAGATTTTCGGAACCAAGGAAGTTAGCCGCACTGTGGCTGATCACGCCTCGGACCAGACCGGGATCGACCCCGCGATCCTCAAGAAGATGTTGCCGATTCTGGCGATGCTGGTAGCGGGCTACATGTCGCATCAAGCCAGCGGCGCACAGCAAGGTGACCAAGGCGGCGGCGGCATGGGCGGCATCCTCGGCTCCGTGCTGGGCTCGGTGCTGGGCGGCGGCGCGCAGGCGGCACCGGCTGGTGGCGGCGGTTTGGGCGGCTTGCTCGGATCGATGCTCGGCGGCGGCGGGGGCAGCAATGCGCTCAATCAGATCATCGGTATGGCCGCCGGAAAGCTCGCCCAGTAATGGCGCTTGGCACCGTCCTGTCGATCCTGATGCTGGCCTGCCTCGCGCTGCTGGTGGGGGCGGTTGTGCTCTACCGGCAGCGCGGGCTGGTCAAGCAGGTCTGGCTGATGGCGGTGCTGGCAGTGGTGCTGGCGTTCAACGTGGCGATCTGGGTGGTGCCGTCGGAAAACGGCACCGCACCAGTGCAGCAGGAACTCAAGTAAGCACCAAGTCTATCGTCATTGCGAGCGCAGCGAAGCAAAACAGCGCGGTTTTTTCGGCCAAGGATTTGTTAGCGGCGCTCGCAATGAAGAGGG
>JANNYT010000154.1:0-12997 GCA_031410255.1 Novosphingobium sp. | reverse complement strand
CCGAGAAAGAGCGGCCGCGCGTTGGCCGGTAGCGGCTGTCGAGCGAATCATAGAGCAGCGTCAGGCCGAGGATTGAACTGGTCCGCTTGCCCAAAGCCTCGCACAGATAGCGGCCGGCCTTCAGCGCATCGCACTCAAGCGCGGGCGGGTTCTGGCGGGTCGAATAGTACTGCGTCTTGTCGACGCTGACGTCGTCATAGTTGAGCGTATAGCTCGCGATGGCGGTGAAATATTCGTTGATCGGGATCCCGGCACGGACCTGAAAGCCGGTGGTGCCCTGCCGGAAGATCGTGTTGCGGTTGGAATTGAGGTAGTTGAAGCTGTTGAGATCGCGGCGGTAGACGTTCACCCCCAGGCTGACGTTGCGATCGAACACATAGGGTTCGGTAAAGCTGACATCGACCTGCTTGGAATACTGTGAGTAGGCCAGGTTCAGCCCGATCGTCTGCCCGCGCCCGCGGAAGTTGCGCTGTTCGATCGAACCCTGGAAGATCAGCTTTTCAAGGCTGGAATAGCCGGCCGACAGCTGCAGCTGGCCGGTCGGCTTTTCTTCGACGTTGGCTTCAAGGATGATCCGGTCGGGCGCCGAGCCGGGCTTCTGCTCGATATCGAACTTTTCCTGGAAATAGCCCAGCGAGTTGATCCGGGCGGTCGAGCGCTTGACCTGCAGCGAGTTGAACGCATCGCCTTCGGCCAGGCGGAATTCGCGCCGGATCACTTTGTCCTGCGTCAGCGTGTTGCCGTTGACGTCGATCCGCTCAACATAGACGCGGGGGGCTTCGGCGATCTGGAACGTCAGGCTCATGGTCAGATCGTCTTTGCTGCGGACATAGTCGGGCCGCACATCGGCGAAGGCATAGCCGAACGCGCCCAGCGTCTCATTCAGCTTGTCGATCGTGTCTTCGACCAGCTTGGCATTGTACCAATCGCCCTGCTTCATCGGCAATTGCGTGGCGAGCCGGTCACCATCGAAATCGCGCAGCTGGCTTTCAACCTTGATGCCGCCAAATTTGTAGCGCGGACCTTCCTCGACCACGTAGGTCAGGATGAAGTCTTTCTTGTCCGGGGTCAGTTCGGCCACTGCCGAAACCACGCGGAAATCGGCGTAGCCCTTGGTCAGGTAGAACTGGCGCAGCTTCTGCTGATCGAACGCCATCCGGTCAGGGTCATAAGTCGTGCCCGACGACAGGATCTTGGTGAGCCCGGCCTGCTTGGTGTACATTTCACCGCGCAGCTCGCCATCCGAGAACGCATCGTTGCCGATGATGTTGATCTGGCGGACCTTGCTCTTGGGTCCTTCCGAAACCTCGAACACGATATCGACGCGGTTCTGGTCGAGCATGACCATCTTGGGCTCGACCGAAGCGGCGAAGCGCCCTTGGCGCTTGTACAGCTCGATAATCCGGGCAACGTCGGCGCGAACCTTTGAACGGGTGAAGATCTGGCGCGGGGCCAGCTTGATTTCGGGCAGGATCTTTTCGTCCTTGATCCGCTTGTTGCCCTCAAGAATGATCCGGTTGATCACCGGGTTTTCCTTGACCTCGATCGTCACGTTGCCGTTGTCGTTGCCGACCTTCACATCAGAGAACAGTTCGGTCGCGAACAGGTCCTTCAGCGCCTGATCACCGCCGGCCTGGGTATAGGGCTGGCCGATCCGCAGCTTGATATAAGACCGGATGGTATCGGGCTCGAGCCGCTGCGCGCCAACGATGGTGATCGACTGGATCGTATCCGCCGCCGGAGCGGGTGCCGGTGCGGCTTGGGCCACCGGAGCGGCAACCGGTACGGGCGCAGGCACTGCTTGGGCCAGTGCGACCTGCGGTAAGCTTGCCAGGATCGTACCGCCCAGCAGAACCGCGGCGAGGCGGATGCCAGCACGCGCCCGGATGGAATTATCGATCGAGCTTGTAGTAAGTAGCACGGCTGTTCCCGTCATATTAAGCTGCTGCAGCGCCCCGCCATAGCGGTCGAACCCGCAGCATGCAGGCAAGTCGTCGCCCTCTGCCCGATGCGTCCCGTCCGATCAAGCAAACTCGCTGCAACCTTCCGCAGTTTTCAATGTTGCGCTCCGGAGAAACGCCCTCCGGTGCGGTTGGCCTGCTGCCCCGCCCCTAAAGGAGCATGGAAGCAAGGTCGTTCAAGGTGACGAAGACCGCAAAGACCAGCACGAAGGCCATGCCCAGGCGGAACGCCATTTCCTGACTGCGCAGACCCAGCGGCTTGCGGCGGACTGCTTCCGCGGCATAAATCGCCAGGTGCCCACCGTCGAGCGTGGGGATTGGCAGCAGGTTGATGAATGCCAAATTAATTGAGACGAATGCGGCAAATTCTACGAAGACTTGCCAGCCCAGCGACAGCATCTGGCCCGATGCCTGCGCGGTCTTGGGCAAGCCGCTGAGATCGCGCAGCGAGCGTTCGCCAAAGATAATCTGTTTGAGCCCGACCGCAATCATGCGGGTCTTTTCAGCGGTGGCGGTGATCCCAAAACCCAGCGCATTGAAGGGGTTGGCCGGACGAAACTCGGCGGCCTTGCTCGAAACGCCGAGCAGGCCGCGGCTAAGCTTGTTGCCGAACCGATCAGTCTCGGTGAACAAGGCGACCTTGACCGGCAGTTCAATCCGCCGCCCTGCCCGGTCGAGCACCAGATTTACCGTCTGCCCAGGATAAAACGCGATCCGCGGGCCGATTTCGCTGAAATCATCGATTCTCGTGCCGTCGATCTCGTCAATCCGGTCGCCCAGCTGGATGCCTGCAGCCTGCGCTGCCGATTGCGCCGCGAAGCCGCTGACCACCGGCGCAGTGAACGGCACTCCGTAAGCCATCGCAAACCCGGCATAGATCAGGATCGCGGTCACGAAATTGGCCATCGGCCCGGCCAGAATGATGATCGAGCGCTGCCATAGCGAAGCCCCGGCCAGTGTTCCTTTGAGCTCTGCCGGGCTCTTGTTGGCAAGATCAGGATTAGGCCCGCTGGTCGCATCAGCGTCGCCAGCGAACATCACATAGCCGCCCAGCGGGATCGCGGCTAGCCGCCAGCGGGTGCCGCGCTTGTCAATCCGGTGCCACAGTTCCTTGCCAAACCCGACCGAGAAGGTCTGCGCGCGGACGCCAAACAGCCGTCCGGCCCAATAGTGCCCCAGCTCGTGCAGCACGACCAGTGGACCCAGCAGCAGGATGAAAGCGACGATTGTCAGCCAGATAGGCGGGGATGCAACCAATTCAGGCAAGCTCCAATAATTCGCGCGCGCGCGCTCTCGCCGCCATGTCCACAGCCATTACATCGCCGAGGTGCACGGGGGCAGCAGGAGCATAACGCAACATTACTTCCTCGACCATTACCGCGATGCGGGTGAACCCGATCTGACCAGCGAGGAATGCGGCCACGGCCACTTCGTTTGCCGCGTTTAACACGCACGGTGCCGCCCCGCCAGTTTCGGCGGCCTGCCGGCACAGCCGCGTGGCCGGGAACCGCGCTTCATCGGGCGCGCGAAAAGTCAGCTCGCCCAGCGCCGCCAGATCTAGCGGGGCGCATGGCGTATCCATGCGGGCGGGCCAGGCCAAGGCTGAGGCAATCGGCACCCGCATATCGGATGGACCGAGCTGCGCCAGCGTCGAGCCATCGCGGTATTCGACCATCGAATGCACCGCCGACTGCGGGTGAATGATGATCCTGAATTTATCGAGGCCGACCGGGAACAGGTGATGCGCTTCGATCAGTTCGAGCCCCTTGTTGAACATCGTCGCGCTGTCGACACTGATCTTGGCGCCCATATCCCAGTTGGGATGCTGGACCGCTTGGGCTGGGGTGGCAGCCACCAGTTGCTCACGCGACCAATCGCGGAACGGCCCGCCGCTGGCGGTCAGCGTGATCGTGCGGACTTGCGCCAGATCGTTGCCCGCAAGGCACTGGAAGATCGCGTTATGCTCGCTGTCGACAGGCAACAGGGTCGTGCCATGCCGGGCCACCGCTTCGGTCATCACTTCACCGGCTGAAACCAGCGCTTCCTTGTTGGCCAGCGCGACTGTGCGCCCCTGCTCGATCGCGGTCATGGTCGGAGCCAGCCCTGCGCAGCCGACAATTGCGGCGAGCGTCAGGTCAACCGGGCGCGAGGCCGCCTCTACCAGCGCCGCCGCGCCGCCCCGCGCTTCGATCCCGCTGCCCGAGAGCGCCGCGCGCAAGGCTGGCAGGCAGTTTTCATCGGCCACTACCGCCAGTTCCGCCGAAAATTCGCGCGCCAAACGCGCCAGTTCCTCAGCCTGACAATTGGCGGTCAGCGCCGCCACCTGCCACTTGTCCCGCTCCCGCCGGATCAGATCGAGCGTCGAAGCCCCGATCGAACCGGTCGCGCCGAGGATGGTGATGGAGCGCTGGGTCGTCATGATTGGGCCGGGAATGGCCAATCGCCCGAACCCGCGATCATGGCGACGGCGACGATCGCAAAGATCGCCAAGGCAAACAGCACCGCTAGCAGGCCATCAACCCGGTCAAACAAACCGCCATGTCCGGGAATCAATGAGCTCGAATCCTTCACCCCAGCGCGCCGCTTCATCCAGCTTTCGAAAAAGTCGCCCGCCTGCGCAATCACCGCAAGGAGCGGCCCGGCCAGCAATTTCCAGTCGACATCGCTGAAGCCCTCGGATGGATAGGTCGCCGCAATGATCGCCAGGCTCGCCCCGATCATCCCGCCGCCAAGGCCGGCCCAGGTCTTGGACGGACTGATCGACGGTGCAATCTTGGGCCCACCAATCGCCCGACCGGCGAAATAGGCACCGATATCGGTGCCAATCACCGCGAGCATCAAAGCCAGCAGCAGCACTGGCGCGCTGGAAAGTGGCACCACCCGCAGTACGAGCAGCACGAACGCGGCGAGGCCGATATAGATGAACCCACCGACCATCCAGACTGCGCGCGCGCCAATGCCGGGCGCGAACAGCCGCACAAGCCCCCACCACTCCCAATACAGCCCCATCGCCACCGCTATGACAAACAGGGCCCAGACTAACCCGCCCAGCCACAACGCTGTCCCCGCCAACGCGACCATGACCACCGCCGAAGCCGCCCGCACCGGCAGATCGGACTTCTTGGCCGGAGCCTTACCGTCCGCCATAGCGCCGCTCCCTCTGAGCATATTCGGCCAGCGCCGCTTCCAGATGCGCCGGGGTAAAGTCAGGCCACAACACCTCGGTGAAGACCATCTCGGCATAGGCGGCCTGCCACAGCAGGAAATTGGACAGCCGCACTTCGCCTGAAGTGCGGATCAGCAGATCAAGCGGCGGCAGGCTGGCGGTGTCGAGCTGGGCGGCGATGGTATCAGTCGTAATCTCGCCCTTGGCGGCGGCTTTGGCAGCGGCGCGGGCAATCTCGTCCTGCGCGCCATAGTTGAGCGCGACTACCAGCGTTGTGCCATCATTATGCGCAGTTTTGGCCAAGGCATCGTCGAGCAGCACCACCACATCAGCCGGCAAGGCGCGGTAGTCCCCGATGATCTGCAGCCGCACGTTGTTCTCAACGAATTCCTTGAGATCAGCCAATATGTAGCGCTTGAGCAGGCCCATCAAGGCCGAGACTTCGTCTTCGGGCCGGCTCCAGTTCTCGGTCGAAAAGGCGTAGAGCGTCAGTGTCTCCAGCCCCATTTCGCGCGCGGCCCGAACCAGCGCCCGCACCGCCTCTACCCCGCGCTGATGCCCGACCACGCGCGGCAAATGCCGCGCCTTGGCCCAGCGCCCGTTGCCATCCATGATAATGGCGACGTGGCGCGCGCCGGCAGTGGCGCGCGGCTGACTCACCGCCCCATGATTTCCTGTTCTTTTTGGCTCGCCACGTCGTCGGCAGCCTTGATCAGCTCGTCGGTCAGCTTTTGCACTTCAGCCTCGTGGCGCTTGCGCTCATCTTCCGAGATTTCTTTCTTGTTCTCGTCGGTCTTGAGGTTGTCCATCCCGTCGCGGCGCACGTTGCGGATCGCGATGCGGGCCTTTTCAGCATAGGAATGAGCGAGCTTGGCCAATTCCTTGCGGCGGTCCTCGGTCAGATCGGGGATCGGCAGCCGCAGCGTGTTGCCGTCGTTGATCGGGTTGAGCCCAAGCCCAGCCGAGCGGATCGCCTTTTCCACCGGCCCGACGTTCGATTTGTCCCACACCTGCACGGTCAGCATCCGCGGTTCGGGCGCCGAAATCGTCGCTACCTGATTTAGCGGCATCTGGCTGCCATAGACCGTCACCGTCACCGGTTCGAGCAGTGTGGTGTTGGCGCGCCCGGTGCGCAGACCGCCCAAGTCGTGGCGCAGCGATTCCACTGCGCCCTTCATCCGCCGTTCAAGATCGGCCTTATCGTATTTCGCCATGGTCAGGCTCCCTGCTTGACGACCGTCTGCACACCCTCACCCGCGAGCACTTTGGCCAGGTTGCCTTGTTCGCGGATCGAGAAGACGACGATCGGAATGTTATTATCGCGGCACAAAGCCACTGCGCTGGCGTCCATTACTTTCAGATCCTGTGACAGGACTGTGTTATAATCGACTGTATCGTAACGTTTTGCATCGGGGTTCTTTTTGGGATCGCTGTCATAGATCCCGTCAACGCTGGTGCCTTTGAGCAGCGCGTCGCACTGCATTTCGGCGGCGCGCAAGGCAGCGCCTGAATCGGTGGTGAAGTACGGCGCGCCGACCCCTGCGGCAAAGATCACCACGCGGCCTTTTTCCAGATGCCGTTCGGCGCGGCGGCGGATCACCGGCTCGCACACCGCGTCCATCTGGATCGCCGATTGTACGCGGGTGTGGACCCCCAACTGCTCTAGCGCGTTCTGCATCGCCAGCGCGTTCATCACCGTGGCAAGCATGCCCATGTAATCGGCCTGCGCGCGGTCCATCCCTTTGGCCGCGCCAGCCATCCCGCGGAAGATATTGCCGCCGCCGATTACCAGGCATATCTGCATGCCAGTGGCCTGCGCGGCCTGCACTTCCTTGGCCAGCTCAGCGACAAATTCAGGATCGATCCCAAAGCCCTGATTGCCCATCAGCACTTCGCCGGACAATTTGAGCAGGACGCGCTTGTAGCGGGGCTTGGAGATCGGCTCAGACATAGGGCTTGGACTTCGCTCTCTGCTAGGTTTTGCGGGCCTTATACCGCTGGCACGGTGATGCCAAGGTTTGCCCGGCGCAAACCACGGATAATTGCCCGTATGTGCATGATAATTGCACGGCCCGCGCAACCGAAGAGGGCGCACCTTGCGGCACGCCCTCTTCTAGAATTCAAACGATTTGAAAGCTCAGCTAAGACCGGCGGCCGCTGCAACTTCGGCTGCAAAGTCGGTCTCGACCTTTTCGATGCCTTCGCCCAACTGGAAGCGGACGTAGTCGCTCAGCACGATCTTGACGCCAGCGGCCTTGGCAGCGGCTTCGACGACCTGAGCAATCGGGGTCTTGTTGTCCATCACGAACAACTGGCTGAGCAGCGCGTTGTCCTTGGCGAACTTGGCCACTGCGCCATCGACCATCTTGGCCTGCACTTCAGCGGGCTTGCCCGATTCGCTGGCCTTTTCAGCCGCGATCTTGCGTTCGCGCGCCATCATGTCAGCGTCAAGGCTTTCTGCGTTCAGCGCCAGCGGGAAGGCTGCGGCGATATGCATGGCGATCTGCTTGCCCAAAGGCTCAAGCACGTCGGCCCCGGCTTCGCTCTCAAGCGCAACCAGCACGCCGATCTTGCCGAGCATCGGCGCAGCGGCATTGTGCATGTAAGGCACGACCAGCCCGCTGGAGACCGCAACGGTCTTCATCCGGCGGACCTGCTGGTTTTCACCAATGGTCGCAACGTTGTTGGTCAGCTTGTCCGAAACCGAACCACCGTCAGGATAGGCGGCGGCCTTGAGCGCTTCCACGTCATCCGCAGCGGCGCCCAGCGCCACTTCGGTGGTCTTGCGCACGAAATCCTGGAACTGATCGTTCTTGGCGACGAAATCGGTTTCCGAGTTCACTTCGACGGCAACGCCGCGGGTGCCCGAAACGGCCACGCCGACCAGCCCTTCGGCGGCGGTGCGGCTGGATTTCTTGGCAACGGCCGCAAGGCCCTTGGTGCGCAGCAAATCAACCGCAGCTTCCATATCACCGCCGGTTTCATCCAGCGCCTTCTTGCAATCCATCATGCCGGCGCCGGTGCGCTCACGCAGGGTCTTCACGTCAGTGGCGGTATAGGCCATTGAACTTGTCCTTTTTGATAGGTCTGGCGGCCGAGGCCCGTTGGCCCCGGCACGCGACAGGATTGGCAGCCGGGCCTCAGGCCTCGGTTGCGGTTTCTTCAGTGCTGATTTCGTCAGCAGCGGCGGCTTCGGCAGGTGCCTCGGCGGCGGCAGGTGCTTCAACAGCCGCAGGCGCTTCCTCAACCGGAGCGGCTACTTCAGCCACAACCACGTCTTCAACCGGAGCCACTTCCAGCGCGCCGACATCGACGCCCGAATCGACCACGCCATCGCGGTGACCCTTGGTGGCCGCAGCAGCAATCGCTTCGCAGTACAGGCGGATCGCCCGGCTGGCATCGTCGTTGGCGGGAACCGGGAAGGCAATGCCATCAGGCGAAACGTTCGAATCGAGGATCGCCACGACCGGGATACCCAGCACGTTGGCTTCCTTGATCGCCAGTTCTTCCTTGTTGGCATCAATCACGAACATCACATCAGGAATGCCGCCCATGTCGCGGATACCGCCCAGCGACATCTCAAGCTTGTCACGCTTGCGCGTCAGGTTGAGGACTTCCTTCTTGGTCAAGCCGGCGGTGTCACCCGAAAGCTGCTCTTCAAGCGCCTTCATGTACTTGATGCGCTGGCTGACCGTCTTCCAGTTGGTGAGCATACCGCCCAGCCAGCGGTGGTTGACGAAGTGCTGACCGCACTGACGGGCAGCGTCTGCGATCGGATCTTGCGCCTGGCGCTTGGTGCCAACGAACAGCACCTTCCCGCCGGCGCGAACAGTAGCGTCGACAAAGTCCAGCGCGCGCGCGAACAGCGGCACGGTCTGCGACAGGTCAAGAATGTGGATGCCGTTGCGGTTGCCGAAAATGTACGGCTTCATCCGCGGGTTCCAGCGGTGGGTCTGGTGGCCGAAGTGGGCCCCGGCCTCAATCAATTGCTGCATCGTGACGACTGGTGCCGCCATAAGTATTTCCTTCCGGTTTAACCTCTGGGAAGCTGGAACCGTGCGGGGACCCCGCTGCGGCACCGGTGTGGGCGCTTCCCATGTGGATTTGCTGGCGAGACATGAACGCGGCGTATGGCCGTTTTCACCCGCAGGCCGGGCGCCCTTAACCGGGGTGCCAGCAAAAAGCTACCGCAAAATAGCAAAAGCACCCGCGCAGATTGCGCTTGACAACTAAAGAACAAATAGGGAACATAGCCAAATATCGACGGCGTTTGGAACTTTTCCCCTTGTCCACACGTTATCCACAGGTCTCCCAACAGGGCACGACGGAGTTGAAACCATGCTGAGTTTTGCGATGATCACCTTGTTTGTAGCCGCTGCCACGCTGGCGCTGGGAGTACTGGCTTTGCAGATTGCAGCCGCGCTGCCGCAGGTCGCGCCACTTCGTCAGGCGCTGCGTGAATGCCCGCAGACTCGTGAGTTTCGTTTCACGTTCACCGAAACGCTGGTGACCCCGCGTCATGGCGAGGTTGTGGCTCTGCCGGTCCGGATCAAGCCGTCGGTAAGTCAGCCAAAGCCGCTCCGCGCCGCCGCCTGAAGCGCGCATAAAGCACCATCGATACTGGCAGCAGCGCGAGGTAGACCGCGCAGATTGCAATCAGGGTCCACCACGGTTCGGCGATTAAGCCCGCTGCCAGCAAGCCGACCAGCGCGATCACTTCCAGCCGCAGACTGCGCCGGGGGCGCAGCTTCCCCCAGCTCAGCGTCGGCACGGCCGAGATCAGCAGGAAGGCAATGACCACCAGCCAGCCGCCAACCAGCAGTGGCGCCCGGAACAGCGCGTCGCCGGTTTCAAACCACAAGTAGAGCGGCAGGAACGCCAGCCCCGCCCCCACCGGAGCCGGGACCCCGGTCAGGAACCCAGCGGCCTTGCGCGGCTCATCTGCCAAGTCGATCCGGGCATTGAAGCGCGCCAAGCGCAGCGCCATCGCGACAGCAAAGGCCAGTGCCGCAAACCAGCCGATCCGAGGCAGTTCCTGCAATGACCACAGGAACAGCACCAAGGCCGGGGCGACCCCGAACGAGACATTGTCAGCCAAACTATCAAGCTCTGCGCCAAACCGCGATTGCGCTTTCAGCAGCCGCGCGATCCGCCCGTCAATCCCGTCGAGCAAACCGGCCAGCACAATCGCCTGCACCGACTTTTCGAAATCGCCGGTGATCGCAAAGCGAATGCCGGTCAGCCCAGCGCACAGCGCCGCGGCGGTGATCGCATTGGGGACCAGCGCGCGCAGGGACAGCCCGCGTTGGACCGGCGCATCGCTCACTGCCGCGCGCCTTCGATCAGCATTGCACTGCCAATCTCGGCCAGCACGGTTTCGCCCGCGACAACCCGCTGACCGACCAGCACCTTGGGTTCGGTGCCAGCTGGCAGATAGACATCGACCCGGCTGCCGAACCGGATCAGTCCGACCCGCTGGCCTGCTGCAACATTGTCGCCCGGTTTGACGAACGGCACGATCCGCCGCGCGATCAATCCGGCGATCTGAGTGAAGCCAATGGCGCGCCCATCACCGCGGTCGATCAAAATGTGCTGGCGCTCATTCTCTTCGCTCGCCTTGTCGAGATCGGCGCTGAGGAATTTGCCGGGCAGATAGACCACCCGGGCCACCGTGCCAGCGATCGGGGCGCGATTGATGTGGACATCGAACACCGACATGAAGATCGAGACGCGGGTCACGGTCCCCTCGGGCAGACCGGCGTGGCCCGAGCCATCTTCCTGGACCAGCTCACGCGGCGGCTCCATCTGCTTGATCAGCGTGATCAGCCCGTCGGCCGGGGCCACCACCAGATCTTCGCCCAGCGGCGTGACCCGGCGCGGATCGCGGAAGAAAGCGAGGATCCCCAGCACTAACGCACCCAGCGGCCAGGCCAGCGTTTCCCAAGCCATGAACGCGGCGCCGGCACAAACCACTGCTGCGGCCAAGGCGAATTTGCGCCCCTCGGGATGAACGCTGGGCCAGCTCCACGCCGCCACACCGCGCCCACGATTGTCGAGAATATCTCCGGGCATTATGCTACCTTCCGCACGAACACGGTTCCGACAGAATAGCCTGCACCGAAAGAACAAATCACGCCGGTGTCACCGGCCTCCAGATCATCGCTATGTTGATGAAACGCAATGATCGACCCCGCGCTCGAGGTGTTGCCATAGGTATCGAGCACAGTCGGGCTTTCGTCCTCGCTCGCCTCATGCCCCAGCACCCGCTGCGCAATCAGGCGGTTCATCCCCTGATTGGCCTGGTGCAACCACAGCCGCCGCAGCGCCGCCTGCTCCAGCCCAAGATCGCCGGCATGTTCACCGATCATCGCCGCCACCATCGGCACCACTTCCTTGAACACCTTGCGGCCTTCCTGCACGAACAGCTTGTCTGGCGCACCGATGGTCTCGGGCGTCGCGCAATTCAGAAAGCCGAAATTGTTGCGGATATTGTTCGAGAAGACGGTTTTGAGCCGCGTCCCGACAATCTCCCAATGTTGCGCCGGGGCCAGATCGCGCACTTCGACCAGTACCGCAGTCGCAACATCGCCGAAGATGAAGTGGCTGTCGCGGTTGCGCATATTGTTGTGGCCGGTGCAAATTTCGGGGCTGATCACCAGCACCGAACGCGCCGAGCCCGAACGGATGAAATCGGCCGCAGTCTGGATCCCGAAGGTGGCAGACGAGCACGCGACGTTCATGTCGAAGGCAAAGCCCTCAATCCCCAGCGCCTGCTGGATCTCGATCGCCATCGCCGGATAAGCCCGCTGCATGTTCGATGCGGCGCAAAGTACGGCATCGACCTCGCTCGCGTCACGCCCGGCGCGGGCCAGCGCATCGCGCGCAGCCTTTACGCCCATCTCGGCCAACACGGAGATTTCGTCGTTGGAGCGCTCGGGCCAGCGCGGGGTCATGATTGCGGGATCGAGCAAAGCCGCCTTGCTCATCACGTAGCGCGATTTGATCCCGCTGGCCTTCTCGATGAATTCGACCGAGCTGGGGGCCAGTTCCGCGACATCGCCAGCGGCAATGGCGCTCGCGTGCTCGGCGTTGAACGCGGTGACGTATGCGTTGAAGCTGCCAACTAATTCGGCGTTGCTGATCGATTCTGGCGGGGTGTAGAGCCCGGTCGACGAGATCACTGGTATATTTTCAGTCATGACGCGCGGTCCTACCGGGCCAATCGAAGCGCGGCAAGTCACGCTGCACAGCATTGGACCATTGACACTGCCGCCATGCTTCGCCAAATGCGCGCTCCCTCGGCCGGATGGCTCTTTCCAAGAGCTGCACAAGCGGGGCAACCCGACGCCGGCAAGCTGGTGTGGACAGGTGGCCGAGTGGTTAATGGCAGCAGACTGTAAATCTGCCCGCGAGAGCGTACGGTGGTTCGAATCCACCCCTGTCCACCACCCAGCTTTCAGTTGGATATCGAAAGCGTAGTCATGGCCCGACCTACCGACGAAAAGCCCTCACGCGCGCTGCGCGGCCGCGCGGGTCGCATGAAGGGCGGGCGCGGATCAGGCCAGGCCAGCACCGGGGCGGTGCGGTTGTGGGGCCGCCATGCGGTCGAAGCCGCCTTGCTCAACCCCGATCGCAACCACCGTAAAATGTGGGCCACCCGTGAAGGCGTCGCTTCACTCGACGGCGAGTTGCCGGCCGATTTCAAGGTTGAATACGCCTCCCCCGCCGATCTGGCCCGCTTGGTCGCGCGCGATGCGCCGCACCAGGGACTGGTGCTGGAATGCGACGCATTGGAAGATATTTTCCTTGAGGACGTGCTGAGCGGTGAGGCCGCCCAGCCCCTGCTGGTACTCGATTCGATCACCGATCC
>JANNYT010000153.1:0-28392 GCA_031410255.1 Novosphingobium sp. | reverse complement strand
CTGGGCCAAACGCGCCGTTCAGCGCGATGTTGCGCTGAAGGACTTCCGCTTTGGCACCGGCGAGGTGATGGACGTCAAAATCCACGTCACCACGCTCGGCACGCCGCACCGCGATGCCAAGGACCAAATCGACAACGCGGTAATGGTGCTACATGGTACCGGCGGCAGCGGCGCGCAGTTCTTTCGCCCGCAATTTGCCGATGAGCTCTATGGCCCCGGCCAGGTGCTCGACATCACCAAATGGTACGTGATCCTGCCCGACAATCTGGGCCACGGGCAAAGCTCCAAGCCCAGCGACGGGCTGCGGATGAAGTTCCCGCGCTATGATTATGACGATATGGTGCGCGCGCAGCAGCTGCTGCTGACGCAGGGCCTGGGGGTGCAGCATTTGCAGCTGATCCTCGGCACCTCGATGGGCTGCATGCATGCCTTTGTCTGGGGCGAAATGTTCCCCGGCTTTGCCCGGAGGCTCGCGCCGTTCGCCTGCAATGCAGTGGAGATCGGCGGGCGCAACCGGATTTGGCGGCAGATGTCGATCGACGCGATCAAGGCCGATCCGCTGTGGAACGGCGGCAATTATACGCAAGCTCCGCAGCAGGGACTGCGCGCCGCGATGGACCTGAGCATCGTTGCGGGCGCGAATGCCTGGGGCCTGCAGACTGACTACCCGACCCGTGCCAAGGCCGAGGGCTTTCTCGCCGCTACATTCGACGCCCGGAGCAAGGCCGATGGTGATGCCAATGACCAGATCTATCAGCTCGACAGCTCGCGCAAATACAACCCCGCCGCGCAGCTGAACCGGATCACGGTGCCGGTGCTGTGGATCAACAGCTCGGACGATTTCATCAACCCGCCCGAACTGGGCCTCGCGCAGCAGCAGGCCAAGCAGATGCCGCGCGCGCGGTTCATCCTGATCCCCTACAGCCCGCTGACCAAGGGCCACGGCACCCACACCTGGGCCAAGTTCTGGAAGGCCGATCTGGCCAAGCTGATGGCGCTGAAGTAAGCTCGCGGCATGGAACTTGAATTCACCGTGGACGTCTCGGCGGCAGACTTTTTTGCCGCCAACGCCAAGCACTTTCGCATGGGTTGGGCCGCGCAAAAGCTTACGTTCGCATATCTCAGCAGCGCATTTCTGCTAACTGTGGTCGCGATGGCCGCTGTCGGCCCAAGTGATGCCGGCTTTTTGGACGACCTGCGCGCCCAGCTGCCATTGGGTGCAGGGATCGCTGCGGTGCTTTTGGTGACCCGCTACGCCGTCTGCTGGCTGCAATTGCCGGGCACGAGCAACCAGCTCCATGCGCAGACCGGCACGATGGAAATGCCCACAACGTACCACCTCACCCCCGATCGGTTCAAAGCCAGCTACGCCGAAGGCACTTCCGATCATCCGTGGTGCCGGTTCATCGACTATCTGGAAACCGACACGGTGCTGATGCTGCGCCGCACGCCGGGGTTCATGTTCCTGTTTCCCAAACGCTGTCTTACGGCCGAGCAGCTGGACCAATTCCGCGCCCTGCTGACCGCCGTGGGTGTCAAACGCAGCTGAACTCTGGCAGAGTGAACCCATGACCCAGCGCCGCACCCTCTATCCGCCGATTGAACCTTACGCTTCGGGCATGCTCGAGGTTGGCGATGGTCACAGCATCTATTGGGAGCGCTGCGGCACGCCGGGCGGCAAGCCGGCGGTGTTCCTCCACGGCGGGCCCGGCGGCGGCTGCGGCGCGGGGCAGCGCCAGCAGTTCGATCCGGCGCTGTACGATGTGCTGCTGTTCGATCAGCGCGGCTGCGGGCGATCTTTGCCGTTTGCCAGTCTGGAGGCCAACACGACCTGGCACCTCGTCGCCGATATCGAGCGGTTGCGCGAAATGTGCGGGCACGAACAGTGGCTGGTGTTCGGCGGCTCGTGGGGCTCAACCCTGTCGCTGGCCTATGCCCAGACCCACCCCGAGCGGGCCAGCGAACTGGTGCTGCGCGGGATCTTCCTCGCCAGCCAGCTGGAGGCCGACTGGCTCTACAAATACGGCGCAAGCGAGCTTTATCCCGAGGGCTGGCAAGCGTTCCGCGATCACATTCCGGCGGCCGAGCAACATGATCTGGTCGGGGCCTATCAATCCCGGCTGACCAGCGATGATCACGCCGTCCGCCTCGCCGCCGCCAAGGCGTGGTCATTGTGGGAAGGGCTGACCGTCACCCTGCTGCCGGACCCCGCCATGCTCGAGGAATTCACCGCCGACGATCACGCGGTCGCGGTGGCGCGGATCGAGAACCACTATTTCCAGCATCAATGCTGGCTCGAGCCGGGACAATTGCTCGCCAATGCCCACAAGCTGCGCGGCATCCCCGGCACCATTGTGCAAGGCCGCCACGATTGCTGCACGCCGCCCTCAGCCGCCTGGGCGCTCAAGCAGGCCTGGCCCGAGGTCGATCTGCAAATCGTGGCCGATGCAGGTCACCTTTACACCGAACCCGGCCTGACCGACGGGCTGGTCCGGGCGAGTGATCGCTATGCGGGGAAGCAGGGCTAAGCCCCCCACCTTCAACCATATCCTACCTCCGTTCGTGTCGAGCGAAGTCTAGACACTTTGCGCAAGGTGTCTCGACTTCGCTGGACACGAACGGGGTTGGTGGATTTTCTGGCCAATCCCGCCCTGCGGCGCTAAGTGCGCCGCATGATTCTGGTTATCGACAACTACGACAGTTTCACCTGGAACCTGGTCCATTACCTGATGGAACTGGGCGCCGAAGTGCAGGTCGTGCGCAACGATGCGCTGTCAGCCGGGCAAGCGGTGACCTGCGGGGCCAAAGGTTTCCTGATCTCGCCCGGCCCCTGCACTCCTAACGAGGCCGGGATCAGCCTCGATCTGGTTGGCGCCTGCGCCGATGCCGGGCTGCCGCTGCTCGGAGTGTGCCTGGGCCACCAGTCAATCGGGCAGTATTTCGGCGGCAAAGTGGTGCGCGGCGGGCTGATGCATGGCAAGACTTCGCAAGTGACGCATGACGGCACCGGGCTGTTCCAAGGCCTGCCCTCACCGTTCACCGCCACCCGCTATCACTCGCTGATCGTCGAGGATATTCCGGCCGAGCTGGTGGTCAATTGCACTTCGGACGATGGCCACATGATGGGCGTGCGGCACCGCGAGTTGCCGATCCACGGGGTCCAGTTCCACCCCGAAAGCATCGCCACCCAGCACGGCCACGCGATGCTCGCCAACTTCCTCCGGCTATGCGGGATCCCGGTCAAGGAACTGGCATGAGCCTGAACCTGGGTGATGCCGAGACGCTGTTTGGCGCGATGCTCGATGGTGCCATGGCCGATGCCGAAATTGCCGCAACGCTGACCGAGCTGGCCGTGCGCGGTGAGAGCGCCGCGGAAATCGCCGGGGCAGTGCTGGCGATGCGCGCGCGGATGAAATCGATCACCGCCCCGCCCGGCGCGATCGACGTCTGCGGTACCGGCGGCGACGGGCAGCATAGCGTCAACGTTTCAACTGCAGTAGCGCTGGTGGTCGCAGCTTGCGGCGTCCCGGTCGCCAAGCACGGCAACCGCGCCGCTTCGAGCCTCGCCGGGGGCGCCGATACGCTCGAAGCGCTTGGTCTCAATCTGGCCCGTGCCAGCGAGATGGCCGAGGCGACCCTGCCCGACCTTGGCATCGCCTTCCTTTACGCGCCCGCGCACCATCCTGCGCTCGCCCGGATGGCCCCGATCCGCAAGGCGCTCGGCCGCCGCACGGTGTTCAACCTGACCGGTCCGCTAGCCAACCCCGCCAGAGTGACGCGGCAGCTGGTCGGGGTCGCACACCCCAGCTTGATCGCGCTGTACCGCGATGCGATGCGGCTGCTGGGCACCGAGGCGGCGCTGATCGTCTCGGGCGAAGAGGGCCTCGACGAATTGTCGATCGCCGGGCCAAGCCACATCGCGGCCATCGGGCTTGACCGTTTCGCCGGAGAATTCGCCCCGCTCAATGCCGGGTTGATGCCGCATGAACTTGGCCAGCTACGCGGCGGCGATGCGGCGTTCAATGCCGCCGCTTTGCGCGCAATGCTGCTGGGCTATCCCTGCGCATACCGTGATGCCGTGCTGCTCAATTCCGCCGCTGCGCTGATTGTCGCGGGGCAGGTTGACGATTGGTTCGAAGGTGTCGAAGAAGCCGCCGAAGCAATCGATCGCGGGCTGGCAAGCGCGCTGCTCGATTGCTGGATCGAGACAACGCAATGACCGATAAACTGACTGAGATCTGTGACACCAAGCGCAGCGAAATTGCTGCACGCAAAGTTCAACACTCGCTGGCCGACCTAGCCGTCCTGGCCGCCACACAAACCGCTCCACGCGGGTTTGAAGCGGCGTTGCGGGTCAAGGCCGCAACCAGCTTCGCGCTGATCGCCGAAGTCAAAAAGGCCAGTCCCTCCAAAGGCCTGATCCGTGCTGACTTTGATCCCGCCGCACATGCCGCTGCCTATCAGGCCGGCGGCGCGGCGTGCCTTTCGGTGCTGACAGATTTGCCCTATTTTCAGGGCCATGAAGACTATCTGATCGCCGCGCGCGCGGCCTGTGATTTGCCGGTGCTGCGCAAGGATTTCATGGTCGATCCCTGGCAAGTCGCGGAGGCGCGCAGCATCGGCGCCGACGCGATCCTGATTATCGTGGCGGCGCTGGATGATGGCGTAATGGCCGAGATCGAAGCGGCGGCGCTGGACCACGGCATGGATGTGCTGGTCGAAGTGCATAACGAGGCCGAACTGGAACGCGCCACGCGGCTCAAGTCCCGGTTGATCGGGGTGAACAACCGCGATCTCAAGCGCTTCGTCACCGATCTTGCCACGACCGAACGGCTTGCTTCGCTGGCCCCGGCTGGCACCTTGCTGGTCAGCGAGAGCGGGATCAATTCGCACGCCGATTTGCAGCGGCTGGCGAACAGCGGCATCCAAACGTTTCTGGTCGGCGAGAGCCTGATGCGGCAAGTAGATGTGGCGGCGGCGACGCGGGAGCTACTCAATGGCTGAGCTCACCCACCTCGATGAACAAGGCAATGCCCGCATGGTCGATGTCGGCGGCAAGGCCGCGACCCAGCGTATCGCGATTGCAGCGGGCCTCATCACCATGTCGGACGCGGCGCTTGGCGCGATCCGCGCGGGTGACGCCCCCAAGGGCGATGTGATCGCCGCCGCCCGGATCGCCGGAATCATGGCAGCGAAGAAAACCGCCGAGTTGATCCCGCTATGTCATCCACTTGCGCTCGATTCGGTCACGGTCGAATTCGCGTTCGAAGCAGGTGGTATCCGCGCGACCGCCACTGCCGCGCTAACCGGCAAAACAGGGGTCGAAATGGAAGCGTTGACCGCAGTTTCGGTCGCGCTGCTGACGATCTACGACATGTCCAAGGCGCTCGACAAGGGCATGGTGATCGGCGGGGTCCGCCTGATTGAAAAGCGCGGCGGCAAGTCGGGCTTGTGGCAGGCCAAGGACTGATGGCAGCGCCATTGCCGCTTGCCCAGGCGCAGGCCCGGTTGCTCGCGCTAACTCAGCCGCTGCCGATTGAGCGCGTGCCAGTCGCCGAAGCCTTGGGCCGCTATCTGGCCGAGCCGCTTACCGCACGGCGCACTCAGCCGCCCGCCGATCTCTCGTCAATGGACGGCTACGCCATGCGCAGCGCCGACCTGCCGGGGCCGTGGCGCGTGGTGGGAGAGAGCGCGGCGGGGCATCCGTTTGGCGGTTTAATTGGCGCTGGCGAAGCGGTCCGCATCGCGACCGGCGCGCTGCTGCCGGATGGGGCCGACATGGTGCTGATGCAGGAGGATGCGGCGCGCAGCGGCGATGCGCTAACGCTCACCGGCGAGCCGCCGGCACCGCCAGTCCGGCACGTCCGCAAGACCGGGATGGACTTTGCGCAGGGCCGCGAACTGCTGGGCACCGGCGCGCGGCTCGGCCCGGCGCAGCTCGCGCTGGCCTTATCCGGTGGGTACCGGCTGCTTGCCGTCCGCCGCTGCCCCAAAGTGGTGGTGATCGACAGCGGCGACGAACTGGCCAGCGATCCCGAGCACTGCGCAGTCCACCAGATCCCCGCGAGCAATGGCGTGATGCTGGCCGCGCTGATGGCGGCGGTGCCGTGCGAAGTGCGGCGCATCGGCCCGGTGCCGGACCGGCTGAAGGCAATCACCGCCGCGCTTGATGATGCAGCTGGCGCCGATCTGATAGTCACCAGCGGCGGGGCTTCGGTGGGCGATCACGATCTGATCCGCCCCGCGCTGGAAGCCTGGGGGGCAGAACTCGATTTCTGGAAGGTCGCGATCAAGCCGGGCAAGCCGTTGTTGGTCGCGCGCAAGGGCAGTACCGTGGTGCTCGGCCTGCCGGGCAATCCCGTTTCCAGCCACGTCACCGCCTATTTCTTCCTGCTACCACTGCTACGGGCCTTGCTCGGTGCCGCCGCCCCGCTGCCGCGCAGTTTTGCGGCCCGCCTTGCCGATGATCTGCCAGCAGCCGGTGCGCGCCGTGAATACTTGCGGGCCTACTGGGACGGTGTCAGCGTGAGCCCGCGCGTCAATCAGGACAGCGGCGCTCTGGCCAGCCTCGCCGCCAGCAACGCCTTGATCGAACGACTGGCAGAAGCCCCCGCCAGCGCGGCTGGAACATCAGCGGCGATCTATCTGCTCGAGAATGGCGGGATTGCTTGACTTGATCCGAAAGGTTGCTTAATTGTTCCGCATTCGTTCACTGAACGGTGTAGGAACATTCGGGTTTCTGCGCGTTCCAGCAGGAGTGACCCCGCATGCTGACCCGCAAGCAGCACGAACTGATCCGCTTTATTCAGGTCAAACTTGAAGAGACCGGGGTCTCGCCTTCGTTTGAGGAAATGAAGGAAGCGCTCGACCTCAAGTCGAAGTCTGGCGTGCACCGTCTGATTTCGGCACTGGAAGAACGCGGGTTTATCCGCCGTCTGCCCAATCGCGCACGCGCATTGGAAGTGCTCAAGCAGCCTGAAGATGTGGTGGGCAAGGCCCCGGCCCGCAGCGTCGACAATGTGGTTACGCTCAAGCGCCCTGAACCAGCCCGCGCTGCTCCGGCCAACGACGTGATCGAGATCCCGCTGCACGGCAAGATCGCCGCCGGCATGCCGATCGAGGCGATGGAAACGTCAACCATGCTGCCGGTCCCAGCCGCGCTGCTTGGTGCAGGAGAACACTATGCGCTCGAAGTATCAGGCGATTCGATGATCGAAGCCGGGATTCTGGACGGCGACTATGCGCTGATTCGCCGCACCGACACCGCCCGGGACGGCGAAATCGTGGTGGCGCTGGTGCGCGGTGAGGAAGCGACGCTCAAGTATCTGCGCCGTCAGGATGGCCGGGTACGGCTCGATCCGGCCAATGCTGCTTACGAACCGCAGCTTTACGATCCGCGCGAAGTGGTGGTGCAAGGCAAGCTCGCGGGGCTGCTGCGCCGTTATCACTGAGCGGGGTTGGAGGTTTTGACGGGTCTTCTCACCGCCTGAGCCGCGTCCGGTTCGGCTGATCCGGTCGCTTGGGGATTGGCTGCCGGCGCGTTAAGCCGGCGCGGGCGGCGTTCCTTGGGTGTCCACCAACCGTGAGACCCCTCGTCCGCCGCAACGCTGTCGATCTGCTGACTGGTGAGATCGATGGTCAGCCCGCCGCTGCGCTCCAACTGGCCCCGGTCAGCCTTGAGCCAGCGCGGGTGGCATGAGAACGGTAAGTAGCGATCCGACACGACAATGTCGGCACGCTCGCAAGCGGCGGCCAGTTCGCGCTCTTCGGTCAGATCGGTGCCGCGTGACATCAACACTTGCCAGTCACGGCCGCCACGGCGCAGCGTGATCGCACAAAAACTGACGTTGCATTGGGCTCCGGGCCAATCATCCAGCAGCCGCAGTTCCCCCGCCATCCCGGCGGTTTCGGTCAGGTTGTCGCGGGTATAGTCGCTGCGAGTCTGGCGCAGCACTAGCAGCTCGCCCGCCGCCTCACCGGTAATCCCGACGTGGCGGCCGTCACCCGAAATCAGCAAGTCAGGGGCCCGCACTTGCAGCAGCAGGATGAGCCCAAGCAGCGCCGGTCCAAACCCGATCAAACGTGCCCGCCCGCGCCACAGCGCCAGCCAGAAGCCGCCCGCCAGGAACAATGCGAAAGCAGCGTCGCCCATCGCCGGCATCATCGTCACCGCGCCGGGCATGCTCGCGGTCCAGTGCGCTAGCCCCAGCAGCAGTTCGAGCGATTTGCCAGCGAGCCACCAGAACGGTGCTCCCGCTCCAACGGCGTCAAACAGCAAGGCCAGCGCGATCAAGGGCATCGAGGCCAGAGTCGTCAACGGGATTGCGATCACATTGGCCAACGCGCCGTAGACCCCGGCCCGGTGGAAATGGAACAGGCCGATCGGCATCAAGGCCAGCTCGATCACGATCCCGGTCAGCAGGATTGCCGCGAGCTGCCGCAGCCAGCGCGCCAACAGCGGCTCTTCACGCGGCGCATTGAACGCCCGCATCGGTGCCGTCCCGTGCAGCGCAACGATTGCGATCACCGAAGCGAAGCTCATTTGAAAGCCGGGGCCGACTACCGCCTCGGGCCAGATCAGCAGCACCAGCGCGGCGGCGATCGCAATCATCCTCATGCTCAGCGGCTCGCGCCCCAGCACCAGCGCAAGCATCACCAGCACCGCGCCGATGCACGAGCGGATCGTCGGCACTTCGGCGCCGGTCAGCAAAGTGTAGCCGATCCCGGCCAGCGCCCCGGCCCCGGCAGCTGCAATCGGCAAGCGGATCCGCAAAGCCAGCCACGGCAGCAGCCCGAGCAGCCGCAGTGCGATGAAATAGGCCGCCGCGATCACCGCGCTGACGTGGAGCCCGCTGATCGAGAGCAAATGTGTCAAGCCAGCATCGCGCATCGCGTCCTCGTCTTCAGGCGCAATCGCCCCGCGATCTCCGCTGGCAAAAGCCGCAGCCAGCGCGCCGGGTGAGCCCGACAAGTTCATCCGCACGTGGTGCGACAAGCTGCGCTGCAACCGCCGCAGCGCGCCATCAGGCTCACCCGCCGCGATCACCTTGGGTTGGCCCAGCACGGTGCCGGTCGCTGCGATCCCGGAGAACCAGGCTGCGCGCGAGAAGTCATAACCGCCCGGCAACATCGGCGGCGCTGGCGGCACCAGCCGGGCGCGCAGCCGCAAGGTCGATCCTTCGCTGAACTCGGGCCGGTCATTCTCCTGCGGTAGATTGACCCGCACAATGATCGCCCGTCCACTATCCGGCTCGCGTGCCGCCAGTCGCAAGCGGATCCGTTCCTGCGCTGGTTGCTCCTCGCGCGCCAAGACTTTGCCGTCGAGCCAGATCACCATCTGATGCGCAATCGGCTTGGTCCCGACCGTGGCCGACTTGACCCAGACGAAGGTGCAGCCGGCGGCCACGGCCAAGGCCATCGCCACCACCGCGCGGCGCAGGTAGGGATGATCGCCATTACGTCTCAGCAGCGCCAGCCCGGCCACGGCCACGCCCAGCCCGAGCATGATCACGCCCAGCCATTGCCAGACGTTCGCGCCTTCAAACCAGGCCGCGATTCCAGCGGCAAAACCGGCGACCAGCCACGGTCCCTGTTCAAAGCCCGCAGCGGCCAGGAAGTGCTCGACGCGCGCAAGCCCGCTGGACAAGTTCATGCGCTTGCGCCAAGGACTTTGCTGCAGTGCAGCGCCGCCCAGATCGGCGCTGTCAAAGGGTACCAGAGGCACGGTGTCGCTGGTCATATCGGGCAAGAGACAGGAAGGCAGCGGTGATGGCAAGCGGTAGCGCCAATGGCCTGATGACTGGCACCCGCCAGGTCGTCACGCGTTTTGCCCCCTCGCCCACCGGATTCCTCCACATCGGCGGCGCGCGCACCGCGCTATTCAACTGGCTCTATGCCCGCCACACTGGCGGTAAGTACTTGCTGCGGATCGAAGATACCGACCGCGCCCGCTCAACCGAACCAGCGATTGCCGCGATCTTTGACGGGCTCGAATGGCTCGGTTTGGGTGGTGACGAGCCAGCGACGTTGCAGTTTGCCCGCTCCGATCGCCATGCCGAAGTTGCACACAAGTTGCTCGCCACCGGCGATGCCTATCGCTGCTATCTGACCCAGGCCGAATTGGCCGCGCGGCGCGAGCTGGCGCAGGCTGAACGCCGCCCATTTCGGATCGTCAGCGAATGGCGCGATGCTGCACCTGAAACGTGGCCCGAGGACGCTCCTTATGTGGTCCGGATCAAGGCCCCGCTCGCAGGCGAAACTACAATCGTTGACGAAGTACAGGGCTTGATAACCGTCGCCAATGCCGAGCTAGACGATTTCATCCTGCTGCGCTCGGACGGTACCCCGACTTACATGCTCGCGGTTGTGGTTGACGATCACGATATGGGCGTCACCCACGTGATCCGCGGCGATGATCATATCAATAATGCCTTCCGTCAGTTGCTGATCGTCAGAGCAATGAACACAGCTGAGGGCGGCTGGCCCGATCCGGTTTACGGCCACGTGCCGCTGATCCACGGCGCTGACGGGGCCAAGCTGTCCAAGCGCCATGGCGCGCTGGGGGTTGATGCTTACCGCGATGAGATGGGGATCCTGCCCGAGGCGCTGATCAACTACCTGTTACGATTGGGCTGGGGCCACGGCGACGATGAAATCATCAGCCGCGAAGATGCGGTGAACTGGTTCGAGCTTAGCCATGTCGGCAAGGGTGCGGCGCGGTTCGATACGGCCAAGCTGCTCAACCTCAACGGGCACTATCTGCGCGAAGCTGACGACGCGCGGCTGGCCGCTCTGGTCGCCCCGCGGATGACCGGAGCAGCCGATCTGGCTCTGCTCACCACAGCAATGCCGTTCCTGAAAGTCCGCGCCAAGGATTTGAACGAGCTGGCGGCCAGTTCAGAGTTTCTGTTTGCCCAGCGACCGCTGCCGCTTGATCCCAAGGCCGAGGCGCTACTGAGCGATGACGCGCGCGCACTGCTTGATGCGATCTGCCGCCGGATCGGTGCTAATGCTAACTGGACAGCCGAGGCGCTTGAACTCAATCTCAAGTCGATGGCAGAAGAATTGGGCTTGGGACTTGGAAAGCTTGCGCAACCCCTTAGGGCCGCGCTAACCGGACAGACAACCTCCCCAGGTATTTTCGATGTGCTGGTCCTACTCGGACGGGATGAAAGCCTCGCGCGGATCACCGCGCAGGCTCGTACCGCCGAGCAGGCTGGGCAAGGCTAAGGAGCAATAACGTGGGCGATACTGCAAAACTCTCAGCCGGCGGCAATGACTATGAATACCCGGTCGTGTCGGGTTCGGTCGGCCCCGATGTTATCGATATCCGCAAGCTTTACGGCCAGACTGGGCTGTTCACGTTCGATCCGGGCTTCACCAGCACTGCCAGTTGCGAAAGCGCGCTGACCTATATCGATGGCGATGAAGGCGTGTTGCTGCACCGCGGCTATCCGATTGGCCAGCTGGCCCAAGATTCCAGCTTCATGGAAGTGAGTTACCTGCTGCTCAATGGCGAACTGCCGAGCAAAGATCAGCTCAAGACCTTTTCGACCACGATCACCCGCCACACCATGGTGCACGAACAGCTCGCATCGTTCTTCGGCGGGTTTCGCCGCGATGCGCATCCTATGGCAATCATGTGCGGCGTGGTTGGCGCGCTGTCTGCCTTCTATCACGATTCGACCGACATTTCCGATCCGGTCCACCGCACGATCAGTTCGCACCGGTTGATCGCCAAAATGCCGACGATTGCGGCGATGGCTTACAAATATTCGGTCGGCCAGCCGTTCGTCTATCCGGACAATTCGCTTAGCTACACCGGCAATTTCCTGCGGATGACCTTTGGCGTTCCGGCTGAAAAATATGTGGTGAACCCGATTGTCGAAAAGGCGCTCGACCGGATTTTCATCCTCCACGCTGACCATGAACAGAACGCTTCGACCTCTACTGTTCGGCTCGCCGGTTCATCAGGTGCCAACCCGTTCGCCTGCATCGCGGCCGGGATCGCGTGCCTGTGGGGACCGGCGCATGGCGGGGCCAATGAGGCTGCGCTCAACATGCTGCACGAGATCGGCACGCCCGACCGGATCCCGCATTACATCGCCCGCGCCAAGGACAAGAACGATCCGTTCCGGCTGATGGGCTTTGGCCACCGGGTCTACAAAAACTACGATCCACGCGCGACCGTGATGCAATCGACCGTACGTGAACTGTTCGCAGAATTGAAGGTCACCAATCCGGTCTTCGAAGTTGCGCTGCAGCTTGAAGAAATGGCACTAAACGACCCATATTTCATCGAAAAAAAGCTGTTCCCCAACGTCGATTTTTACTCGGGCGTGGTGCTTTCGGCGATCGGCTTCCCGACCACGATGTTCACCGTGCTGTTCGCGCTGGCCCGCACGGTCGGCTGGGTGGCGCAGTGGAACGAAATGATTTCGGACCCGGCACAGAAGATCGGCCGTCCGCGCCAGCTTTACACCGGGCCGACGCACCGCGACTATCTGCCGCTCGACAAACGTTAACTTTTGGGCGAGTAAACTGCCCTGACCGGCCCGGATAGCGCGCCGGCCTGGGGAGTTTTGGCTATGGCCATTTTACGTTTGATTTTGATGATAGTCGCTGGCTTGGCAATTCTGATGGGTCTGCTGTGGATCGGCCAGGGCCTGGGCATCATCATGTGGCCATCAGACAGCTTTATGCTGGCTGATCGCAAGTGGGCCTATAATGGTGCTATCCTAGCTGCCGTCGGCGCGATCGTGATCGTGCTGCTGCGCCGTAGTGGGCGCTGACGCCAGCAAGTCTGCCGGAACGTCGAGGATGAAACGCGCGCCCTGCCCGGGCGCGCTTTCAACCGTCAGCTCGCCACCCATCGCGCGGGCCAGGCGGCGTGAGATATAAAGTCCCAGCCCTGATCCGCCGTCTTCGCCGCTGCGGCCCAGTCGCTCGAACTTCTCGAACACTTTGGTTTGCTGGTCTTCTGACAAGCCCGGTCCTTGATCGGCCACGATCAACCGGGCCCGGCCGCCGGCATCCTCCAGCCTGATCCACACTTGTGAATTGTCCGGGGCATAGCGGATCGCGTTGCCCACCAGATTGAGCAGCACCTGCAGCACTCGGCGGAATTCGGCGATTGCGGGCAGATGCTCGCCAAGCTTGGGCGGATCAATCGTGATCCCGCGTTCCTGCGCGCGCACTCCCAGAATGCCCGCTGCGCGGCGGGCCACATCGGCCAGATCGATCCGGTCCGGCGCGGTGTTGAATTCATCGGCTTCGACCACTTCCAGGTCGGCCAGATCTTCGACCAGAGCCAGCAAATGCTGACCGGCCGCGGCAATATCGGCGGCGTACTGGCTGTATTCCTCGGCCAGCGGTCCAGCCATCCGGGTCCGGATCGTCTCGGCATTGGCGATGATCCGCGCGATCGGCTGGCGCAAGACAGGTGCAATATCGCGCCCGACCAGTCCCGGGCCATTGCTGGGTAGAATGACGCCCGGCACGATTGGCGCGGGTTGCGACGCAGGCGGAGTATCAGCAGTCAAGCACAGCTCGAACCCGCTGGGATCGCTGCCCGCAACTTCATGCGGCAGCAGGCTCGCGCGCCAGTTGCGGCCTGACCCGGAAACGCTGATGCTGGCACCATCAAGCAGCCGCCAGTGCATCGGTTGTTCATGTGTGGCGCCGCTCACCGCGACAAATTCGGTCCATGGCCGCCCGATCCCGGCGCGCATGGCGGCGGTCAGATCAGCCAGCTCGGGAGAATCCGATTCGGCGCTCAGCAGGCATTGCGACGCGTCCAGCTGCGCGGTCAATTCGGCCAGCGTCCGTTCGATCGCGGTCCGGTGCGCGGTGATTGTAACCGGGTCTTCCGGCGGCAAAGGGCTGGCTTGCCAGCTGTTGACGCGGATCGCGCAGCCGCCTTCGGCAAGTGGCTCAACTTCGATCCAGGCAGAGACCATCTCACGGCCATCGCTGGCACGGATCGTGCGGCCCAGCTTGAGCCCGAAGGTCCGCGCCTTGACCACCAGTTCACGCAGCGCCGGAATGGCAATCGTGCCGGGGATCTCGCCGCCGCAGGCCAGCTGCAGCCCGGCCAGCGGCTCGGTCACGCTGACCAACTGGTCGGCTGTGTCGCTGCGTGCTTCGGCCAAAGCTGGATTGCCAGCGCTCATAGCTGCTTAGCTGCCCGGATAGGCAGCAGAGCGCGCCAGCAGCGCTGCTGCCTGATCGCTGCTCAGTTGCTCGAATCCATCGGGCAACGCCACATCGGGATGCAGCGACACGAATTGCTCCTCAATCCCCTGCGGCTTCACCCCCGACGCGCGCAGCGCCAAGGCGAGCCGCGCAAGTTGACCTTCGTTGGTGGCGAGGACCGCCATGTCGCGGTCCTGCCCCGAAGCCAGCGCCAGCGCGCTGAGGAACATTCCGGCCCCAGCATGGGTGATTGACAATGCCGCGGTCGCGCCGCCGCCCATCCCGGTGACCAGCCGGGCGATCAGGCCCAGGCGGGTGCGGTTTTCATCGTAGTTGCGGCGGATCGCTTGCTCGGACTCAGCCAAGGGGGCTTCACCGCCAGCGCTGGTCAGTCCGCGCAGGCCCAGCAGCGCAGCATACAGCAGATCGCCGGGCAGTTCGCTCAGCGGCAATTGCATCCGCCGCTGCGCCTGCGCAAACCGTGCCTGCGCCGCCAGCAACGCCATGGCGGCGGCCGCAACTTGCGCATCGCTCGACGCGATCAACGCCTGCAGCAGCGGTGACAGGACCGGATCGATCGCCAGACGCGCCTGCAATCGTTCAGTCAGCTGCCATTCGAGTGCAAGGGCGTGAACATGCGAGAGGAAACCCGTATGTGTGACCAGCCCATCGAGCAGTGCAGCGATCTGCGCCGGATCGTGATCGCGGGTATCAGGCTCATCATTGGCGATGGCCAGCTGATCGAGCAGCTGGCGCGCAACGTCGCCCATCATGCCGCGAACCCGCGCGATGATCTCGTCGCTGAACACCGAATGTTCGTCGTTAGCGAGCAGGTGGCGCAGGATCGGCGCAATCGTGCCGATCAAGGCATCGCCATGCGCCAGCTCGTCACGCAGCACCGCATCGACGGAAAGCGCGGGACCCGGGGCCGCAGAAAATATTTGGGCAGAATTCTCGCTCATGCCCGTGCCATAGCCCAGCTTGGTTAAGGTCGCGTTAGCCGCGTTAGCTTGGTGAAACCGCTGACCAGCGCCATTCCGGCCAAGGCCGCGACCACCGCACCGATGTGCGCTGCCGGCCCCGCAACCCCGCCAGCGACGGTGCCCAGCATGACGACTGCGAGCAAGCTGCGATCAGTCAGCCAAGCGCTCCAGCGCCCAGTCGGCAAGCCCGCCACGATCCGCAGCAGTGCGACCAGCATGAATGGCGGAAAGAAGTGATGGACGGTTGGCAAGCCAGCTTCGGGCACCACGCTCCAGCCCAGCAACGCCACAATGATCGCATCCAGCACCCAGCCATACAGTGCAGAACTGCCAAGTCCGAACCTGGACTTTACCAGATCGCTTTCAATCCGGGCCAGCAAAGCGGCGCTTTCGCGCAGCAGCCAGCCTAGTGCGCAAAAGCCCAGACCAAGCCCTGCAAAGCCGAACCAACCAGCGCCCAATGCCAGCAACGCAGCCACAGCAGCGGCTACCGCCACCGCATTCGCGCCGCTGCCGGCATGCAGCAACGCCGGGCCAAAGCTGCGCACCGCCAGCAAGGCCGCAGCGCGCGCCGGCCCCAGCGGGTGCGTATCGCGGGTTCGCTGACGGATCCATTGTGGTTCGATCGCATGCGCTTCGGTTTCGCTGCGCACCAAGGTCCAGAACAGACCATCCTGCCCCGCGGCCGGGATCGCACGCTGGCGAATTGAGGCCTGCAACGCCACCCGCTGGAGCGACGAGTAGGCATCGCAATCGTCTGGAAGATCAGCAATCCGCTCGATCAGCCGGCCCGGAATGCGCATCGCTCCAGCTGCCGCATGGTTGATATCGATCCGTTCGAACCCGGCGGCGAGACCTTGCTCGATCGGCTGGACCAGCACGCCGGGCGCTTCGCTGAGCAAGTCAGCTGCCTCTGCGCCGGATGCGAACAGGCCATCGGCGAAGGCGAACAATTCGTCCGCAGCGGTGACCAGACCAACCAGCGGCCGGGCCCCGCGGACGACATGGAATTGCGCGCCAGCACCCTCGGCAATGTGCTGCAGCGCCAGCAAATCGGCGGTCAATGCGGGCGCGATGCAGACAATCCGCTCGCACCCCAGCGCCAAGGCCAAGGCCAGCTGCTGGCGGGCCACGGACAGCCCGCCGACCCGCAAAAAGGCGCGCGGCTGGTGGCCGTCATCCGCGGCGAGCTCAAGCATGGTCAACAGTGCGACCCGCAGCGTCTTTCTCCGCGCATCAGGGTTGGGGCTGCGTATTTAGGGGAGGCTTAGGCCGGTGCCAAGCACTAGCGTCACGCTGATCGCAGACTTGTGCTCAAACGGTTGTAAAGTCGTCCAGAAATAGCTGGATACGGCGCAGCACAGTGGGATCGCCCGGTGCACCGTCAATCGCCTCATCGGCCAGCACAATCAGCGGCTCGGCATGGAAACTGGACGCAACTCCCTTTAGCCGCAGTGCTGCCATCTGCCAGTTGCCATCGCAGCGCGAGCGTCGCAGCAAATCAACCTGCCGCGCGACGCTCTCGCTAAACGCTTGGCGAAGCTCGCTAAACAACGCGGGGTCTGCTCCGGCGGCAGCGGCCAAGGTCGCGTCAAGGGTTCCTGCTTCATAGGCCATTTGGCGGCAATAGCAGCGAGTGGTTAAACCGGGGTTTATCCATCGCGCAATCATGGTAAACAATCGCGCATGACAGGGAAAACCACCATCTCCGCCGTTGCGTCGCAGCTGGACGACACCGCCGAACTGCAAAGTGCCGAAGCACCGGCAGCACCGGCGCCGGTCAGCACGGACGAATGGTGGGAGGAACCCGCCCCCGCGCCGCGCCGGCCGTGGCTGCAAATAGGCGCAGCGGTGCTGACCGTAGCCGCGCTGGCCGGGTGGACCGCGCTGTTTGTCCTGTCCAACGCCGCCGCCATGCAAGGCTCGACCGATCTGGGCCAATGGACCGGCTGGATCCGTGACTGGTCGGTGCCGGTGCTGCTGCTCGCAGTGTTGTGGCAATTGCTGATGCGTAACAGCCGCCGCGAAGCGCAGCGGTTTGGCGCAACGGCGCGCCTGCTGGGCGACGAAGCCGCCCGGCTGGAGCAGCGCCTGACCGTAGTGAACCGCGAACTCAGCCTTGCTCGCGAATTTATCGCGGGCCAATCGCGTGACATCGAATCTCTGGGCCGCGTTGCAACTGAGCGGCTGTCGCTCCATTCGGACAAGCTGGCCGGGCTGATCCACGATAACAGCGCGCGGATCGACGCGATTGGAGATGTCAGCACTGCTGCATTGGAAAACATGGAAAAACTGCGTGGTCAGCTGCCGGTTATCGCTAGCTCAGCCAAGGATGTGACCAACAATATCGCGACCGCGGGCCGCACGGCGCACGCCCAGATCGACGACTTGGTCACCGGCTTCAACAAACTCAACGAATTTGGCCAAGCAAGCGAGCGCCAGGTCGGCGTTTTGCGGGCGCAAGTTGATGCAGCAATTGCCGAATTCACGCGGTCTGCCGACCATCTTGGCGAAGTGGGCGAGCAACGTTTTGCAGCACTGGGCGCGCAAAACGAGGAATTTCGCACCACGCTCGATGCCCGCGAGATCGAAGCATTGGCCGCTGTTCGCAGCCGGGCGAATGCCTTGAGCGATGAGCTGGCGGGTGCCCGCAGCCTGCTGGATGTGCATGAAGCAGAAAGCCTCACGTCATTGCGCGCGCGGCTGGGCGCCGTCCGCGATGAAAGCAGTGCATTGGTTCGCGCCTTGCGCGAAGGCGAAAGCGGCGCGCTCGAAGCTTGGAAATCGGCAATCACCGCGCTTGAAGATGACCTGCGTGGCGCGATCGACCAGGTTGGCGAGATTGACCGCAAGGCAATGGAATCCGCCCGCAACCGCCTCGCTGAACTGACCAGTGAAGCCCAACAAGTCGACGCTCGGCTAAGCGAGCGCGACCAACTGTTCGCTGACGAACTGAACAAACGCACCGAAGAGTTCGACGCACGCCATGCTGCCTTTGTCGAGCGGCTGACCGCGCAGATGGCCAGCCTTGAAACGGCTGCGGCGCACCACCGCAGCGCGCAGGAACACCACATCAGCACTTTGACTAGCCAAGGTGAGACACTCGATTCGCAGCTAAGTGAATTTGGCACCCGGATGCAGGTGATTTCCGCCCAGGGCAGCGAAGTGGAAGGGCGCTTGGCAGTCAGTCTCGCGGCTCTAACTGAAAAATTGGCCGCTAGTAGAGATGCGCTGGCCGGGACCGACCGCGCGGTCGCGGCGCTGACCGACAACAGCGTGCGCCTGCTGGAGCTTATTCAAGCGAGCGTGCAGCATACTTCCGAGAATCTACCGCAGGCGATGGGCGTCAGCGAGGAACGGCTCGCCAATATCGAGACGCGCGTCGCCGCGCTGCGGATTACTGCCGATGCCGCTGCAGCTGGGGGCGAAGCGCTGGCCGGGCATGCCGCGACCAGCCAGCAGGCGCTCAGTGATGCAATGATGCAGGTTTCGGCGCTGCACGGCCTGATTGCGCAAGACGGTGCCAAACAGGTCCAGACTGTCGAAAGCCTGCAGACCGCGCTGGAAAAGGTCCGCAGCGAAAGTCTTGCTCTGGCTGAACAAGCGCAGGGCCAACTCAGTCGCTCGATCGACGAGCTGAGCAGTTCCGCGCGCGAAGCGGTCAGCGGAATCGAAACGATGAGCGCGGCTTCGATTAGCGCGCTGGCCGCCCGGATCGGCGATGAAAGCAGTGCGGCGATCAACCAGGCGCTGCGCGAGCGCGCCGCCGAAGTAGCTGGCGAGCTAGAGCAGGCCGCCGCGCGGGCCGCCGGGGTCAGCCGCGAGGCCGCTGTCCAGTTGCGCGACCAGTTGGCCAAGGTCAATGAACTGGCTGGCAGCCTTGAACGCCGAGTCGCCCATGCGCGCGAACGGGCCGAGGAGCAAATCGATCACGACTTTGCCCGCCGCGTCGCACTGATCACCGAAAGCCTCAATTCAAACGCGATCGACATTGCCCGCGCGATGGACAGCGACGTCACCGACACCGCCTGGGCAGCTTACCTGAAGGGTGATCGCGGCATCTTCACCCGCCGCGCGGTGCGCTTGCTGGAAGCGCCCGTGGCCAAGGCGGTCGCGCAGCTTTACGAAGTGGATCGCGAATTTCGCGATCACGTCAGCCGCTATATCCACGATTTCGAAGCGATGTTGCGCCAGTTGCTATCTACCCGCGATGGCCACGCGCTGGGGGTGACGCTGCTGTCTTCGGACATGGGCAAGCTGTATGTATCGCTGGCGCAGGCAATCGAGCGACTGCGCAACTAGAACCAGTGCGTAACGTCGATGCTGTCGATGGTAAGCCAGCCCTTCACATAGTTGGCGTAATAGAGCCCGAACAGCAGCAATGACAGCACCGTGGCCCGCATCGCTACCCGCCGCGGATTGAAGTTAACCGGCGCACTGCTGACCTGGCCTTCGACCAGATCGGCTTTGGCGTCATCGTGTGTGCGCAGCCCAAACGGCATAACCAGAAATGCCGCGAGCACCCAAAACAACACGTAGATCGCGATTGCCGCAGTCAGGCGCATGGCTATTGATCCGCCATGATCACGCGCACTTGCGGCTGTTTGCCCGACCAGCGTTTTGCGGCCCGGCGCGCGGCCAGTCGCGCTGCTTCCATCACGACGTCGCGGTCATGCCGCTGGCCGCCCTTGAGCTTGGCCAGCGCGGCTGCGACATCTTCCTGCGCCTCCGCCACGAAGTCTGCCAGGTCTTCGTCCAGCGGCAGCCCGAGACTGTCGACTTGAACCTGACCCTTGCCGCCCAGTACCACGATCACCAGCCCGTTTTGCGCCAAGCGGCGGCGCATCACGATCGCCTCGCCATTGGCGGGCGCGATGATATCACCATCGAGGATCAGCCGACCGGCGCGCACTTCACTGATTTTGCCGGGGCGGCCAGGGGCGAGCCGCACCAGATCGCCGTTGCCCTGCACCACCGCCTGCTTGATCCCGCAGGCGCGGCCGAGCCGGCCTTGCTCCTTCATGTGGCGCATCTCACCATGGACCGGCAGCAGGATCTGCGGGCGGATCCAGCTATACAGCGCTTCGAGCTCGGGCCGTCCCGGGTGGCCAGAGACGTGGATCGGGCTCTGCCGGTCGGTCACAATCTGAATGTCGCGCGAGGCCAGTTTGTTTTGAATGCGGCCAATCGCAATCTCGTTGCCGGGGATCTGACGGCTGGAAAACAGCACCACATCGCCCGATTCGAGCGCGATCTGGTGGTTGCCCTCGGTGATCCGGCCCAAGGCAGCGCGAGGTTCGCCCTGACCGCCGGTGGCCATGATCAGCACTTCACCGCGCGGCAGCCCCATCGCGGTGTCGAAATCAATAATGTCGGGCAAGTCTTGCAGATAGCCGCAGCTCTTGGCGGTACGAATGATCCGGTCGAGCGAGCGCCCGGCCACGCACAGCCGCCGGTTGCTCGCCGCCGCAACCTCACCCAGCGTTTGCAGCCGCGCGACGTTGGAAGCGAAAGTGGTGACCAGAATGCGTTTGCCATGGTGGCGCTTGACCTCTTCCAGCAAGGCGGTGCGTACCGCGCCTTCCGAGCCCGAGGCCTTGGGATTGAACACGTTGGTCGAATCGCAGACCAGCGCAAGCACGCCCGAATCGCCGATCGCGGTCAGCTCTTCAGCGGTGGTGGGCACGCCGACCAGCGGCTCATCATCCAGCTTCCAGTCGCCGGTGTGGAAGATGCGGCCATAGGGCGTCTCGATCACCAGCCCATTGCCCTCGGCGATCGAGTGCGCCAGCGGGACATAGCGGATCCCGAACGGGCCCAGGTCAAACTGGTCGAGGTGATCGACCACGTTGAGTTTGATCGACCCGGCGATCCCGGCTTCGACCAGCTTTTCATTGACCAATTTAGCGGTGAACGGCGTGGCGTAGAGCGGCACGCCGAGTTCCTTTGCAAAGTAAGGCACCGCGCCGATGTGGTCTTCATGGGCGTGAGTAAGCACGATCCCGATCAGGTCGGCCTTGCGCTCCTCGATGAATTCCAGATCGGCGAACACCAGTTCGGTGCCGGGGTATTCGTTGGCGCCAAAGGTCATGCCCAGATCGACCATCAGCCACTTGCCATCGCAGCCATAGAGGTTGACGTTCATACCAATCTCGCCCGATCCGCCGAGCGCGCAAAACAGCAGTTCCTTGCCGGGTTTGGTCATGCCGGTGCACCAAAGTTGTTGGAATAGAGCAACGCAATACCGCGCAGGGTCAGGTCGGGCTCAACCCGGTCAAACAGATCGGCATGCTGCTGGAACAGCGGGGCGAGCCCGCCGGTCGCGATCACTTTGGCCGGACGGGCAATCTCTGCCTTCATCCGGGCGATCATTCCTTCAATCATGCTGACATAACCCCAGTAAATTCCAATTTGCATCTGCCCCACCGTATCGCGGCCGATCACGCTGGCGGTGGGCGGCGGTTCGATGGCGATGCGCGGTAGCATGGCGGCGGCTTCGTACAAGGCATCAAGCGACAAGCTGACCCCGGTGGCGATACTGCCTCCCATATAAGCGCCATCTGCGGCAATATGATCAAAGGTGGTAGCGGTTCCGAAACTGATCACGATTTTGTCACCGCTTTCCAGCGCCTGCGCGGCAATCGCGTTGACCGCGCGGTCGGCCCCCAAGGCGCGCGGCTCGTCGACCTTGAGCGCGATCCCCCATTCGAGTGGTGCACGCCCGGCAATCAGCGCCTCGGTCCCGAAGTACTTCTGCGACAGGACCTGCAGATTGTGCAGCGCGCGCGGCACCACCGTGGCGATCACCACCGCGCTCACGTCGGTGCGGGCAAAGCCTTCCATCCGCAGCAGCTGATCGAGCCAGACGGCATATTCATCGGCGGTGCGGCGCACATCGGTCGCGATCCGCCAGCGCTGGACAATCGTGCCTGCTGCATCGACCAGCGCGAATTTGACGTTGGTATTGCCGTTGTCGATCGCCAGCAACATGCCCGGCTCCTTAAGCTAAGCGGATCTCGCCCGCGTGAATCGTGCGCGTCGTGCCGTCTGCGAGCCGCAGTTGCAAGGCTCCATCGCCGCCCAGACCCGCGAAAGTTCCGCTGAGCGGCGCGTCTCCGGGCTCACCAACCAGCAGCGCGGTGCCCAGCGGGTGTGCTGCGGCCTGCCAGCGGCGGAGCACTGGATCGAGACCATAGCTGCGCCAACGCTCAAGCTCTTGCGCGAAACGCTGCGCCAGACTTTGCGCAAACAGATCACGATCCGGCGCTGGGCCAAATTGCGACAGCGCGATTGTCTCGCGCCCCTCGATCTGCGGGGAAGCGGCCAGATTGACGCCGATCCCGATGAGCACGGCCTCGCCCACCCGTTCAAGCAGGACACCGCACAGCTTGGCCGCGCCAATCAGCACGTCGTTGGGCCATTTGATCAGCGGCATGGTTGGCGGCGACACCAGTGGAGCGACCGCTTCGATTACTGCCAGTGCGGTTACCAGCGCCAGAGTGCTGGGGGCCGGGTCGCTGGGCGCAGGCCAGACTATGGTCGATCCCATGAAATTGCCCGCCCCGTCAAACCACTGGCGGCCCTGGCGGCCTTTGCCCGTGACTTGGCGATCAGCGACCAGCCATTCGCCCTCGGTGACCCGGTCGCCCGCATGCAGCCGCGCGGCAAGGTCAGCCTGTGTTGAGCCAGTGCTTGCGACAGTGCGGATCAAACCGGCGGGAACAGCACGCCTGCTGCAGTCAGGGCCAGCGCGGACAGGCACTTGGTGATCAGGTAGCCCAGCGGGGAAACGAACACTGCGCAAGTCGCCAGCAGCCACTCGTGCACCATGTCGCTGCGCCCGGTGACGCGGCCGACCGGCTCATCAAAATACATCACCTTGACGACCTTGAGGTAGTAGAATGCGCCGATCACACTGGCACTGGCAGCGAGCGCGGCGAGCGGGACCATCTGCGCTCCAACTGCAGCTTGGAACACCACGAATTTGCCCCAGAATCCGAACAGGAACGGGATCCCGGCCATCGAGAACATGATCGAACCCAGCCCCAGCGCCAGCATCGGCCGGGTGCGTGATAGCCCGGCAATGTCGGCGATGCCTTCAAGTTGATTGCCCGCTTCGTCCTTGAGCATCAGCACAGCCACGAACCCGCCAATGGTCATCGGCACATAGATCGCCAGGTACACCAGCATCGCCGCCGCGCCTTGCAGCGTTCCGGCAGCCAGCCCGACCAGAATAAACCCGACGTTGTTGATCGACGAATAGGCCAGCAGCCGCTTGAGGTTGCTCTGCCCGATCGCGCCGAGCGCCCCGACCACCACCGATGCCAGCGCCGCGAAGGTAACGATCTGCTGCCACGCCGGGATCTGAGTGCCGAATGCGCCAAAAGTGACCCGCATGGTCAATGCCACTGCCGCCACCTTGGGGGCCGAGGCGAAGAACGTGGTGACCGGCGTCGGCGCGCCTTCGTAAACGTCGGGGGTCCACATGTGGAACGGCACGGCGCTGATCTTGAAGGCAAGCCCGGCCAGAACAAAAGTGAGCCCGAACAACGCACCCTTGGACATGCCGCCCGCCAGTGCCGCCGAAATCCCGGTAAAGTTGGTGGTGCCGGTAAAGCCGTAGGTCAGGCTCATCCCGAACAGCAGGATCCCGCTGGCCAGTGCACCGAGCACGAAATACTTGAGTCCTGCCTCGGCTGAGCGCTCATCCGGCTTGAGGAAGGCGGCGAGCACGTAGGCCGAGAGCGAGTTGAGTTCGAGCCCGACATACAGCGTCAGCAGATTGGTGGCCGAAACCATCATCCCCATGCCCAGCACTGCAAACAGCACCAGCACCGGATATTCGGGCCGCATTGCGCGGTATTTCTCAAAGAATGCGGGCGCGACCAGCAGAGAGGCCCCTGCGGCGGCGTAAATCAGCAGCTTGGCAAAAGCGGCAAAGGCGTCGGCAGAGAACAGCCCGCTATACGCCAGCGCCGCATCGCCGCGCACGCCGTTCCACAACGTCGGCACGGTCATCATGGCCGCAATCGCGAGCACCAGCACTGAAAGCCAGGTGACCGCGCGGGCATCGCGCTGAGTCTGGCCCCAGGCCGAAACGACCAGCAAGACGATCCCTGCAACGCTCAGCAATTCTTCCGGCGCAGCGATGCGCAGTGAGGTAGCCCAGTCCATCAGTGCGCTCCCTCGGCCGCAATGGGCGGCGTAGTCATTGGTGCGCCCGTTGTCAGATGGGCATCACCCACCGGGCGGTCTGCCGCCACCCGTGCTTCGATTGCGCGGACATCACCGCGCATCGGCGCGAGGAATGTCTCGGGATAGATCCCCATCCACAGCACTGCGACCGCAATCGGCCCCAGCATCAGCCATTCGCGCAAGTTGAGATCGGGCATTGCCGCAGCATCGGCGTTTTTCTGCACGCCAAACACCACCCGGCGATAGAGGTAGAGCATGTAGCATGCACCGAGAATAACCCCGGTTCCGGCCACGAACGCCACCCAGCTCGACAACTGGTAAATCCCGGTCAGCGCCAGCAATTCACCGACGAACCCGCTGGTGCCCGGCAGCCCGACCGAGGCCATCGTGAACAGCATGAACAGCAGCGCATATCTTGGCATGTTGATCGCCAGCCCACCGTAGCGATCAATCTCACGGGTGTGCAGCCGATCATAAATCACTCCGACGCACAGGAACAGCGCGGCGGAGACCAACCCGTGGCTAAGCATCACGATCATCGAGCCTTCCAGGCCTTGCGTGTTGAAAGCGAACAGCCCGACCGTCACGATCGCCATGTGCGCAACCGAGGAATAGGCGATCAGCTTTTTCATGTCGTGCTGCACCAGCGCGATCAGGCTGGTGTAAACCACCGCCACCATCGACAGCGTCCAGATCAGCCAGGCGAAGTCGGCGCTGGCCTGCGGGAACATCGGCAACGAGAAGCGGATGAAGCCGTAGCCGCCCATCTTCAGCAGCACGCCCGCCAGTATCACCGACCCGGCGGTGGGTGCCTGCACGTGCGCATCGGGCAGCCAGGTGTGGACCGGCCACATCGGCATCTTCACTGCAAAGCTGGCGAAGAACGCCAGCCACAGCCACTTCTGCGCGCCCGGCGCAAAGTCATAAGCCATCAGCGTCGGGATATCAGTGGTGCCGGCATCCTTGGCCATCCAGATCATCGCGATCAGCATCAAGACCGAGCCGAGCAGCGTGTAGAGGAAGAACTTGTAGCTGGCGTAGATCCGCTCGGCCCCGCCCCATACCCCGATAATCAGGTACATCGGGATCAGGCCAGCCTCAAAGAAGATGTAAAACAGGAACAGGTCCTGCGCCGCGAACACGCCGATCATCAGCGTTTCCATCAGCAGGAACGCCGCCATATATTCGCCGACGCGCTTGTCGATGGCATGGCTGGCGAGGATGCAGATCGGCATCAGGAACACCGACAGTTCGATCAGCAGCAGCGCGATCCCGTCAATCCCCAGCTTCCAGGCAAAGCCTGCAAACAGCGCGCTGCTTTCCTGAAATTGCCACTGCGGCCCGCCGACTTCGAACCTGGCCCACAGGACCGCGCCCAGCGCGAGGTTGAGCAAGGTGGCGACCAGCGCGATGGTGCGCGCCGCCTGGGCGCTGACCAGCAGGCAGATGAACCCCGCCACCAAGGGCACGGCCAGCATCAGCGAAAGGATGTGAGAGCCCAGCATATCAGTGCACCAAAACCCAGCTGATTGCAGCGGTCAGGCCCAGCAGCATGACCAGCGCGTATGAATAGAGATACCCGGTCTGCAGCCGCGCGGTCATCCGGCTGCCCAGCGCCACGGCCCAGGCCGAGCCATTGGGGCCGAACCGGTCGATCAGCCCGACATCGCCCAGCTTCCAGAACTTCTCGCCCAGCCAGAAGGCCGGGCGGACGAACAGGAAGTCGTACAGCTCATCGAAGTACCATTTGTTGAACAGGAACTTGTGCAGCAGCGGAACCCGCGCAACGAACGCCGCCGGGATTCCGGGGCTGCGGATATAGGCCAGCCAGGCGGTACCCAGCCCGGTCGCCATGACCACGAACGGTGCCCACTTCACCCACAACGGCACCTCGTGCATGTGGTGGATCAGCTCTTCGGCAAAAGCCACCGAACCGCGCCAGAACTCGCCGCCGCCGTCGCTGATAAACTGGTGATTGAACACAAAGCCAGCGATCACTGCGCCGAGGCTGAGCAGGCCCAGCGGGATTAGCATCGACAGCGGGCTCTCGTGCGGGTGATAGCCGCCAGTACCATCCGCAGAGCGCGCGTGGCCATGGGCATGATCATCATGCACCGCATGCTGGATATGCTCGGACTGCTCCCAGCGCGGTTTGCCGTAAAAGGTCAGGAACATGAGCCGCCAAGAATAGAAGCTGGTCAGCAGCGCCGCGCTGATCCCCATCCAGAACCCGAACCGGCCGCTGGTGCTGGCGCTGGCATAGGCCGCCTCGAGGATCGAATCCTTCGAATAGAACCCGGCGAACCCGAACATATCGACGACCCCGACCCCGGTGATCGCCAGCGTACCAGCCATCATCGCATAGAAGGTCAGCGGGATCTGTTTCCGCAGCCCGCCGTAATAGCGCATGTCCTGTTCGTGGTGCATCGCGTGGATCACGCTGCCTGCGCCCAGGAACAACAGCGCCTTGAAGAAGGCGTGGGTGAACAGGTGGAACATCGCCGCACCCGGCGCGCCGACCCCTGCCGCCACGAACATATAACCCAGCTGCGAGCAAGTCGAATAGGCGATCACCCGCTTGATATCCCACTGGCAGGTACCGATCGTCGCCGCGAAGAACAGCGTTGCCGCGCCTACGTAAGTCACCACGTGCATCGCGGTTTCGCTGACCGCAAACATGGGTGAGAGGCGGCAGACCATGAACACGCCCGCGGTCACCATCGTCGCCGCGTGGATCAAGGCCGAAACCGGGGTCGGCCCCTCCATCGCGTCAGGCAGCCAGGTGTGCAGCCCCAGTTGCGCCGATTTGCCGCAAGCGCCGATGAACAGCAGGATGCACAGGATCGTCATCGTGCTCCACTCAAGCCCAAGGAAGTGGATGGTCGAGCCCGCCATTGAGGGGGCGCGGACCAGAATTTCAGGGATCGAGACGGTGTTGAACACCAAAAACGTGCCGAAAATCCCCAGCATGAAGCCCAGATCGCCGACCCGGTTGACCACGAAAGCCTTGATCGCGGCAGCGCTGGCGCTCGGCTTGCGGAACCAGAACCCGATCAGCAGGTATGAGGCGAGCCCCACCCCTTCCCAGCCGAAGAACATCTGGACCAGATTGTCGGCGGTCACCAGCATCAGCATCGCGAAGGTGAACAAGCTGAGGTAGGCGAAGAAGCGCGGCTGGTCCGGATCTTCGTCCATGTAGCCCCAGCTGTAGAGGTGGACGAGCGCTGAAACTGTCGTCACCACCACCAGCATCACTGCGGTCAAAGTATCGACGCGCAGTGCCCAATCGAAGGTCAGACTGCCCGATTGGGCCCATTTGAGCACTTGCACCACGTGCGGTTCGGCGCTGCCAGCAGCATAGCTGAGGAAGATCGGCCAGCTGAGCGCAGCTGCGATGAACAGCGCGCCAGTGGTCAGCGACTTGACCGCCAGATTGCCCAAGGCGCGATTGCCCAGCCCGCCGATTATGGCAGCGAGCAGCGGCAGGAAGACGATGAAGAGGATCGGATCCAACTTGGCTTAACCCTTCATGTGGCTGACATCGTCAACCGCGATTGTCCCGCGGTCACGGAAATAAAGCACCAGAATTGCAAGGCCGATCGCCGCTTCGCCGGCCGCGACAGTCAGCACGAACATGGCAAAGATCTGCCCGGTCAGGTCGTTCAGAAACGCGCTGAACGCGACCAGGTTGATGTTGACCGCCAGCAGGATCAATTCGATCGCCATCAGGATTACGATCACGTTCTTGCGGTTGAGGAAGATGCCCAGCACCCCCAACACGAACAGGATCGAGCTGACGGTGACGTAGTGTTCGATGCCAATGGTCACAGCTTCACTCCCTTGCCGACTTCGGGCGACAGATTGACCGTCGCCTCATCCGGGCGCCGGGCGTTCTGCCGGGCGACACTCTGCCCGCGCACGCCGGGGCGCTTGCGGTGAGTCAGCACGATCGCGCCGACCATGGCGACCAGCAGGATGATCCCGGCCGCTTCGAACAGGAACAGGTACTTGCCGTAAAGCA
>JANNYT010000152.1:0-2815 GCA_031410255.1 Novosphingobium sp. | reverse complement strand
TTCAAACGCCAGCAAGCTGGCCGCGACCGGATCGCCGTGATCGGGCGACAGAGTTTCCAGCGCATACCAGCCGCCCAGCGCCAGCAGCCCGATCCCGGCAATCGCGGGCAAAGTGATCAGCGGACGGGCGCGCTTCAGCTGGGCGGGGTCAGATTCCATTGGTCACTTTCGGACTGGACACGGTCCTGATTTCTAAGGTCGATCAGGTGAGCGAGGACTGAACGCCCGGCCGCCCCGAACAACCGCGGGTCGAGCCCTTTGTACATCGCCGCCACCATATCCGGAATGGTCTGCGGCTGCGCGGCCAGCAGGCGCATGATCTGCGCCTCGCGGCTGCGGCGATGGCCGAGCATTCCGCGCACCAGTTGCTGCGGCTTGGTCACCGCCGGGCCGTGCGCCGGATAGTACACCGTGTCGGCCCGCTCATACAGTTTTTGCAGGCTGGCCATGTAAGCGGCCATGTCGCCATCGGGCGGCGAGACGACACTGGTCGACCAGGCCATCACGTGATCGCCGGTAAACAGCGCGCCGCTTTCGACCAAGGAATAGCACAGATGGTTGCTGGTGTGGCCGGGGGTCGCGACCGCCGCGATGGTCCAGTCGGGGCCGGACAGCTGCTCGCCGTCGCTCAGCACCCGGTCGGGCGCGTAGTCCGGATCGAAGGCGGTATCGGCGCGCGGGCCGTCGTCTTCCATCGCCAGCGCCGCGCAGCCGATGATCGGCGCTCCGGTCAACGCCCTGAGCTCGGCCGCGGCAGGGGAGTGATCGCGGTGGGTATGCGTACACATGATCGCGGCCAGCCTGGCACTGCCCAGCGCCGCCATGATCGCCGCGACGTGCCCCTCGCCGTGGGTATCGGCATGGCCAGCCACCCCGGTTCCCGCCGGGCCCGGATCGATCACCGCGACTTCGTCGCCCGCGCCGACCAGATAAGTCTGCGTGCCGGTGAAGGTATAAGGCGAGGCATTGGGCGCGAGCACGCGGCGGACCAGCGGCTCGCATTGCTCGGACAGGCCGGTGGGCCAGGGTTTGGGTGGGGCATCCATACTGGTCGATATGGGTGCTGACAGGCGGGCTGTCCAGCCGCGCCTAGACGCGCAGGTTCTGACCCAGCCGTTCGCGCAGCGCGGCGATCGCGCTGGGGGCACCGGGCGCGCGTTCGCGCCAACCGGCATCGAGCCGCCCCAGCCGGGCGTGAAACCGCTCGGTCGCCTGGACCAGCGCGCGGGTCGGCGCGTCAAGCAAGGTCAGTCGGTGCGGGTCGCTTTCGGGAAAATCGGCCAGCTTGCCATAACGCCGCAGCTGAAATTCTGACAGTTCGCCGGCAAAGAACGCGCGGTGGTTAAGCAGCCAGGCGACTGAATGCATCATCCGCGTGGTGGTCCGCAGCGCCTCACAGCTCAGCGCGACTCTGCCCGCGTCCTCCTCGCCGGCCGCATCCATCCGCCCCGACAAGGTAAACGCCGCGCGCACCTCATCCGACAGGATGAGCGCCTCGCAGTATAGCCCCTCGACGATCCGCGGGTTGATGCTGGCTGGTGTTCCCATATCCGACCGCTTGCAGCGCAATGGCGGCGCTGCCAACTGGGGCGGGCCGAGTTGCGCACACCATTTTGGGACTGTCCCTAGCGGGGACGTTTTACCCGGCCGGTTGCGGCGCCGGAGGCTCAGTCCGCGTTGAGGCGCGCGCGCATTTCCTTGCCGGGCTTGAAATAGGGGACGCGTTTGCCCGGCACGTCGACCGCGTCGCCGGTGCGCGGGTTGCGGCCCTTGCGGGCATCGCGTGATCTGGTTGAAAAGGCGCCGAACCCGCGCAGTTCCACCCGGCCGCCCGAAGCCAGCCGCTGCGTAATCTCATCAAAGAACACGCCAACAATCTTTTCGATTTCTTCGACGCGGAGTCCGGGATTGTCACGGGCAAGCGTCTGCAGCAATTCGGATCTAATCATCTCACGCCTTTCACCGGGCCGTTTTTAGCGGCTCGCTTTGGATTGGTAAAAAAGCGCGGCACAGCTTCCGACCCGGAACAAGCAGCACTGCACCGCAAGATAGTGGCAAAAAGTATAGGTCGGCGCAATCCGCAAATGCGGGCCGCCGGGGTTTTATACGGTGAGCAGTTCTTCGGCAGCGATGCCAAGCCGCTCAATCCGCCGGGCAATCGCCGGCCACTCGTGGACCAGAAACGCCTCGCGTTCGCTCCGCCGCAATTTGTCACGCGCGCCGCTGGCCACGAACATCCCGACCCCGCGCTGCACCTCGACCAGCCCATCGAGCTGGAACTGCTGATAGGCCTTGGCCACGGTCAGCGGATTGGCGCCCTGCTGCGCGGCATAGGCCCTGACCGAAGGCAACATCGCGCCTTCGCCATAAGTGCCATCGATGATCGCGGCGGCAATCAGGTCGCGCAGCTTGAGGTAGACGGGCTTGCTGGACAGTTGCATGGTGCATCAGTGCCATAATACAGCGCGGCAGGCAACAGGATTCGGTGCTGGGCAGGGTGCGGCCCGGCTGCGTAATAAAGCAACAAGTCTTGCAAATTTCGCTTCACAGCGGCGAAATCGCGGCTAGCATCCGCCGCCATGAAAGCCCGGCATGGGGCTGCGAAAAAACATCTGGGGACGTAAGCATGAAAGATATGGGCCTGTGGAATGAAGGCGACTGGATTGCGGCGATTGCCGCGATTTTCCTGTTCGCCTTCCTGGCAATCGGGGCGATCATCGCGAGCCGCAAGAGCGACGAGGTTTTTGCGCACCCGCGCGGACTGTTCGTACTGTTTTACGCCGAGATGTGGGAACGCTTTTCCTATTACGGAATG
>JANNYT010000151.1:0-18904 GCA_031410255.1 Novosphingobium sp. | reverse complement strand
CATCATGCCCCCGGGCGAAGGTATCCGGGTCGAACTGGTCGAGGAAGAACGCCTGTCGGGCACCCCGCGCGACCTCAGCCGCCCGGCGCGTTACCGCGCGATCGTCAACTGCGGCAAGGCGGTCAAGGACATGGCCATCGAAGTGCGCGGCGAAAGCGGCCACGCCCTGCCCGACCATCACATCGGCAAGGTCTGGTGCAAGGGCCCGAGCGTGATGCACTCCTACTTCCGCGATCCCGCTTCGACCGCCGACTGCCTGGTCGACGGCTGGCTCGATACCGGCGACATGGGCTATCTGGTCGATGGCTACCTGTTCATCGTCGGCCGGGCGAAAGACATGATCATCATCAACGGTAAGAACCACTGGCCGCAGGACATCGAGTGGGCGGTCGAGCAGCTCCCCGGCTTCCACCAGGGCGACATCGCCGCCTTCTCGGTCGAGACCGAAAACGGCGAGGAAGTGCCCGCGGTGCTGGTCCACTGCCGGGTTTCCGATCCCGAGGAACGGATCAAGCTGCACGACCAGATCCGCGACAAGGTCCGCTCGATCACCGGCATGAATTGCGTGATCGAACTGGTCCCGCCGCGCACCCTGCCGCGCACCAGCTCGGGCAAATTGAGCCGTGCCAAGGCCAAGACGCTGTACCTGTCGGGCGAGATCGAGCCGTTCAAACTGGCGGCGTGACAATCTGCGACAATTGCGCATTTGCTGAAAGCGTGAAGGGATCCTAGGCGCAGCCCCGCAAAGCGAGGGTCCAGTTGGAACGCCCGATTTTCTTCGATGCCAGCGGCAAGCGCAATCGCTGGACCGTGCGCGCATTTCTGGCCGGTCTGGTGCTGCTGCTGGTGACCGCCGTGACCTTTGCCGCGACAGTGGTCGATGTCCCGATCCCGGGCCCGCTGGCCTTGGCAATGGAGCGCCCGCATCCGCGCCCGCTCGCGCATCAACTGGGCAAGGCGATTGCTTCGGTGTCGCATTGGCTGCCCGGGAGCAAAATGGCCCTAGGCGCTCCCGCCCGGCCGATCAAGCTGGGGTTCTATGTCCCGTGGGACGATGCCAGCCGCGCCTCTCTCTCAGCCCATATCGGCGAGCTGGACTGGCTCACCCCCGGCTTGATCTCGGTCACCGGGGCGGATCATCACCTGACCGTGTTTGCCGACAAACGGCTCGATCTGCTGCTCGCCACCACCCCCAAAGTCCCGGCGATTTTGCCGATGGTCCAGAACATCCTGAACGGTAAATGGGACCCGGCGGGGATGGCCGCGCTGCTGCACGATCCCGCCGCGCGCGCGCACCTGCTCGATCAGCTGGAGCCCGAATTGCTGCGGCTCAAAGCCATCGGGGTGATGTTCGATTTTGAAGCGCTGCCAAAGTCAGCTCAGGGCGATTACCAACACTTTCTGGCCGAGGCCCGGACCCGTTATGCCGCACACCACTGGCTGATCACGCTGGCCGTTCCGGTCGATGACGAGGACTGGGATCTGGCCGCCTATGGCCGCATCGCCGACCGCGTGCTGCTGATGGATTATGACGAGCACACCAACGACTATGAGGCCGGCCCGATCGCCAGCCAGCAGTGGTTTGTCGATCACCTGAAAGCCGCGCTGCAGGTGGTTCCGCACGACAAGGCGATCGTCGGGATCGGCAGCTATGGCTATGACTGGACCGCAGATGGGCGCGGCGACACCACCTCGGTCGAGGAAGCCTGGCTGGTCGCGCATGACAGCGAAGCAGCGGTGCTGTTCGATAAGACCAGCGGCAATACCAGCTACACTTACGAGGAAGACGGAGTGGCGCACACGGTCTGGCTGCTCGATGCCGCCAGCGCCTGGAACGAGCTGCGCGCGGCCAATATGGAGGGTGTCGCCGGGGTTGGCCTGTGGCGGCTGGGCACCGAAGACCCTGACGTCTGGAAAGTGCTGGGGGCCTATCGCAGCGGCAAGCTGCCCGACCTCTCGGTGGTCCACTCCGCGCTGGATGTCGATGTTGAGGGCAGCGGCGAAATCCTGCGGGTTGACGCGACCCCCACGCCGGGCAGCCGCAGTGTCGCGGCGGACGCCAAAGGACTGATCGTGGATGAGCAGTTCCATGTGCTGCCCACTCCATATGTGGTGCACCGCGCAGGGTACCAGCCGGGCATGGTCGCGCTGACCTTTGACGATGGGCCCGATCCCGAATGGACCCCCAAGATCCTCGATATCCTAAAGGCCAAGCATGTGCCGGCCACGTTCTTCGTGATCGGCGAGAACGCCATGCCGCACCCGTTTCTGCTCAACCGGATCGTTGATGAAGGTAGCGAGATCGGCAATCACAGCTTCACTCATCCCAATCTGGCGTTGGTCTCGCCCGAAGGTACGCGGATCGAGCTGAACAGCACGCAGCGGCTGGTCGAGGCCTATACCGGCCGCTCGATCCGGCTGTTCCGCGCGCCCTACTTCGGTGATGCCGAGCCGACCACCGCCAATGAATTGCTGCCCGCGCTGATCGCGCAGCAGGACGGCTATACCAATGTCGGGCTGCACGTTGATCCGGGTGACTGGAAGCGGCCGGGAGCTGACAAGATCATCGCCGAAACGCTGGCGCAAGTGACCACCAGTGACCCCGAGACGGCCAGCCAGATCGTGCTGCTCCATGATGGCGGCGGCGATCGTTCGCAGACCGTCGCGGCGCTGCCTGGATTGATCGACGCGCTGCGGGCCAAGGGTTACATGTTCGTGCCAGTCTCAAAGCTGGCAGGTCTCAGCCGCGACGGGGTGATGCCGCCGGTGACCGGGCGCGATCTGCTGGCGGTGCGGGCCGATATCGGGGTGTTCCTGTTCTTCGGGATGATCGGCTATCTGCTCAACTGGCTGTTCTTTGCGGTGATTGCGCTGGGGATCGGGCGTGCGATCCTGCTTGCTGCCCTCGCCTGGTTGAGCGACCGGCAGTGCAATCGGCCAGTCCCCCCGGCGATTGATCCCAGCCGGTTCGTCTCGGTGCTGATCCCCGCGTTCAACGAGGCCAAAGTCATCGCCGCATCGGTCCGCCGGGTGCTGACCAGCAGCGACGTTCTTCTGGAAGTGATCGTGATCGATGATGGCTCGACCGATGAAACCAGTGCGATTGTCGCGCGCGAATTTGGCGATGATCCGCGTGTCCGGCTGCTGACCCTGAGCAACGGCGGCAAGGCCCGCGCGCTCAACAGCGGGCTGGAACTGGCCAGCGGTGAGATCGTAATTGCGCTGGATGCCGACACACAATTTGAAGCCCAGACCATCGCCCGACTGGCCCGGTGGTTCAGTGAGCCGGCAATCGGTGCGGTCGCCGGCAATGCCAAGGTTGGCAACCGCCATAATCTGGTGACCCGCTGGCAAGCGGTCGAATATGTCACCGCGCAGAACCTTGAGCGACGCGCACTGGCGCGGTTCGATGCGATCATGGTGGTGCCCGGCGCGGTCGGCGCGTGGCGGCGCGCGGCGCTTGATAGCGTCGGCGGCTATCCGGTCGATACCCTGGCCGAGGATCAGGACCTGACCATCGCGATCCAGCGGCAGGGTTGGCAGATCGGCTACGATGTCGATGCCGTGGCCTGGACCGAAGCGCCCGAGACTTTCGCCGGGCTGGCCAAGCAGCGCTTCCGCTGGGCCTTTGGCACACTGCAATGCCTGTGGAAGCACCGCGGCATTGTCCGCGAGCGGCGGCCCGAGGGGCTGGCCTTCATCGGCATTCCGCAGGCCTGGCTGTTCCAGATTGTGTTCGCCGTGATCTCCCCGTTGATCGATCTGGCGTTGGTGGTCAGCCTGCTGTCAACCTGGAGCCGCGTCGAGCAGCACGGCTGGGCCCAGACCCAGAGCGACGTGCTGCGCATGGCAATCTACTGGATCGCCTTCACCGCGATCGACATCCTCTGCGGCTGGGTCGCGTACCGGCTGGAGCGGCGCGAGGCGCGCTATCCGGTTCTGCTGCTGGTCGCCCAGCGGTTCATCTATCGCCAGCTGATGTACGGCGTGGTGATCCGCGCGCTGATCAATGCCCTGCGCGGGCCCTGGGTTGGCTGGGGCAAACTGGAGCGCAGCGGCCGGATGGACATGGCGCTGCGGCCTGAGAGTTAGGCAACCTCGTCTCTGTGATACAACGTATCATTTTTTCATTGCCAAGCGCTGAAGCTGCGCGCACAGTCTGACCTGCGTTCGATTGCGGGGAGGGCAGATAATGATCCGGGCTTGGCGTAAGCTGATGATGCTGCTGGCTTTGCCCTTGGCCTTTGCAGCCCCCGCCACTACCGCGCAACAAGCCGTCGGGCTGTCGCTGATCGGCAAGGAACGCGGCGTCGATGAAGGCGATCAAGCCGATCCCAAGGCCGAACGCCAGCGGCTGAAAATTGCCGAGCTCAAGCTCGATGCCAAGATCGCCGGGCCGCTCGCCGATGTGGAGCTGGAACTGCTGATCGCCAGCAACGGTCAAGATCAAGACGCCGAGGATGAGGCCCGGCTGACGCTGACCTTGCCGCAGGACGCGGTGATCACCGGCTATGCGCTCGATGTCGGCGGACAGATGATCCCCGGTCAGCTGCTCGAACAGGCCAAGGCTCGCAACATCTATGAAGACAAAGTGCGGCAGGGGATCGACCCGGGGCTGGCCGAGGTCAACGCGCAGAACGTGTTCACCACCCGGATCTATCCGGTCACTGCAGCGCAGCCCCGCCGGGTGCGGATCCGCTATTCCGCGCCGTTTGATCCCGCGCGCGGGCTGGCTCTGCCGCTCGACAGCGACTTACCGGTCGGACAGGCGCATGTGACAATAGCGGCGCAGGGCTTTGCCGGTGCGCCTGCGCTGGAGCTGGCCGGGCGCAGCGTGCCTTTGCAAATTCAGGGTGGCACTTGGCGCGGGTCTAGCGACCTGACCAATGTAAAGCTCGCAGGCGGGCTGGCGTTGCGCGGCAAGCTAGCCTCGGCGATGACCATCACGCGCCATGCCAACGGCCGTAACTTCTTTGTGATCGCTGATGGTGCCGAGGCTGCACCGCCAGCAACCTCCACTGCCAGCGGCGGACGGCTGCGGATTTACTGGGACCGGTCGTTATCACACCGTGGCCCGCAGACCGCCGATGAGATTGACGCGGTGGTCGCCTTGGCTGAAACCGCGCGGACCGAGGCGATTGATCTGGTGACCTATGCCAGCGACGCGCCGCAGCTGATCACGGTGTCAGGCGGCGCGGCCCTGCGCGCTACGCTGAGCCAGGTGACCTATCGCGGGGCGACTTCTCTGGCCGGGCTTGACGCGCTGCGCCTGCCCGATGCGCGGCGCTGCGTGCTGGTCTCGGACGGGCAGCTGACGCTTGACCGCGCTGCGCCGTTCCGGCCCGATTGCCGGCTCTCCACGCTGTCCGCCGATCCCGGTGCCGACAGCGCCCGATTGTCCCGGATGGCGCAGCGCCAGCAAGGCCAGTTCGTGCGGATCGGCGCAGGCAAAGGGCGCGAGGCTGCCGCCGCGCTGAGCGACAGCGGCTATAGCGTGACCTCGGTGCGCGGCGACGATGGCGCAAAGATCGCCTGGCGCGCGGTCGCGGCTCCGGCGGGCGGCTGGGTAGTGGTGGGTGAACTGCCGTTTGACACCCGCCTGCCCTCACCCGGACCGATCCGCTTGCGCGTGGCCGGTCCCGGCGGCGCGGTGATCGAACATTTGTATGAGGCGGACAGCGCCGCCTATCCGCTCAACGCCGCCGGTGCCTTGTGGGCCAGCGACCGCGTGGCTGAACTGGGCGATGACCCGGCCGTCCACGATCAGATGGTCAAGCTGGCCAAGGCGTTTCAGGTCGCCGGGCCGAACATGTCGTTCCTGGTGCTCGACCGCCCCGACCAATACCTGTCCGCCGATATCGCGCCGCCTGCGGGCTTTCCCAAGGACTGGCTGGAGGAATACCGCACGGCTCAACAGGACCAGGCGAGCGAACAGGGCGATGCCAAGGCCGAGCGGTTGAGCTTTGTACTGAAAGAATGGCAGAGCCGCAGAGCGTGGTGGAACACGCGCTTTACCGCGCGCAAACGCCCGCAGCAGCAAGACAAGAGCGCGCCGCAGCCGGTTCCTGCGCCGCCAGCACCGGGGATGGTATCCGCGCCGCCCGCTCGCGCAGCACCCGCGCCGGCGAACGAAGACGCGGCTGCCGCCGCCGCAGATGACAGTGCGGACATGCAGATCGTCGTGACGGGCACGGCTATTTCAAACCCATCCGGCATGTCGGCGTCGCCGGTCACCACGGTCAGCGGGGCAAACAACGCGCAGATCGAGGTCAAGCTCGAGACTATGCTGGCCGACCGCGAATACCTGACCGCGCTGAACGCCGCGCCCGATGGCCAGCGGCTGGCAGTGCTGGCGGCGCAGGAGGCCAAATTTGGCAGCGTGCCGACCTTCTACCTCGACACCGCCGAATGGTTCCGGCTGAAGGGCGACGCGGCAACCGCAAGGGCGCTGCTGCTGTCGGCGCTCGATCTGCCCGGCAGCGATGCTGAGACGCTGCAAATCGTCGCGTTCCGGCTTGAGCGCGACGGCGATTTTGATACCGCCGTACAACTGGCCGAGCGGCTGGCCGCGGGCGCGAGCTTCCGGCCGCAACCGGCGCGGGCGCTGGCCTTGGCGCTGGCGGCACGCGGCCAGGCGCGCGGACCTGCTGGCCTGCCCGATCTGGAACGCGCGTTCGGGCTGTTGACCAAGGTCGCGCTCGATCCCGCGCTGGAAGGCAATGACTATGACGGGCTCGAGGTAATCGCCTTGATGGAGGCCAATGCCTTGATCCCGCGGATCGAGGCGCTGGACGGTGAGTGGCAGCTCGACCAGCGACTGGTTGGCTTGCTCGATACCGACGCGCGGATCGTGATCGAATGGACCGCTGACGATGCCGATATCGACCTGTGGGTGACCGAACCCAGCGGCGAACAGGTGATGTACAGCAGCAAGCTATCGAGCGCGGGCGGACAAATCTCAAACGACATGACCCAAGGCTATGGCCCCGAAGAATACGCCATCCACCGCGCGCCCACCGGCGAATACCAGGTCCGCGTCAACGGCTTCGATGCCGACCGGATCAACCCCAACGGCGCGGGCCACGTGCTGGTCCGGCTGGTCCGCAACTTCGGCCGGGTAGGCGAACGCGCGGTGCTGGTTGACGTCGATCTGAGCTACCAGAAAGGCAGCGACCGCAACGAGGACGGCGAGATGAAACCGGTGGCGCTGCTGCGGGTAAGCTAGACCTTCACCCCAGCTGCCCCAGCACCAGTCCGCCTAGCGCGGCCAGCCCCAGCACCCGGATCACGCCCCACTTGGCGCGGAAGATCAGCAGTGCGGCCAGCGCGGCGAGCAGCGCCGCACGCCAATCAAAGCTGGTGGGATCGGGCAAGGTGATGGTCATGCCGGCCAGCTGAACCGGCGTGCCTGCGCGGAACAGCACGTGCAGCGCGAACCACACCGTCAGGTTGGCGATCACCCCGACCACGGCCGCAGTCACCGCAGCAAGCCCGCCTTTGAGGCGCTTGGCCTGCTCCAGCCGTTCCATCCACGGGGCGAGCGTAAAAATCCACATGAAGCACGGCACGAATGTGACCCAGGTGGTCAGCAGCGCGCCCAGCAATCCGGCGGTCAGCGGCCCGAATGGCGCTGGCGCGCGGTTGGCGGCAAGGTAGCCCACGAATTGCGTGACCATGATCAGCGGGCCCGGCGTCGTTTCGGCCAGTCCCAGCCCGTCCGCCATCTCGCCCGGGCTGAGCCAGCCAAAGCCCGAGACCGCCTGCTGCGCCATATAGGCCAGCACTGCGTAAGCCCCGCCGAAAGTCACCACCGCCAGCTTGGAAAAGAACGCCCCGATGTGCCATAGCACGTGATCCGGCCCCAGCGTCAGCCAGATCAGCAGCATCGGCGCGGCCCACAACACGGAGCCCACACCAATCGCGCGCACGCTGGCGGCCCACGGGCGCGGCGAGGCCGCAGGGGCCAGTCCGACCGGCTTGAGCGCCAGCAGGTCAGGCCGCCAGCTGGCCACCAAAGTACCAATCAGCCCCGCCCCCAGCACCACCAGCGGGAACGGCAGCGCAAACACGAACAGCGCGATGAACGCCGCGAGCGCCAGCCAGCGCTTGAACCGGGTATCGAGCGCGCGCCCGGCGACCCGCAGCAGCGCCTGCACCACCACCGCCAGCACCGCCGCCTTGATCCCCAGAAACAGCGCCGCAAACCATGTCAGATGCGCCGCCAGTCCATAAAGCACCGACAGCGCCAGCATCACCAGCGCACCGGGCACCACAAACAGCACGCCCGCCGCCAGTCCGCCTTTGATCCCGTGCAGCTTCCACCCGATCCAGGTCGCCAGCTGCTGCGCCTCGGGCCCGGGCAGCAAGTGACACAGGTTGAGCGCGTGAAGGAATTGCTGCTCGTCGACCCAGCCCCGTTCTTCAACGATTTCGCGGTGCATCAGCGCGATCTGCCCGGCCGGGCCGCCAAAGCTGAGGCAGCCGATCCGCGCGGACAAGCGCACCAGTTCAGGAAAAGTGGGTGTTCGGGGAACAGAAGCCATCGCGCCGATATACCTTTCGGTCCGCACCAGCAGACCCTGCGAAAGGCAACGCTTGGGCCGCGAACGAGTTCTGAGCCTGACCGGGAGGTTGCTTTGTCCCGGTCCGCACCGACTATCGCGCCCCGCCCGCCCATGCAAGCTTCCGGTTACGCTTGCCCGGCCTGTCTTATCTTGATAATACAGCTTGCAGAAATCGCTGCGGCTCCCACATTGGGGGCATCATCAAGGATACGGATCACCGCAATGGCTACGACCCCGACCGAAACTGTGACTGCCCCCGCGCTCAACCTGACCCCGCCCGATCCGGTGCCGGTAGTCTTGCCCGAAGCGGCGGCTGGCCTGGTTCCGGTGTCTGACGACAACAAGAGCAAGCTTGATGCAAAGGTCGCGGCTTTCGTCAATGAGCTGATCGCGGTCGATTCCAACTCGCCTGAATTTGGCAAGAAGGTCGACCAGATCACCAACATGGGCCGCAAGGAAATCATGGCGGCGGCGGGCATGTCGAACCGCTTCCTCGACCGGCCAGTGCGCGCGATGGACAAGGATTCGGGCGTCGGCGCCAACTTGTCAGAGCTGCGCCGCACGGTTGAGGAGCTTGATCCGGGCAAGAGCGGCCAGCTTTCGAAGGGCCGCAAGTTCCTGGGGATCATCCCCATGGGCAACAGGATGAAGCGTTATTTCAACTCATATCAATCGGCGCAGGGCCACATCCAGGCGATCCTGACGCATCTGGGTTCGGGCAAGGACGAGCTGTTGATGGACAATGCCGCGATCGATGTTGAGCGGCAGAAGCTGTGGGAGGCGATGGGCAACCTTGAGCAGATGATCCACATCTCCAAGGCGCTCGACGGCAAGCTGGAAGAAACCGCCGCCGATTTGGATGCCACCGATCCGGCCAAGGCTAAGGCGGTGCGCGAGTCGGCGCTGTTTTATGTCCGCCAGCGCACCCAGGATCTGCTGACCCAGATGGCGGTCGCGGTGCAGGGCTACCTCGCGCTCGATCTGGTCAAGAAGAACAATGTCGAACTGGTCAAAGGGGTCGACCGGGCCAGCACCACTACGGTCGCCGCACTGCGCACCGCGGTCACCGTCGCGCAGGCGATGACCAACCAGCGGCTGGTGCTGGAGCAGGTCACCGCGCTGAACACCACCACTTCGAACATCATCGATTCGACCAGCACGCTGCTGCGCGAACAGACCGGGCGGATCCACGAACAGGCGGCGAGCTCGACCATCCCGGTCGAGGTCCTGCAACGCGCCTTCCAGAATATCTATGACACGATGGACAATATCGACACGTTCAAGGTCAAGGCGCTGGAGAGCATGAAGCAGACTGTCACCACGCTGTCAGCCGAGGTCGAGAAGTCCAAGGGCTACATCGCCCGAGCCGAAGGCGCGGCGCAAGCCCAGCTGGCGCACGATGCGCCCAGCATCCTGAGCCTGGAGGGCTAAGTGGCCGAAGAAGCCCGCAATTCAGACACGATCATCCGTCAGGCGCGCCAATCGCTGGCGGATCAGCGCGCGGGCGGGCGGCGCCGTCCGCTGGCGCAAGGCGCCGCCACGATCAAGGCCCGGCATTTCGGGCGCAAGTTGCGCAATATTGCCTTGGCGGTGGCCGGGATCTGGCTGGGGCTGACCATTCTGGGTTCGGTGATCAGCGGGATCGGCTTTACCGGGCTGGTCTTGGGCGTAGCGGTAACGGTCGCGGCGGTCTGGCTGTTTGGCAGCTATCCAAAGCTCAAAGTGCCCAGCCGCGCCGATATCGATCCAGCCTCACCCGATGTCCGCGCGCTGGTCGGGCGGACCGAACTGTGGCTGGAAAGCCAGCGCCGCGCATTGCCAGCCCCGGCGATCACATTGGTCGATCACATTGGCTTGCAGCTCGATGCCTTGGGCGATCAGCTGGTCGGGCTCGACCAGAGCCACCCGCAAGCCGCCGAAGTGCGCAAGCTGGTGGGGCAGCATCTGCCCGAAATGATCGACGGCTATCAGAAGATCCCCGTGCAGCTGCGCAACGAAGAGCGCGCCGGGACCACCCCGGCCAAGCAATTTGTGGCCGGGTTGCAGACCATCAGCGGTGAGATTGACAGCGTGACCCGCCAATTGGCGACCGGCGCGCTCGATAATCTGGCAATCAAGACCCGCTACCTCGAATACAAATACAGCGATGCCGGCGAAGATACCGGGGTCAGCCGCTGATGCGCGTACCGATCCCGCACAGCTTGGGCCGCGAAGAGGCCCGCCGCCGCCTGCACGCGCGCAGCGGCGACATTGCCGGGCAATTCCCCGGCGGGATCGCCGACGTAACGGTCAGCTGGCCGCAGGAAGACCGCATGAACCTGCTGGTCAAGGCGATGGGCAAGGTCGTCGAGGGCCATGTCGAAGTCAGCGACAACGCAGTGACTTTCGTGATCGACTTGCCCGGCAGTCTGGCCTTCTTCGAACCCCTGGTGCGCGGCGCGGTCGAGCAGAAAGCCCAGAAGCTGCTGACTTAAAGGTCGCGGTCAAGCTCCAGATAGCCGCGCGGAATGCGCAATTGCTGCGCCGAAACCCGGGTTTCGCGCATGAACAGGACCAGGGCCCACATCAGCAGCAGGATGGCGACCACGAAGGTCAGCGCCGCAACCAGTTGCAAATCGGCCCCGACCAGCTGCTGCACAAACAGCACCGCCACGGTGATCCCGATCGCGAGGCCACTGACCACCAGGGCGAACACGGCGCGGGTAATGAACCCGATGCGTTGGTCGATCATGCGGATTTCGGCCACCACCATGTCGTGATCGGGGCCTTGCGTGGCCATATGCCGATCCTGCAAATGGCGCGAGCGATCGACCACCCGGCCCAGCCGACTCGACAGCAGGTTGAGCAAATTGCCAATCGCCACCAGTACAAAAACCGGGGCGAGCGCGAGTTGGATGGTCTGAGCGATCATGCAGCATCAAGTAGCGGCGCTGGCCGCCGCAGGGAAGAGCGCGATAAATTTGCGGGCGGGATGCTTCCACAATTCGCTTTCGCGCGTTTACCCGGCCTGCCACTTTGTTAAGCGCTGCTTCAGCCCGCACCATTCAGGACCCCGCCCCATGACCAAGACCCGCACGCTCGCCCTTTCTGCCACCTTGATCGGCCTGACCGCCGCCGCGCTGCTGCTCGGCGGCTGCGCCACGGTCTTGTCCAAACATGCGGTCGGCAACACCGCGGTGCCGCAGCCCGCCAAACCGGTCGAGCTGAGCCGCTATCTGGGCCACTGGTATGAGCTGGCGCGCTATGAACAGGGCTTCCAGAAGGACTGCGACGGCGTGACCGCCGACTACGCGCTGCGCGATGACGGCAAGATCTCGGTGCTCAACAAATGCCGCAAGCCCGACGGCTCGCTCAAGCAGGCTGAGGGCAAGGCCAAGGTCGTCGACAGCGTTACCAATGCCAAGCTCAAGGTCAGCTTCTTTGGTCCGTTTTACGGCGATTACTGGGTGCTCGATCACGCCGACGACTATTCATGGGCGATCGTCGGCGAAGGCTCAGGGCGGTACCTGTGGATCCTGTCGCGCGAAGCAAATCCCGGTCCGGGCAAGCTCGATGCGCTGGTAGCCCGCGCTGCCGCGATGGGTTATGATACCAGCATGCTGCGGATGACGCGGCAGCCCTGATCACCGCCCACCCGCCAGCAGCACATCGACCACGCCCGGATCGGCCAGCGTCGAGGTGTCACCCAGGTTCGATACATCCCCCTCCGCGATCTTGCGCAAGATCCGCCGCATGATCTTGCCGCTGCGGGTTTTGGGCAGGCCGGGGGCGAAGTGGATCACATCAGGGGTCGCGATCGGGCCGATTTCCTTGCGGACCCATTTGACCAGATCGGCGCGGATTGCGTCCGAAGGCTCCTCGTTGGCGTTGAGCGTGACGTAGGCGTATATGCCCTGCCCCTTAATCTCATGCGGGAAGCCCACCACCGCCGCTTCGGCCACCATGGCATGCGAAACCAGCGCGCTTTCAACCTCGGCGGTGCCCATGCGGTGGCCTGAAACGTTGATCACATCGTCGACCCGGCCGGTGATCCAGTACGTCCCGTCGGCATCGCGTTTGCAGCCGTCGCCGGTGAAATATTTGCCTTTGTAAGTGGTGAAATAGGTCTGGAAGAAGCGCGCGTGATCGCCCCAGACGGTGCGCATCTGGCCCGGCCAGCTTTGCGTGATGCACAGGTTGCCCTCGGTCGCACCTTCAAGCACCGCGCCTTCGGCATCGACGATCTGCGGGACCACGCCGAACATCGGGAAGCTGGCCGCACCGGGCTTTAGCTGATGCGCGCCGGGCAGCGGGGTCATCATGCAGGCGCCGGTTTCGGTCTGCCAATAAGTATCGACGATCGGGCAGCGCCCCTCACCGACCACGCGCCAGTACCATTCCCACGCTTCGGGATTGATCGGTTCGCCAACTGATCCCAGCAGGCGCAATGACTTGCGGCTGGTCGCGGTGACCCAGCTATCGCCTTCGCGCATCAAGGCGCGCAAGGCGGTGGGTGCGCCATAGAAAATCTCGACCTGATGGCGGTCAACGATTTCCCAGAAGCGGCTGTGGGTCGGGTAGTTGGGCACGCCTTCGAACATCACGGTGGTCGCGCCGTTCGCCAAAGGCCCATAAACCACGTAGCTGTGCCCGGTGACCCAGCCGACATCGGCCGCGCACCAATAAATCTCACCGGGGCGGTAATCGAACACGTAATGGTGCGTCATCGCAGCCCAGGTCAGATAGCCGCCGGTTGTGTGGAGCACGCCCTTGGGCTGGCCGGTCGAGCCGCTGGTGTAGAGGATGAACAGCGGATCCTCGGCCCCCATTTCCTCGGGCGCGCAGTCGGCTGCAACTGTGCCGCGCAGTTCGTCCCACCAGTGATCGCGGCCTGCAACCACGCCGACTTCATTGCCGACGTGCCGCACCACCAGCACGGCCGAAACCGACGGGCAGCGGTCCAGCGCGGCATCGACATTGGCCTTAAGCGGAACCAGTTTGCCGCCGCGCATCCCGGCGTCGGCGGTGATCACGACGTTGGAATCGCAGTCCTGAATCCGCCCAGCCAGTGCCTCGGGACTGAACCCCCCGAACACGATCGAGTGGATCGCCCCGATCCGGGTGCAAGCCAGCATCGCCATCGCCGCTTCGGGGATCATCGGCATGTAAATGGTGATCCGGTCGCCGCGTTTGGCGCCGAGTGCCCGCAACGCATTGGCCATCCGGCAGACCTCGCCGTGCAGCTCGCGGTAGGTCAGCTTGCGCTGCTGGCTGGCATCATCGCCTTCCCAGATGATCGCGACTTGGTCGCCGCGCGTGGCCAGGTGCCGATCAAGGCAATTGGACGAGACGTTAAGCGTGCCATCGGCGAACCATTCGATCCCGAAATCGGCTTCATCGAACGAGCATTTGCTGAGCTTGGTCCATGGCTTGATCCAGTCGAGCCGGGCGCTCTCCTCGCGCCAGAACGCTTCTGGCGTGTCCAGCGCGGCGGCGTACTTGGCGGCATAGCCAGCAGCATCGACATAAGCGCGTGCGGCCCATTCGGGCGGGACGGGATGCGTGGTGGCCATAGGACTCTCCGGTTGCGATGTTTCCGGCAGTTAGGGACGCCAATGCGCCAGCGTCAACGTGGATCAGTCAGAAGAAAAATTTCTGCTGCCAGTAAAAGGTCGCGGTGACCGGCTGCCCCGCACCGTTGGTAGCCGGCTTGAAGCGCAGCCGCTCCACCGCCAGTCGGCAGGCCACCTGATCGGTCTCGGCAAAGCCGCTGGGTTTGTAGACCCGGCAAGCGGTGGCGCGGCCAGAGGGGCTGATAGTCAGCGCCAATATGACCGATTTGCCGATCCGCGCCTCGCGCCCGCCGGGCGGCAACGGAAAGTCCGAAGCATTGCTGATCTGACCCGAAATATGCACCGGCTTGGTCACCGCGCCGCCGCCGCTGCCATTGCCGCCAGCGCCGCTGCCGGTGCCATTGCCCGGCCCGCCGGCCCCGGTGCCGCTGCCCTGCTTGACCGCGCCCGAAGAGTTGGCGCTGCCGGTGCTGGTGTCGACAGGCGTCGGGACTTGCTTGACCGGGATGATCGCGCTGGCCTTGACCGCCTTGGCAATGGCTTTCTTGCCCTCGTTGCCCGATTTTCCGGCCTTCTCTGGCTCCGGGCGTGGCGGAGGCGGAGGCGGCGGCGTTGGCGGAGGAGTGTAAACGGTGACCGAAAAGGTCGACAGCACGGTTTCAACCGCCTTGGCCGCGAAATCCGGGGCAAAGGCGCGGACCAGCCCCAGTATCACCAGCACGTGCAGGCCGATTACCAGCAGCGCCACGCTCAGTTTGGTGCGCGGCGGGCTGTCAGGATTGAAATCGTCTGCGTCGATCAGTGGGTCGCCCATCGTGCTGCTATGCCAAATCCGGCGGCGAGCGGCAAATCACCAGTCGGCTTTGCCTTGCAGCGATCCACAGCCGCAGCCCATTGCGCGGTTTTCAACGTCTCCCCAGCTCGCTAGAACTGCGTCATGGAATTGGGGACCGCACCTTTCAGAACCAGTCGGCGCGGCGTGCTGCGCGGTCTGGGCATGGCTGCGCTGGGCGCGACGCTCGCCCCGCTGGCGGCCTGCGGCGAAGGCGAAATGCTCAGCTTTGCCAACTGGGACAGCTATCTGGGCGAAACCACGCTCAATGATTTCAAGGAAGCCAGCGGAGTCGATGTCTCGCTCAGCGTGATTGCCAGCGAAGACGCCCTGTTCGATCAGCTGAGCCGCGGCACTGCGGTGCCCGACCTGATCATGGCCTCCAACCGCTTGGTCGAGCGGCTGACCGCAGCGCACTTGCTGCTCCCGCTCAGCCGCGCGCGCTTAGCCGGGCTGCGCAACCTCGATCCGCGCTTTGCTGATGCGAGTTACGATCCGGGGCGCAAATATACTGTGCCGTACACCTGGCTGACTTACGGGATCGGCTACCGCAAATCGGCGGTCCGCACGCCGCCGAAGGGCTGGAAAGACCTGTTCGAAAATCCGGCCTATGCTGGCAAGATCGCCTTGCCAGCCGATCCCGCTGACTTGTTCCGGATCGCGGCGCGGACTTTGGGACTTGGCTCCAACGCGATTGGTCTGACCGATGTGCCCAAGCTGGCGGCGCTGCTCAAGGCGCAACTGCCCCGGATCAAGGCCTTCCACAAGGACGACGGACAGGACTTGCTGGCCAGCAAGCAGGTTGATTTGGTCGCCGATTTCAATGGCGATCTGGCGCAGGTGCTGTTTGAAGATCCTGACCTCGGCTTTGTCATGCCGCAGGAAGGCAGCGAGCTGACCTGCGACAACCTGTGCATCCCGGCCAAGGCTGCGCGGCCGGGCAATGCGCACACCTTCATCGCCTATCTGCTGGAAAGCCAGGCCGGCAAGCGGGCGCTGGAAACGATCCTGTTTCCCACCCCAAACCTCGCCGCCAAAGCCCTGATGCCGCAAGACTATCAGACCAGCCCGGTGCTGTTCCCGCCCGCTGCATTGCTCGACAAATGCGACTATGCGCGTTGGCAGCCCGCGCTCGATCAGGCGATGGCCAAGGCTTGGGGCGAACTCTACCAGTCGCGGTAGAACGCCGGGTAAGAAGCCTTCAGTTTGCGCACCTTGGGCATATCCCAGCGAGTGATATAGGGGTGGCTGGGGTTCTTCTTCATGAAGTCCTGGTGATAGCCCTCAGCCGGAAAAAACCCGCCGCTTTCAATCCGCGTCGCGATCTTGCCCTTGAACACGGGCCGGGCGTTGAGCGATTTGATATAGGCCGCAGCGAACACCTTTTGCGCCGGGGTCTGCGGGAAAATCGCGCTGCGATAGCTCGGCCCGGTGTCGGGATACTGCCCGTTCTTCTGCGTCGGATCATGCGCCACGGTAAAATAGATCGCCAGCACCTCGCCCAGCGAAATCCGGCCCGGATCGAAAGTGATCCGCACCGCCTCGGCATGGCCAGTGCGCTCGGTACTGACCGTCTCGTAATTAGCGTCCTGCGCGCTGCCGCCGGCATAGCCCGAGACCACGCTGGTCACGCCTTTGACATGCTCGAATGTGCCTTCCATCCCCCAGAAGCAGCCGCCCGCCAGCACGATGGTCTCGCTGCGGCCCATGCCTTGCGCAACCGCAGGGGCGGCAGACGGTGCGGTCAGGGTTATCGCTGCGGCGGCTATCAAAGCGTGCTTGAACATCGGTCTTCTCCTTGGGTCCGAAGTAGATACGCTCAAGTTCCGCAAAAGGTTACATGGCGCGGTGATCCAGCCGGCGCGCCGTGCGCATAGCGCTCACGATCCGGCTGCGCTGCATAGGGCTGCGAGACCAGCGCCAGCAGTTCGGCAAAGGGCGCCATATCGCCCATATCGGCTGCGCTTAGCGCCGCATCGACCAGATGATTGCGCGCAATATACAGTGGATTGGCCGCATCCATCGCCGCCGCCCGCGCAGCTGCGTCCTGCGGCTCCATGGCCAACCGCGCCTGCCAGCGCGCGAACCACGGCGCGAACCGCTCAGGTTGAAGCAATTCGGCCGCAACCACGTCGTAGCCTTGCGTCAATGAGCCCGCGAGCGCCCGGAACAGCCGAGTGAAGTCGGCCTGCTGGCCCTCTAGCTGCGCGAACAAGTCCTGCGCCAGCGCCAGATCATCGGGCGCGGTGGCCGACAGCCCCAGCTTGCCTCGCAGCGCGGCCAGCCAGTGCTGTTGGTAACGCCCCGGAAAGCCATCGAGCAGTGCCCGTGCAGCCTCGGTATCAGCCTCGTCCACAGCCGCAATCGCTTCGATCAAGGCGGCGGCGAGGCGGTAGAGGTTCCACTGGCACACCGCCGGCTGCTGGCCAAAGGCATAGCGCCCGCCCTTGTCGATCGAGCTGAACACCTGATCTGCCGCGTAGGCATCGAGGAAAGCGCAGGGCCCGTAATCGATCGTCTCGCCCGAGATTGTCACGTTATCGGTGTTCATCACCCCGTGGACAAAGCCCAGCGCCATCCACTTGGCGACCAGCACCGCCTGCGCCTCAGCCACCGCCTCGAGCAGCGCCAGCGGGCGATTGCGCGCAGTGGTCAGCGCCGAATAGTGCCGCGCAAGTGCATAGTCGGTCAGCTGTTCGACCGCCGTGCGGCCCTTGTGCGCGGCGGCAAATTCAAAAGTGCCGATCCGCAAGTGGCTCGCCGCCACACGGGTCAGCACTGCGCCGTGCTGCGGGGTTTCGCGCCACACCCCCTCGCCGGTCTTGACCACGGCCAGGCTGCGGGTGCTGGGCACGCCCAGCGCCGCCAGCGCCTCCGACATCAAGTACTCCCGCAGCGCCGGGCCGAGCCCGCACTTGCCATCACCCCCGCGTGAGAACGGGGTCTTGCCCGAGCCTTTGAACTGCAGATCGAAGCGCGCACCATCCGGCGCGATCACCTCGCCCAGCAACAACGCGCGGCCATCGCCCATCTGCGGGTTGAATTGGCCGAATTGGTGCCCGGCATAGGCCAGCGCGACCGGCGTGCTGCCCGGCACTTCTTCGGCCCCAGAAAGCCAGGCTGCGAGCTGCGCTTCACCCGCAGCGCGTCCAGGCAAACCCAGCTGCGCGGCCAAGGCATCGTTATACAGCAGTAAGTCCGGCGCGGGCGCGCGCGCCGCCTGCCACGGCACCGCAAAACCCTCGAGCTGCTCCGCCAGGGTGTTTTCGAAGGACCAACTGGTCATCAGCAGTCAGTCCGGCAGCTTCGCCAGCGACGCCGCGTTGATGCAAAAGCGCAGTCCGCTGGGGGCCGGGCCATCCGGAAACACATGCCCCAGATGCGCGTCGCAGACGTTACACAGCGCCTCGACGCGGCTCATCCCGTGGCTGGTATCGAGGTGGTAGCCGACCACGCCTTCCGCAACCGGTTCACCGAAACTGGGCCAGCCGGTGCCGCTTTCAAACTTGCTGGCGCTGTCGAACAATTCGGTGCCGCAGCCCGCGCAGGCATAGAGCCCGGGCTTGAACAGGCTGCACATCTCGTCAGAGAACGGCCGCTCGGTGCCCTTCAGCCGCATGACTTGATACTGCTCGGGCGAGAGCTCGGCGCGCCAGTCTTCCTCGCTTTTGACCACGCGGCGCGGCGGGGTATTTTCGCCGCCATTGGCAAGCCGGATTGCGTCTGCCCAGTTCATCGTAAGTCTCCTGCTAACTGCGGCCAGCAATGTGCCCGCAAAGCTAGCAGATGGGAAGCAGGCGACCGCTTGGCAAGTCTGGCCGATTGGCAAATAGGGCTGGCCTTGCCCTTGCCCCGCGAACAGCATAGCATCCGCATTGCTCCCTAATGCGACCCGGGGGGCGGACGGGGACACCATGCGTTACAGATCGGCAGCACCCGATGGCCGCTGACAGCGA
>JANNYT010000150.1:0-2145 GCA_031410255.1 Novosphingobium sp. | reverse complement strand
CCGGGAAGGTCAGCATGGCGGTGGGCGCCGCAACGCACAGCAGCCAGATCCGCAAGGTCTTGGTCCTAATAGGCATGATAGACACTTTCGTCGCTGGACTTGGTGCCCCGCACCACGGTCATGGTTGGCCCGATAAGTGCGGGCGGGGCCGACGCGGGCATCGGCTGGCGAGGTGAGGCAGGGCGCGGAGCAGCGGCGGTGGCGCGGAACATTTGCTGCGATGCCGGCGATGCCTGGCGGCGTTCGGCCATGAACAACCGGCTGGTGGTAATATCCCGCCCGGTCACGGTGCCGCGCGATCCGACAGTAGTATCGGTGACATTGCGCAGCGCCAGTGTCAGCACGCCCAGTTGCTGGGCCAGGGCCAGCTTTTGCGCGCTGAGCGTATCGACCTGCAACGTCGCAGTCTTGCCGATCGCTGGCTCGGTCTTGTTGGCATCAGACACCTGGTCGATCCCCAGTACGGGAACTGCTTCGAGCACGACGTCGGTCATCTTGTCGTTTTCGCTCGCGCCTTCGCCGGGAATCTTGCGGGTAACCATCACATCGACGACATCGCCGGGGCGGATAAACCCGCCCGCGCTGCTGATGTCAGTGATCGGAATTGAATAAGCGAGTTGCCCCGCAGGAAGGTTGGCTGACAGCGTGGCGCGGCCATTGATGCCTGAAACTTTGGACGAGAGCACCGGTTCACCGGCCACGATTGGGCGCAGCGCCACTCGGGTGCGGGTGGCATCTTCCAGGGTGGTGAAGGCGCCAGTGGGCACAGAAGCAGCGGGCCAGTTGACCAGGTGGACGTTCTGCGAGCTGAGTGGGGTACCGAAGGCCAGTTCCTGCGTGGCGACGACAATCCGCACCATCCGGTTCTGCTCGGCGATCCGTTCCTGCCGCTTTTCAACGCCGCTGAACACACCGTTGACGATCAGCACTGCGAACAGTCCGATCAGTAGTGCTCCAGCCAGTACCAGCAAATTTCGCGATCGCATGTTGCCCCCGCAATCAAATTGGATCCACAGCAGGTTGCCCGGCGCCGCGCCTATCCAGCGCGGCGCCGCAGCAGTTGGTTTTGCTTAAAGGACGCCGTCGATCAGCAGAGTTGCGCGATCCATCACGCCAGCGATCGAAACGCCGAGCAGGCCAGCAGCGATGGCAATACCGCCGCCAACAACTGCCAGGATCAGCGCATATTCGGCCGCAGCTGCGCCCAGTTCATCACGGCGAAGAGTTTTCAGGAACTTGATCATAGTTAATACCCCTATTTGACCGAACCCACGATGGGATCGGTTTAAGTTTTTGGATGAACCGCACTTGTTAGTGGCGGCACACCCAGCTCCGTGGGGCAATATGGACTCGGCGCGACCTCAGGTTAATTATTGTGTCAGCTTTCACGCCGACCCAATTGCGCTCGTAATCCACGGGACGACCTAAGTTTCTCACATGCTGGCTATAGGTCAACGTTATTCGGGTAATGATTTTTTAACCATGTGAATCAGAAATTTAACCTGCGAAAGTGTAAAAACTGTGGGTTAATGCCAGTTTCAAACTTGTATATTTGCGACACTTTGCATCAGCGACTCGCCGAATCGATCCGAAGCCCGGCGCCGCGTTTAATCGATTGTTTACCATGATGCGGCATTCCTGACGGCTACAGCCAAGGGAATCCGGAATGGTAAATCGAACCATCAAAGCGATTTATGCGCAACTGGCCGGACGGTTTGCCGATGAGACGGCACGGCTCGCCCGGTTCATTTCGGAGCAACTCAGGGCCATGCTGCTGGGCTGGGCTGCTTTGGCCCTGTTGGGTGGCGGGCTGCGACTGGCGCTGCTGATCGGGGCCCACCCCAAGCTGGCGCAGCTCAAATATGTGCCGCAGCTGATCCTGCCCTATCTGCTGATAGCGGCGGCACCAGCGGTGGGGTATGCGCTGGCATCGCGGTGCTTTGCGGCGGAGACGCCGGAGGCCCAACCAGCCTTGCGGCTCGCCCGCTATGGCCGTTGGCAAAATTTGTCAGCCAGCGACGCCCGGCAAAGCCCGCACTTCGGCATTTCCGGCCTGATGACCTCGCTGGTTGCAGGCATCCTGCTGTCGATGGGGCTGCGCCTGGCCGAATACTTTCTGGCCATGCCGGCGGTGCCCAGCATGGC
>JANNYT010000149.1:0-14131 GCA_031410255.1 Novosphingobium sp. | reverse complement strand
CCAGATCGAGGCGATCAGCATCATCCGGCGCGCGAGCGAGCCGGTATGCGGCGCTGCGCCCGGGGTGGACGCGGGAGCTAGCTCAGCGTTCACCCTCGCCCGGGCAGCGCCGGGTCATCGAGGCTGTAGCCCAGCCCGCGGATCGTGGTGATCACATCGGCGCCCAGCTTCTTGCGGATGCGGGTCACGAACACTTCGATCGTGTTCGAATCGCGGTCAAAGTCCTGATCATAGATATGCTCGATCAGTTCGGTGCGGCTGACCACCTTGCCCTTGTGGTGGAGCAGGTAGGACAGCAGCTTGTATTCCTGCGCAGTCAGCTTGACCGGTTCCCCCGCCAGCGTGACCCGGCCCGAACGGGTATCGAGCCGCACTTCGCCAGCGGTCAATTCAGAGCTAGTATTGCCCGATGCCCGCCGGATCAGCGCGCGCAGCCGGGCGATCAATTCTTCGGTCTGGAACGGCTTGGCCAGATAGTCATCGGCCCCCGCATCCAGCCCGGCGACTTTATCGGACCAGCTATCGCGCGCGGTCAGCACCAGCACCGGGAATTTGCGGCCTTCTTTGCGCCACATGCCCAGCACGGTCAGCCCGTCAATCTCGGGCAAGCCAAGGTCGAGGATCACGGCATCGTATTCTTCGTTGGCGCCCATGTAATGGCCATCTTCGCCATCAACCGACAGGTCGACCGCATAGCCGTTGGCTTCCAGCGTGCTCTTCAATTGTTTGCCGAGGGTCGGTTCGTCCTCGACGATCAGGATACGCATTTCTCGAATTCCCCAAATGGAGGTTTCGCTGCCCAGAGCGGCAGATCAAGCCGGTCAAATGGGACCAAAGCCCCAAACCGTCAAGCCGCGCCGCCCGGTGGAAACTTGGCCTTAGCGAACCTCGCGGATAACCTCGCCGCTGCGGGCATCGACATCGACATAAATCACATGGCCATCGCGGATGAATTTGAGCCGGTAAGCGTAAGCGTCGGGATTGTAATCGAACCCCAGATATTGCGCGCCGGGCATGCGCGGGATCACGATCCGCTCAATCTCTCGGATCGGGCGGATGTTGCCGGCCTGCAGCTCCTTGCGCGCCTCAACCTGCGCACCGCTGGGGCGCGCCAAGGCCGGGCTGGCGGTCAGCACCAGCAAGGCGGCAAACAGGGGAGCGGCTTTGTTCATGATGCCAGCTGCTCTAGGTTCCAAGGATTGAACACGAAGTGAATGGGTTATGCGGCGCGCAGCAAGGTAATGTAGCGGGCGCGCAGTTCGGCGGTCAGCGTGCCGGGTCCGCCATTGCCAATCGGGCGGCCATCGACTTCAATAACTGGCAGAACCAGCGTGCCCGCCCCCGAAACGAACGCCTCACGCGCGGCGAACAGTTCTTCGGGGGTGAACGGACGTTCCTCCACCAACAGCCCGATTTCGCGCGCGATCTCCATCACGCTGATCCGCGTGACCCCGGGCAGCACCCCGTGATCGACCGGGTGCGACACCAGCACGCCGCGTGCATCGATGATATAAGCATTGGAGCTCGTCGCTTCGGTAATTACGCCGTCCTCGACCAGCCAGGCATCGTCGGCACCCGCCTCGCGGGCCTCGGCCTTCATCACCACTGCATAGAGCAGTTGCGTGGTCTTGGCTGACCGCACGTGCCAACGCAGATCCGGGCGCAGCACGATCCGCAGACCGTCTTTACCCCATGGATTGTCAATCAAGCTGTCGGCTTGGGTGAAGGCAAAGCGGTTGGCCGTGACCGGCGGATCGGGCAACGGAAAAGTCCGGTCAGCGGGCGCGCCGCCGGTGACCTGCAGGTAAACGCGCCCCTCGGTCAGGTCGTTCAGCTCAATCAGTTCGGCAAGCACGGCCGGCCAATCGGTATCGTCGACAATTCGGGCGGTAGCCATCGACCGGGCCAGCCGCGCCGCATGATGCGGCCAGTTGCGAAACTTCCCGTCAATGACCGGCGATACTTCGTACACCCCCTGCCCAAAATTGAGTGCGCGGTCGAAGATCGAGACCTTGGCCTCGGTTTCGGGGATGAATTCGCCGTTGAGCCAGACTGTCCGCATGCTCATCCTCTTGCCCGCCGCGTGCGCCTTGTCAACGCGTCTGGGTGCCTCTAGGTGGCGCGCTCACCATGGCCGCCGCACCGATCCTTTCCTGGGAAAACATCAGCCTGATCCAGGGCTCGGGCTGGCTGTTCCAGGGGCTCGACCTGTTTATCGGCCCGCGTGACCGGCTGGCGCTGATCGGCCGCAACGGCGCGGGCAAGACCACCTTGTTGCGGCTGATCGCCGGGCAGATCGAAGCCGACAAGGGTCGCCGCTCGGTCCAGCCGGGCACCAAGATCGTGATGCTGGAGCAGGACCCGTTCTTCACCGGCTATGATACGCTGCTCGATTTCGCACTGGCCGGACCGGATGCCCCGCCCCGGCACGAGGTTGAGGCGATTGCCGGGCAACTGGGGATCGACCTCAGCCGCCCGGCAGACACCGCATCTGGGGGCGAACGCCGCCGTTCCGCCTTGGCCCGTGCGCTTGCCTCAGAGCCTGATCTGTTGCTGCTGGACGAGCCGACCAACCACCTCGATCTGGCCGCGATTGACTGGCTGGAAAGCTGGCTGGGGCGCTACGGCGGGGCGTTTGTGGCGATCAGCCATGACCGGACTTTTCTGGAACGGTTGACCAAAGCCACGCTGTGGCTCGATCGCGGAGCGCTGCGCCGCAAGGAAATCGGCTTTGGCGGCTACGAAGCGTGGATGGAAACGGTCTACGCCGAAGAAGCCCGCGCCGCTGACCGGCTCGACGCGCGGCTCAAGCTGGAAGCGCACTGGCTGGAGCGCGGCGTCACCGCGCGGCGCAAGCGCAATCAGGGGCGATTGGCGAAGCTGTGGGAAATGCGCGCGGCGCGGGCAGCGATGCTCAGCCCGACTGGCACCGCCAAGCTCAATCTGGCCAGCGATGATGTGAAGACCAAGGCGGTGATTGTCGCCGACAAGGTCACCAAGCGGTTCGGGGACCGCGCGATCATCAAGGACTTCTCGCTGCGGATCACGCGCGGTGACCGGATCGGGGTGGTCGGCGCAAACGGCGCGGGCAAGACCACTTTGCTCAAGCTGCTGACCGGCGAACTGACCCCCGATGAAGGCACGATCACGCTAGCCAAGACGCTCGATGGGGTGGTGATTGATCAGCAGCGCAGCCTGATGTCCGCCAGCAAGAGCGTGCGCGATGTGCTGGCCGAGGGCGGCGACTGGATCGACGTGCGCGGCGTACGAAAGCACATCCAGGGCTACCTCAAGGACTTCCTGTTCGAACCCGGACTGGTCGATGCCAAAGTCGGCACTCTGTCAGGCGGCGAACGCTCACGATTGCTGCTGGCGCGCGAATTCGCCCGCAAATCAAACCTGCTGGTGCTCGATGAGCCGACCAATGACCTCGACCTGGAAACGCTCGACCTGCTGCAGGAAGTCATCGCGGATTATGATGGCACCGTGCTGATCGTCAGCCACGACCGCGATTTTCTTGACCGGACGGTGACCGTGACGCTGGGCCTCGATGGTTCGGGCAAAGTCGATATTGTTGCGGGCGGTTATGCCGATTGGGAGCAGCAGCGCACCCAGCGCAACGCCGCGGCCAAACCAGCCGCGCGCGCTGTGGTTGCGGCTCCCCAGCCGCCGCCCAAGAAATCCAAGCTGACCTACAAAGACCAGCGCGATTATGAGATCCTGCCAGACCGGATCGACGCCCTGCTCGCCGCGATTGCGCGCGACGAGGCAGCCTTGGCCGATCCGGCGCTGTACACCCGCGATCCGGCCAAGTTTGCGGCACTGACCAAGGCGATCGACAACGCTCGCGCCGAAAAGGACGCGGCGGAGGAGCGCTGGCTGGAATTGGCTGAGCTGGCTGAGGGGTAGCTTAACCCTTCGCCAACCGCTCCTTCACCCGCTGATCGATCCGCGTTTCCAGCATCGAAAGTGGCATCACTCCGTCCTTCAGCACTTCGTGGAACCACTGCAGGTTGAACTTGTCGCCCAGCGCAGCCTGCGCCTTCGCGCGGTTCTTGACCCAGGCGGTGTGGCCGATCTTGTAGCTGCAGGCTTGCCCGATCAGCGTGCAATAGCGCTCAACTTCACGCTGGCAGCGCGCCCGGGCAAAGCCGGTGGTGGCGACCATGTAATCGGTCGCCTGTTCGCGGGTCCAGCGCTTGTGGTGGATGCCGGTATCGACCACCAGCCGCGCCGCGCGAAACAGGAAGCTCTGCAGGTAACCGGCGCGTTCAAGCCCGTTGTAGGCGCCCAATTCATCAGCCAGCTGCTCGGCATACAGTGCCCAGCCTTCGCCGTAGCTGGAGATGAAATTGTTGCGCAGGATCATCGGCAGTTCGCCTGATTTCTGCGCATAGCTGCCCTGCAGATGATGCCCCGGCACGCCTTCGTGATAAGTCAGCGCGGGGAGCGAATATTTGGGCCAATCGCCGACCGATTTGAGGTTGATCCAGTAGATCGCCGGGCGGCTGCCATCGAGCGAGGCCGAATTGTAATAGCCGTTCGACGCGCCGTCCTGAATCTCGATCGGCACGCGGCGAATCTCCAGCGGTTGGCGCGGGATATCGGCAAACGCCTTGGGCAGCCGCTCCCACATGTCGGCGATGCCGCGGTTGAGGCTGGCGATCAGCGCCGCTCGGCCCTCATCACTGTCAGCATAAAGCTGTTCGGGCTGATGGTTGAGGCCGGTCAGCCGTTCGCCCACGCTGCCTTGGGTCATCCCCGCGGCCTTGAGGATTGCATCGAGCTGCCTGGAAATATCCGCCACCTGCTCCAGCCCGATGGCGTGAACCTCGTCGGGCGAGAGGTTGGTGGTGGTCGCCTGCCGCAAGGCATCGGCATAGATCTCAGCACCGCGCGCGATCCGCCACGATCCATCGCCCGCCGCCGTCTTGCTGCGCAGCTGCGTCATCAACGCGATCTGCCGGTCGAGCGCCGGATAGACTGCCAGCTCAATAATCTTTGTTGCGCGCGCCGCCCAGTTACCCGCGATGCCCTTGGCCTTGGCCCGGTCAGCGATCGAGTGGACCATCGTATTTTCAGCCGCCGCAACCCCGCGCAACTGACGCATCTGGCCAAGCGTCAGGTCGATCGACCAGCCCGGCGCGAGCAACCCGCGCGCCGCCTCGGCGCGCTGGCCAGCCGTGTCCTGATCGAGCACCCTTGCAAACGCCGACAGCCGCGCAAGATAGGCTTCGCAGTCCGCCGCGCTGCCGATCGGATGCGACGAATTGAGGAAATCGGGCACCCCGAAATAGGCCCCGCCTTGCTGGTACAGCCGGTACGGAGTCTGCACCGAATCCATATCGTACTTGCTGGCCGCCAGCGTGTTCTCACCCAGCATATAGCTCACCCGCGCATGGTAACGCTGCCCGGTTTCGGACAGCAGTGCCGGCTTGATCGCGTTCAGCCGCGCCTCCCAGCGCTGACCGCGCGCCAGATCGATCTTACGCTGCGCCGGGGAATAGTTGGAAAGCTGCGAGCGCTGCGGCGCGCGGATGCCCTTGTCGAGCCCCAGGTAAGTCGCAAATTCGGGCGAATGGGTGATTGAATCGTTGAACATTGCATCGAGCAGCGCCAGCAGCGCCTTGTCGGCATTAAGCGCCAGACCCTTGGCCCAGAGCGGCTCGGCCGCGAATGCAGCGGCGACTGCGCCTGCTCCGGCGATGAAATTGCGACGATCCATGGTCTATCCCCTGCTTGTGTGGCTGCGGCGCAGTCTGGACTGGATTGGCGGGGCGGCGCAAGCCAATCGACCAAGTGCGCAGGAGCGGCGACGAAGGTCTAGCAGACTTGCCACGGGTGCCCGACTGTAGCACAGCAAAAAACCAATCTGGTTCGTTAGGTGCTGCCATGATCAACCGTATTCGCGATATCCGCCGCCAGAAACGCCTGACCCTGGCCGATGTGGCTGATCGCTGCACCCCGCCGACCACCGCGCAGACGATTGGCCGGCTGGAAACCGGGATGCGGCAACTGTCGCTGACCTGGATGAACCGGATCGCCGCCGCGCTGGAAGTCGATCCCGAGCTGCTGGTGCGCGGGGCGGAGAGCGGTGCCCCGAGCTATATCGCGCGGCTGACCGCTGATGGTGCTGAGCCGCTGGCCGCACCGCGCGATGCGCTGTTGCCCACGGCGCTGGCGGGTGAAGGCGTGCTGGTCGCCATGGCGGTGGAAAGCAGCGCCGGCGAATATCGCGCTGGCGATCAGCTGTGGCTGCGGCAAGTGGGGCCAGAAGCCTACCCACGCCTGCTCAACCGCGATGTGCTGGTGCCACGCCCCGGCGGGCGGTTCGCCTTCGGGCGGATGATTGACCGCGATGACGCGCGGGTCGCGGTGCTCGCCCCCGGCGCTGGATCGCGGCAAGTGGTGGTCGAGCATCCAGCCTGGATAGCAGTCGCAGAAATGCTGGTCCGCGCCTTGTGAAGCGGCTGCGGGTCCTGTCGTTGTCGACGCTTTATCCGACCGATCACAGCCCCAACTTCGGCGTCTTTGTCGAGCGCCAGATGCAGGCGGTGGCGGCGCGCGGCGATGTCGATCTGGTAATGGTCAACCCGATCGGTCTGCCGCCCTTCCCGCTCTCACTGCACCCGCGCTACCGGGCTTTGCGCAGGCTTGCTATGATTGAGCAGCGCGGCGGGGTCACTGTGTTGCGCCCGCGCTTTGCCTTGCTGCCCGGCATCGGCGGGCGCTTCAACGCGGCGACCGAAGCCCGTGCAGTGCTGCCACTCGCCCGCCAGCTGCACACCGAGCAGCCGTTCGATCTGATCGACGCGCAGTTTTTCTATCCCGATGGCCCGGCCGCAGTGCGGATTGCGCAGGCATTGGCCCTGCCGAGCTCGATCAAGGCGCGCGGCTTCGATGTTCATCATTGGGGCCAGGCCAAAGGCACTGCGGCGCAGGTTCGCGTGGCTGCGCAGTCTGCCACCGGACTGCTGGCAGTTTCCGCCGGACTAGCCGAGGACTTAGCCGCGCTGGGCGCACCGCGCGCCAAGGTCACAATCCACCGCACCGGGCTGGACCGCAGCATTTTCCGCCCGCTCGATCAAACCGAATGTCGCGCGAAGCTAGGCCTGCCCTTGGATCGCCCGGTGCTCGCCTGCGTTGGCGCGCTGATCCCGCGCAAGGGCCAGCGATTTGCGATTGCGGCGCTGGCCCACATCCCTGACGCCGTGTTGGTCATCGCGGGTGCGGGCGGCGATGCGGCCATGCTGCGCGCACTGGCGGCGGAGCAAGGCCTCGCGAAGCGGGTCCAGTTCCTCGGCCCGGTGCCGCACGCTGTCTTACCAGAGGTACTCAGCGCCGCCGATGTGTTCGTGCTGCCCACCGCGAACGAAGGGCTGGCCAATGCCTGGGTCGAAGCGCTGGCCTGCGGCACGCCAGTGGTAACTACGCCGATCCCCGGCGCGCAAGAGCTCCTGGCTGATCCCGCATGGGGCCGGATGGTGCCGCGCGATCCTGTCGCCATTGCCGCCGCAGTGAACGATCTGCTCGCCGCGCCGCCGCGCCGCGCGGAGGTGGCTGCGGCAGTGGCGCAGTTCAGTTGGGAAGCGAACGCCGCAGCGCTGGTGGCTTACTGGCGGCGGCTCGCCGGATCGTGACTAGCGCGTTCGCGGGCGATCCGCTCTTGCCGGTCATGCTCGGTCTCATTGGGCACGAAGCTTGACGAAGTGACCTTGAGCCAGACCAGGATCGGCGCGGCCATGTAGATTGAGCTGTAGGTACCAACGAAGATGCCGAGGAAGATGGCAGCGGTAAACCCGAAGATCACCTTTGGCCCCAGCAGCATCAAGGCCGCGAGCGTGATCAGCATGGTCGCCGAAGTCATCACCGTCCGCGCCAGCGTTTCATTGACCGACAGATCGAGCAATTCAGGCAACTGCATCCGGCGGAACTTCTTCAGATTCTCACGGATCCGGTCATAAACCACGATCGTATCGTTGAGTGAATAGCCGATGATGGTCAGGATGGCGGCGACGATGTTCAGGTCGAACTCCATCTGGGTTACCGCGAACATCCCCAAGGTCAGCGAAACGTCGTGGACCAAGGCAAACAGCGCGCCCACACCGAATTGCCATTCAAACCGCACCCAGATGTAGAGCGAGATCGCGATCATCGCGTAGATCAGCGACCACATCCCGGTCGAATAGAGCTCGTCCGAAACCTTGCCTGAAACCGAATCGACGCCGTCAATCCGCGCGTCGGGATGCGCTGCAACCACTGCAGCGGAAATCTTGCGCGCCATCGAATCGGACAGCGCCGGGTCTTTTCCAGCGCCCTCGGGCAGCTTCATCCGGATTGAAACCTGATTGGGCTGGCCGAACCGCTGGATTGTCGGCTCACCAAAGCCGAGTTTCTCCACTTCGCTGCGCAGGCTGGCGACCGGCGCAGTGGGCGATTGCTGGAAGGTCACGCGGATCATCTGGCCGCCGATGAAATCGACCCCCAGGTTCAGCCCCTGCGTGAGCACCAGCGCCCAGCTGGCAACGACTAGCAAGCCGGAAACGATGAAGAACGGCAACCGCCACTTGAGGAAGTGGATGTTGGTGTCTTCGGGGACGAGTTTGAGCAAGCGCATGGTCGCGGCGTCCTAAATATTGAGCTCGGTCGGGCGCGCTTTGCGCAGCCAACCAGCGACCCACATGCGGGTCATCGTGACAGCGGTGAAGACCGAGGTCGCCACGCCGATTACCAGCACCACGGCGAAACCCTTGACCGGACCCGAGCCGAAAAAGAACATCAGGATGGCCGCGATCACGTTGGTGATATTGGCATCGAAAATAGCCCGGCTGGCTTCTTTGTAGCCAACCTCGACCGCCTGAAACACCCGGCGTCCGCGTTTTCGTTCTTCACGGATGCGCTCGTTAATCAGCACGTTGGCATCCACCGCCGCGCCGATCGTCAGCACGAACCCGGCGATTCCCGGCAGGGTCAGCGTGCCGCCCATCACCGCCATGACCCCCAGGATCATCAGCACGTTCACCACCAGCGCGATGTCGGCATAGACCCCGAACCGGCCGTATGTGAGGAAGATCAGCAGCATCACGGCAAAAGTGCCGACCAGCATCGCGATCATCCCACTGCGGATCGAGTCTGCGCCAAGGTCTGGCCCGACCGAACGTTCTTCCACGACTTTGAGGTCAACCGGCAGCGCGCCTGAGGCGAGGTTGATCGCCAGCTGCTGCGCGGTCTCTGCGGTAAAATTGCCCGAGATCCGCGCTGATCCGCCCAGGATCGGCTCGTTGATATTGGGCGCTGAGATCACCTTGCCATCGAGGATGATGGCGAACGGCTTGTTGACGTTTTCGGTGGTCAGCTTGGCGAACCTGGCCCCGCCCTGCTGGTCGAAGGAAATCTCGACCACCGGCTCGTTGGTCTTGTCTTCGTTGCCGACCTTGGCTTCAGTCAACTGATCGCCGTTGATCCCGCCCAAGCGGAAGACCGACAGCGGAATCACGCCGTCCTTTTCCGGATTGGCATAGGGCACCAGCACCGTTCCTGGCCGGGCCACGCCTTGCGCACGGTCGGTCGGTGAGGCATCGCCATCGACCAGTTTGAACTCGAGCTTGGCGGTCTGGCCCAGCTGATCCTTGAGCTTCTTGGGATCGCTCAACCCCGGCACCTGCACCAGAATGCGGCTGGCACCCTGGCGGATGATTGTCGGCTCGCGCGTGCCCATCTTGTCGATCCGCTTGCGCACAACTTCGACCGCCGCGCTCATCGCCTGATCAACCGACTGCTTTAGCCCGGCCTCGGTCGGGGTCAGCGTGATGATCCCCTGATTGACCTGCAAGTCCCAGTCGCGCTGGCCCGATACGCCCGCGCCGCTGGTCAGCGTTTGCAGTTGCTCGCGTGCCGCATCGCTTGTGGCCGGATCGGCCAGCATGACGGTGACCTTGCCGTCCTTGGTCGAAACATCGCCGACTTCGATCCGCGGTTCGGCCTTGGCCAGCCGGGTGCGGACGTTCTCTTCCATCTGCTGTAGGCGCAATTGGCGAACCTGGCCCTGATCGGCTTCGAGCAACAAGTGGCTGCCCCCGGCCAGATCGAGCCCGAGGTTGACCTTTTGGGCCGGCAGCGCAGCGGGCCAAGGCAGCCCGGCCACCGCGAAGATCGAAGGCAAGGCGGCCGCCGCGCAGGCCAGCGTGATGAACCAGATCCAGGCCTGCTTCCAGCGGGGAAAATCGAGCATTATAGGGCTTTCGCTAAACTATCAGGGTGCTGGCAGGGCGCTGGATCAGTCGTTGGCCGGGGCACTGCCGCCCGGCGGCACCACGTCGACGATGGTCGACTTCAGCGCCTTGACCCGCACGTTCGCGGCAATTTCAAGCTCGGCATAATTTTCATCGACTTTGATGACCTTGGCCAGCAGCCCGCCGCCGGTCAGAACCTGGTCGCCCTTTTTAAGCCCGCCGACCTTGGCCTGCAGATCCTTTTGCCGCTTCATCTGCGGGCGCAGGATCAGCAACCAGAACACCCCGGCCATGGCCACGAGCGGAAGGAATTGAAGCCAAGCCGGGGGCGATTGGCCCGCTCCAGCTGCAGCGGAGAGAATTGAGAGCATTGCGCTGTTCATAGCTAACTTTCGGCACCTGTTGCGACACACGCCCATCGGGGCGCGCAGAATTGCGGGCGACTAGCAGCAATGCCAAACGATAGCAACGCGCCGCCCCCCGGACGCGAGGCTGAGATGGCACTTGTTGCGCAGCCTTCAAGTGCGGCCCGGGATTAAGCGTAGACCTGCTTGCCAGAGCGCGCGCCGCTGCTTATAGGCCGCGTCCTGCCCAGCCGCACTAGCGGCCACGGCAACCGGTCGGGACGTAGCGCAGCCTGGTAGCGCATCACACTGGGGGTGTGGGGGTCGGAGGTTCGAATCCTCTCGTCCCGACCAATTTTCGGGATCAAATGACCATCCGGGGGATGGTCATCCCGAAAATTCCCGAGCGACAGCGAAGGGGGACTCCAGCGTCCCCGCCCCGCCGGTTAATTCCAGCATTTTCCTACACGAGCCAATTTGGTTACATGGCTTGCTCCCATCGCAATCAATGGAGCATCCCATGGCACTACTCGACGCCCTGATCGGGCCGGTCGTCTCGATCATCGACAAAGTCATCCCCGACCCGGCCCAACGCGACAAGGCCAAGCTGGAATTGCTGGCGCTGCAAGGCACGCAAGACCTGGCCGAGATCAATTCGCGGCTCTCAGCGATCGTGGCCGAGGCCAATTCGCACGATCCGTGGACCAGCCGCGCCCGCCCAAGCTTCCTTTACGTGATGTATATTCTGCTGCTGTGGGCGCTGCCGATGGGCCTGCTGGCGATGTTCAGCCCGGCTCGCGCGGCGGCCATCGCCACGGGCATGAACGCCTATCTGTCGGGCCTGCCAGAGCCGCTCTACGCGCTATTTGGCACAGGTTACCTTGGTTACACCGCCGCGCGGCAATGGGGCAAGATCGCCGGAACGGACAAGTAGGCCCGCCCCCGCTGCAAAATCCTGCCTTGGTTAGTTTCAGGTAAGCTTTTGCCGCTATAGCTCCATCCGCACGGTTACATCAGGCGCCGTGCTCAAGAGTTATAGGGGTGCAGGCAACCATGGCGATCCGATCCAAGGCAGGTGCAGCGCTGCTCGCGGCGGGCTTGCTGCTCAGCGGCTGCTCGGGCCGCGACACCGATCTAGCCGAGAAATCTGCCGCCGCCGAGCAGTCCGCGCTGCGCGCCGAAAAGGCCGCTGACCGCGCCGAAGCTGCCGCCAACAAGGCCGACAAAGCGTCCGCCCCAGTGGTTGAGGCCGAAGCCGACGTGCCCGATGATGAGCCGGTCGACGCCATTCCTGCGGAAGACAAACCGCTCGACCCCGCCCCAACCAATCACAGCTAAGCGCTGGCGCGCCTTTGCGCTTGTGCGCACGCGCCGCGCGGTTATTGACGGGCCGCATCAGCAAAAGTGTGGAGCAGCCGCGTGGCGCAGCGTGAAGTCCTTGTCCTCAACGGCCCCAATCTCAACCTGCTCGGCACCCGCGAGCCTGAAATCTACGGCTCTGAGACGCTGGAGCAGATCAACGCCCGGATCGTGGCGCGCGGCGCAGAATTAGACCTGAGCGTCGAATGCCGCCAGTCCAATCACGAAGGCGTGCTGGTCGATTGGCTGCATGAAGCGCGCGCGCGCGGCCTGCATGCGGTGCTGCTGAATGCGGGCGCTTATACCCATACCTCGATCGCGCTGCTCGATGCGATTCTGGCGATCCAGCTGCCGGTGATCGAAGTCCATTTGTCCGATCCCGAAACCCGCGAGCCGTTCCGCCACTTGTCTTACGTCGGAATGGGCGCGATCGATTGCGTGAAGGGGTTGGGGGCACAAAGCTACATCGTCGCGCTGGAACGCGCGGCTGCACTATAGGTGCTGGTCCGGCGCAGTTGCATTCGGGCAACAATCCCCTTGCCTCTCCCTTCGCCGCGCCGCATAGCGAAGCCCCTGTTTGAACCAAGAGGATCGCATGAGCGAGACAAAGGGCGTGAGCCGCAGCGGCGGCATGCAAATTGATAGCAAGCTGGTGCGCGAACTTGCCGAGCTGCTGAACGAAACCGGCCTGACCGAAATCGAAGTCGAAGATGGCGATCGCAAGATCAAGGTCGCGCGGCATGCGGCGGTAACCCACGTTGCGGCGGCGCCAGCTGCGGCTCCGGCGGCTACATCGGCGGTGCCACTGGCCTCAACCGCCCCAGAGCCTGCGGTAGCCGCGGCCGATCCCAATGCGCTCAAATCACCGATGGTCGGCACTTGCTATCTCTCGGCCGAGCCGGGCTCGCCACCGTTCATTAAGGTCGGCCAGCAGGTCAAGGTCGGCGATACGCTGGTGATTATCGAGGCGATGAAGGTGATGAACCCGATCACCGCCGAAAAGGCCGGGACAATCACCGCGATCCTGGTCGAAAACGCGCAGCCGGTCGAATACGACCAGCCGCTGGTCGTGATCGCATAGGACCGCCAGACCGATGGGCATTTCCCGGATACTGATCGCCAATCGCGGCGAAATCGCGCTGCGCATCCACCGGGCCGCGCACGAAATGGGGATCGAGACGATCGCGGTGCACTCCACCGCCGATGCCGATGCCATGCACGTGCGGCTGGCCGACCACGCGGTCTGCATCGGGCCGCCGGCCGCCAAAGACAGCTACCTCAACACCGCCGCGATCATTTCGGCGGCCGAAATCGCGCATGCCGACGCGATCCATCCGGGTTACGGCTTCCTGTCCGAAAACGCCCAGTTCGCCGAGATTGTCGAGGCCCACGGGATTACCTGGATCGGCCCCAAACCCGAACACATCCGCACCATGGGCGACAAGATCGCCGCCAAGCGCACCGCTGGCGCGCTGGGCCTGCCGCTGGTCCCCGGATCGGACGGCGCGATCAGCGAGATCAAGGAAGCCAAGCGCATTGCCGAGAAAGCCGGCTATCCGGTAATCATCAAGGCCGCCAGCGGCGGCGGCGGGCGCGGTATGAAGGTCTGCAACGGGCCGGACGAGCTCGAAACGCTGATGGCGCAGGCCGGGAGCGAGGCCAAGGCCGCGTTCGGCGATGCCACCGTTTACCTCGAAAAGTACCTCGGCAATCCGCGCCACATCGAATTTCAGGTGTTCGGCGATGGCAACGGCACGGCGATCCATCTGGGTGAGCGCGATTGCTCGCTGCAGCGCCGCCACCAGAAAGTGCTGGAGGAAGCCCCCTCGCCCGTAATCAGCCCCGAAGAGCGCGACCGGATGGGCGGGATCGTGGCCAAGGCCATGGCCGACATGGCCTATCGCGGCGCGGGCACGATCGAATTCCTGTGGGAAAACGGTGAGTTCTATTTCATCGAAATGAACACCCGGCTGCAAGTCGAACACCCGGTCACCGAAGCGATCACCGGGCTCGATCTGGTCCGCGAACAGATCCGCGTCGCCGATGGCAAGCCGCTGTCGGTCCGCCAAGAAGACATCGAATTCACCGGCCACGCGATCGAATGCCGGATCAACGCCGAAGATCCGTGGACCTTCATGCCCTCACCGGGCCTCGTAACCAGCTATCACGCGGCCGGCGGCATGAACGTGCGGGTCG
>JANNYT010000148.1:0-7931 GCA_031410255.1 Novosphingobium sp. | reverse complement strand
GTCAACGCTTACTGAGTCATCGGAGACGGTCATTGCTGCCTGCGCTACGCCGGCGTGGCCGAGAACGGTCGCCAAGGCGAGAATGGATGCGGTCGAGCGGGTTGATAAGCGGATCATCGAACAGTTTTCCCTGAAACAGTTTTGGACGTTTTTATGTGACGCCAACCTGCGGGAAAATTCGGCTGATCCGAATCGCCACCGAGCGGCCTCAACGCCGCCTCTAGGGGTGGGATATGTCGCTAATGCGTAGCTGCGGCGACACCGCTGTGACACTGCTGTGTCACGAACATGGCAGGGCTATTCGAGGTGCGCTGAGCTCATCATGGCAAGCCATTGGCTGCGCGAGGAATCGCTCAGATTATCCTTCACCAACACCGCCAGCAAAAACAGAGAACGCTGGCCGGTTATCGCGCGATAAAGTGCGGTGGTAGGATAGCCGGGGCGGCACCCGGTGGAGTGCCGCTCGATCGTGATCGAATTAATGTCCTGCGCGATTGTAGTGAAAGTGCTGGCGCACTTGGACTGCGCTTCACGTTGCAATTCGGCGATCCAGTCTGCGGCGTTGCGCACTTTGCGATCAGGCGTGCGCGCGACGATCACCAGCGCCTCGGTCCAATCCGTGGCTGATTTGCCGCGCACCGCGATCAGATCGACGACGTTTCGCGGATTGGACGCATTGTAAGAAATCATGCTGGCATCGCCGCTATCGAGCACCGCTTTGAGCGCAGGCGCGAGTCGGTGATCGAACACCAGCTTTTCGGCCAGCGCGGGGGCCGCGATCAACAACAATGCAAAAAATCCGGCAAGGTGCAGTTTCATGATCGCAGTCCTCTTATCCCGATGACGTTTCTACCCCCAAAACCGCTGCGGTTCACGGTTTTTTGTGTGACTCGAAAATGACAGGAATTGGCAGCCGGTGCAGCGCGGAAAGCCGCGTCAGCGTAACACAACTGTCACAATTCCATCATCAAACCGTCACCTTGGGGGGGCAGAGAGTGACACTAACGCGAATCATAATTTGACCAGACCATGACAACCCAGACGACATTGCTGCTGACCGCTCCGCCCGCCGGTTTGCTGGCCGATATTGCCCGCAGCCGGCCGGATTGGCGGGTCGTTACATTGGGTGACTTGCCGCCGGTCGAGCCGCTGGGGGACAAGGTCTGGGGCTTTGTCGACTGGCTGTGCCCGACCATGTCCGGGCTGGAGTTGTGCCGCCGGTTGCGGGAATCGAGCGCCACGCGGCGCGCGCATTTGACCATCGTGCTTGACGAATCCAGCCAGGAGGCCAAACGCCGCGCCCTGCAGGCCGGAGCTGACGACTACCTGGTTGGGCCGCTCGACGCGGCCCGGCTGCTCGAGCGAATGGCTGGGCTTGCGGCTGAACCGGCTCCAACCCGGCTCCATCTGCAACATGGCGCGATCACCCTTGATCTCGGCGCGCACCAGATCAAGGTTGCGGGTCAGCCGGTACCGATGCGCCCGAACGAATTTCGCCTGCTCGCCCATTTCATGGAGCATCCCGATCAGGTGTTCAGCCGCACCGCGCTGATCGACCGGCTGGGCAAGGATGGTGACGAGCTGGACGAACGCACCGTCGACGTGTGGGTTGGCCGCCTGCGCCGGGCGCTGGCGGCCCACGGCGCGCCCGATCCGCTGCGTACCGTTCGCGCGCTCGGCTATGTGCTCGATTCGGTGGAGAGCTGAGCGCGGCGGCACGGCGGCACTTGCCCCACTGCACTGCAAACGGCATAGGCAGCGGCGAATCCCAGCCCCCCGCCCGCGAAAGGTCCCCGCCATGAAGGTCCGCGTTTTTGTCAGCCTGAAGAACGGGGTGCTCGATCCGCAGGGCCGGGCGATCCATCACGCCATCGAAGGCCTGGGGATCCACGGTGTGCAGGATGTGCGGGCGGGCAAGCTGATCGAACTTGAAGTCGATGCCAGCGTCAGCGATGCCAACCTTGAAACGATGTGCCAGCAGCTGCTCGCCAATATGGTGATCGAGAATTACCGGATCGAAAGGCTGGACGCGCAGGAGGCCGCATGATGGGCACGTTCCGCTCCGCAGTCATTACCTTTCCCGGGTCCAATTGCGACCGCGACATGGCAGTCGCGATCACGCAGATTTGCGGCGGCGAAGTTATCCGTGTCTGGCACGGCGATGCCGCCCTGCCCGACCGGCTCGACTTTATCGCGCTGCCCGGCGGCTTTTCCTATGGCGACTATTTGCGCTCCGGCGCGATGGCCGCGCGCAGCCCGGTGATGCAGGCGGTGATCGAGGCTGCGAACCGGGGCGTGCCAGTGCTGGGCGTGTGCAACGGATTTCAGGTGCTGACCGAGGCCGGCCTGCTGCCCGGCGCGCTGCTGCGCAATGCGGGCATGAATTTCGTCTGCCGTGAAGTCGCGCTGACGGTCGAGACCAGCCAGAGCCTGTTTACGGCGCGCTACAGCCAGGGTCAGCGCATCACGATCCCGGTGGCGCACCATGACGGCAACTACTTTGCCGATGCCGCCACGCTTGACCGGCTGGAGGGCGAAGGCCGCGTGGCGTTGCGCTACGCCGAACCGGTCAACGGCTCAGCGCGGCAGATTGCGGGTTTGCTGAACACCGCAGGAAACGTGCTGGGCATGATGCCGCATCCCGAACGGATGATCGAGGCCGCGCATGGCGGAGCCGATGGCCGCGCGTTGTTTGAAAGCGTCGTGCAAGGGCTCGTCGCTGCTTGAGCCGCGCCGGCCGCGTTACCCGGCGATCGCGCGGCGCGCCTGGCTGTCCTGGAACAAGGTCCGCGCTTCGGCCGCAGGCATTGGCCGGCCATAGTAATAGCCCTGGATCTTGCGGCAACCCAATGCGCGGATCGTCTCAAGCTCGCGCTCGGTTTCCACGCCTTCAGCGGTGGTCGACATCTCAAGGCTTTCGGCCATTGCCACCACCGCGCGGATAATCGCGAGGCTTTCAGGATTACCGGTCGCGGCGCCTTGCACAAAGCTGCGGTCGATCTTGATCGTCGAGAACCGCAGATTGCGGATGTAGCCCAGCGATGAATAGCCGGTGCCGAAATCGTCGAGCGCAACCCCGCAGCCCAGCGCCATGATCTGTTCGAGCGCGTTGCGCGCGGTGGTCGCGTCGCGCACGAAAATCGATTCGGTGACTTCAAGCTCCAGCCGCTGAGCGGGCAGGCCGCTCGCACTCAGCGCCTGCACGACTGAGCCGATAAAGCTGGGATCGAGCAATTGCTCGCCCGAAACGTTGACCGCGACCTTGATCCCGTTGGGCCAGCGCGCTGCTTCAAAGCAGGCTTCGCGCAAGACCCATTCGCCAATCGGCACGATCAGCCGGGTATCTTCAGCCAGCGGGATGAATTTGACCGGGCTGACCATCCCGTGCTCTTCGCTGTTCCAGCGGATCAGCGCTTCGAAGCTGACGATCTGCTCGTCCTTGGTATCGACCACCGGCTGATAATGGAGCGTGAATTCGTTGCGTTCGAGCGCGCGGCGCAGCGAGAATTCCAGCTTGCGGCGCTCTTCGGCATGGGCGTGAAGCACCGGCTCATAGCCAAAGTGCTGACCCCCGCCCTCTTCCTTTGAACGGTAAAGCGCCAGATCGGCATTGCGCATCAGCGTCTCAACCGTGGTGCCGTCGCGCGGGCCAATCGCCGAGCCAACCGACGCACCGATATACAGCGTGTGATGATCGACCTCGTAAGGGCGCGACAGCATATCGATGACGGCGGCAGAGACCCGGTCGACGCGGTTGTGATCAGACGCATCGCGGATCACCACTGCAAATTCATCACCGCCCAGCCGGCCGCACAGTTCGTTTTCAGTGACCAGGCCCTTGAGCCGTTCGGACACCCGCGCCAGCAGCTGATCGCCCACCAAATGACCCAAAGTATCGTTGATGGCCTTGAACCGGTCGAGATCGATCATCAGGAACGCACATTTGGTGCGCCACTGATCGGCATAGCGCATCGCTTCGCCCAGCGCCTCGGTTACCATCATGCGGTTGGGCAGGCCGGTCAGCGTATCGAAGCGCGCCATATGCGCGATCTTGTCAGAGCTTTCGCGTTGCTCGGTAACGTCCGACCCAACCCCGCGGAAGCCATCGAACGCCCCCGAATCGGTCAGCTTGGGAGTGCCTGAGATTTCCCACCAGCGCTGCTGGCCGCTGATTGTCACCCGCACCAGCAGGTTGGAAAAGCTTTCGCGCCGCTTGAGCCGCTCGGCCAGATCATGCAGGCTGGACGGGAACTGGCCCGTTTCCCATGCTGCACCAGCGATCAACTGGATAAACGGCTTACCGTCAATTTCTTCGGTGGTCAGGCCCAGCGCAAAGGCGAACCGCGGGCTGACCGAACGGACCCGGCGCGAAGTATCGACGTGCCACAGCCAGTCAGCCTCGCCTTCCTCAAACTCGCGCAGCAGCATCGAGACGACTTCGCTCTTTTCCGCCATTGCGCTCTCGGCGATTCGCGCAGTCAGGAACGAGCGGGCATTTTCAACTGCGCCCAGTGTAATCACGACCGCGAACAGCAACGCCAGCAGCGCCATCTCGTAACTCTGCGTGAAGACGAAGCTGGCCAGCGCCGATACCGCGACGATGCCCGCAAAGACCACATTGCCCAGCGGCACCGCGGGCAGCAGCACTGCCGAAGCGGTCATCAGCATGGCAGTGATCGCCCATAGTTCGAGCTGCTGGTTATCATTACCGAATGGCGCAAAAGCGGCCATCGGCACCACCCAGACGAGCGCAATCCCGACCGAACTCATGGTTTGCTGGTTGACTTCGTCGCGGCCGATCCGGCGGCGATCAACGTCGACCAGCGTTTTGTCAATCTTGGCACCGTGGTACAGGCTGGCGCCCAGCACCACCAGCCACAAGACCAGCAGACCGATGTGGATCACCCCGAAATAGACCCTGATTGCGGCCATGGCGGCGATGATATGCGCGACGATCCGGACCTGGGTAACTCGCGCCAGGCTGGAATATTGCAAACCGCGCAGCCGCGCCCAATCGCCGCCCGGTGGGTCGGACAAGCCCAACACTGCCAATACGGGCAGGTCCTTGGGCAGCGCAGTCGGAGTTGAGAGGCGATCGGTCACCGGGCGGTCTTACCCCGCCAATCGTTAGCAGCGCGTAAAGGTTAAGCGCCTGGCACGAAGAAATCGCGATGCTTCAAGCGCCTAGCAGCGCCGCCGGTGAAGGCTATTCCACAGTGACCGACTTGGCCAGATTGCGCGGTTGATCCACGTCTGTGCCTTTGACGCAGGCGACGTGGTAGGCCAGCAGCTGCACCTTCGGCATGAATCGAGCCAAATTCGATAAGACGCAGGAGTTATCGCCTTTATTACACGAACCCTTCATAAGTCTCGTTTCGATTGGATCACAAAAACTAAATCGGCAAATTCGAGATCAGACAACTTCCAAGTAGGGCGCTTCAAGGTGAGATCGTATTTCATCGAAAGGAGCTCTTCGTCACATCGGCAATACTCGATTAGAAGCCTGCGTTGCTTTGGATTTCTCCACCATGGCCAACGCCGCAGCGCATCCCGTCGCTCGCGAATTCCGGCCACAATGTCATCCGTAACTGCTTGATAGTTCTGACGTCCAATGACTCCGCGATGTTCCAAAATTTGTTCAATCGAGGCTGCGTTACTTATGTTAGCATCAGCCCAATATACCGTCTGGAAATCAGGGCCATATTCGACGACACCAACTTCCATAGGCCGATCAAGCCGATCCATTCCAACATAAACTGGCAGTGATTTCGGCATTCCATGCACTCGTAAGTCAGAAAAAACCGAGCGTTGAACGCAAAACAACAGATACCATTCTGCAAGGAACTTACAGACATAATCGAGTGAAGCTGCCTCGCCAGTTGATCCGACAATTCTTTGGCATTGAAACGCGCGCAAGGAGGATGTTAATTCTTCCAGGCCATGAATCTCGAGATTACCTTCGCGCCAATACCCCCTTCGCCAATGAGGGTGATCTCGAGCAAGCGACGCAAGAAGTTCTTCGCGAGTGGAACCTGAATCCGCAAATGCTTCCTCATTGTAGAACTGGTTTTGCAAGCACAAATTAGGCGTGTCACTCCTGTTGATCAAATCGAGACCAACCGCCGCGCATCCTCTGCCGAGATTGAAATTTACCTTTTTTTCAAGACAAAGAAAATCTGCGTGCAGCCCGTCCCACCCCGACAGTCGAATACCAAGTTGACTGACACTGCGACAGCTGTCGGTTAACGCAGAAGGATACCTCTCAAACCACAACTGGAAGATACAATCCAATTCCTCAAACCGTACGGACGAGAGGAGAGATTTCAACTCAGTTGTCAACTCCCTTTCGCCTTGCCCGTTTACAAGCTGATGAGTCAGGCTAATCGATTTTGGCCAGCCGGGACCCACTCGCAAAAAATCCATTGGGTCGAACATGCTACCAATTCACTCCACCGTCACCGACTTGGCCAGATTGCGCGGTTGATCCACGTCGGTGCCTTTGACGCAGGCGACATGATAAGCCAGCAATTGCACTGGAATGGCATAGACCAGCGGGGCGATCAGCGGGTGGACCTTGGGCATTTCGATGGTGGCGAGGCAGCCTTCACCGGCCTCGTCGATCCCATCACGGTCTGACACCAGCACCACTTTGCCGCCGCGCGCCCGCACTTCCTGCATGTTCGACACGGTCTTTTCAAACAGCGGTCCGGACGGGGCGAGCACGATCACCGGCACCGCCTCGTCGATCAATGCAATCGGACCATGCTTCATTTCACCTGATGCATAACCTTCGGCGTGAATATAACTGATTTCTTTAAGTTTAAGCGCGCCTTCCAAGGCCAGCGGATAGTCCTGCCCACGTCCCAGATAGAGCACATCGCGGGCTGGGGCGATCAGGTGCGCCATCGCCGCGATCTCGTCATCATGGGCCAGCGCAGCATTGAGGCTGGCTGGAGCTTCGAGCAGATGCTTGACCACTTCGGCCTCCTCAGCCCGGTCCATCAGCCCACGCTTGACCGCCATATGAGCGGCCAGCGCGGCTAGCACCGCCAGCTGGCAACTGAAAGCTTTTGTCGAGGCCACGCCAATCTCGGGCCCAGCATGGGTGGGCAGCAGTAGGTCAGCCTCTCGCGCCATCGAACTGGTCGGCACGTTTACCACGACCGCGATAGTCTGGCCCTGCGCCTTGCAGTGGCGCAGCGCAGCGAGGGTATCGGCGGTCTCGCCGCTCTGCGAGATAAACAGGCACAGCCCGCCCGGCTCCAGTACCGGATCGCGGTAGCGGAATTCGCTGGCAAAATCGATGTCGGCCGGCAGCCGCGCGAACTGCTCAAGCCAGTATTTGGCGACCATCCCGGCGTAATAGCTCGTCCCGCAGGCGACGATGGTGACCCGGCTGATGCTCGACAGGTCAAAGTCGAATTGCGGCAGCGCGACCGACTGATCGACCTGGCGGATGTAGCTGCGCAAAGTCTGCGCCACCACGGTCGGCTGCTCGAAGATCTCCTTCTGCATGAAGTGGCGGTAATTGCCCTTTTCGATCTCCGCCGCCGAAGCGCCCGAGGTGGTCACCGCACGGGTGACCGCGTGGTTGTCTTTGTCGAAGATCTGCGCGCCCTCGCGGGTGATAACCACCCAGTCGCCTTCCTCTAGATAGGTTATCTGCTGCGTCAGGGGAGCGAGCGCCAAGGCGTCCGAACCAAGGTAGGTCTCGCCGTCACCGTAACCCACCACCAATGGCGAGCCGAGGCGCGCGCCGATCAGCATGTCGGGATATTGGCGGAACGCAATGGCCAGCGCGAACGCCCCGCGCAGCTGGGGCAGCACCGCCTTGACCGCGTCCTGCGGCGATGCCCCGCCCTCAACCAGTTCGGAGACCAGATGCGCGACCACTTCGGTATCGGTGTCGCTTTCGAACATCCGCCCGCGCG
>JANNYT010000147.1:0-14129 GCA_031410255.1 Novosphingobium sp. | reverse complement strand
GCTATGTGCATCCGCAAATAGCTGGGCCTAGCCAGCCCGCGCCCCCGGCCCCACCATCCGTTGACAGTCCCCTGTGGGTGGTCGGGCCGGGGGAGCGGGCTGGCTAGGCCAGGACCTGCCGGAAGGCAGGTCCGCACCGGCGGCTAGCCGGAAAACTACGCCCCAGCCTTCACCGCATATTCCCACGCGCGTTCGGCCAGCGGTTTGACGCGCTCGCTTTGCGCCTTGGCGTGAGCCGAGCTGGCGGTGCCGTCGATCACGCGCTTCTTGATGCCTTGCAGAATTCCGGTCAGGCGGAAGAAGTTGTAAGCGAAGTACCAGTTCATATCGGGCACGCTGTCACGCCCGGTCGCAGCGCAATAGCGTTCGACCATCTCTTCAAGCTCGGGAATGCCCAGCGCCTTGCGGTCAAGATCCGCAACTCCGCTACGGCCGGCATTTTCGGTCACCCAAGCCATCGCAACATAAGTGAAATCGGCCAGCGGATCGCCTAGCGTCGACAGCTCCCAATCGAGCACCGCCAGCACTTCAGGGCGATCGGCGGCGTAGATCATGTTGTCGATGCGGTAATCGCCGTGGACCACGCTGGTGCGGGTCTGTTCGGGCATGGTCGCGGGCAGCCATTCGATCAACCGCTCCATCTCGGGGATCTTCTCGGTCTCGGCCAGCCGGTACTGCTTGGTCCAGCGCTCAATCTGGCGGCCGAAGTAATTGCCCGGCTTGCCATACTGGCTAAGCCCCGCGGCCTCAACATCGACCGCGTGTAGCCGCGCGAGCGTATCGATCATCGCATTGTAAGTGGCGCGGCGGTATTCGGGCGCGTCCTTGGGCATCGCCCCGTCCCAGATGGTGCGGCCATCGACCATGCCCATGACATAGAACCAGCTGCCCGCCACGCTGTCATCGGTGCACAACCCGTATTGCGGTGCGACCGGGAAGCCGGTGGTCTGAAGGCCGGCCTGGACCCGGTATTCACGGTCAACCGCGTGCGCCGAAGGCAGCAGCACCCCGAATGGCTTGCGCCGCAGAACATAGTTGCCGCTGTGCGCTGCGATCTTGTAAGTCGGGTTCGATTGCCCGCCCTTGAACTTGGTCAGGTGCAGCGGACCTTCGAAACCGGCGACATTGGCGGTCAGCCATTTGGCCAGCTTAGCTTCATCCAGCCGGTCAGCCCCTTCGGGTTCAACCGTCCCGACAAAATCGGCTTCGGCGTCGATCGCGTCGCTCATGGCCTCTGGCTCCTATTGGTCGAACACGATCACCGAGCGCGCCGAGGCCCCCGATTTCATCGTCTCGAACCCCTGGTTGATCGCCTCGAGCGGGATCCGCTCAGCAATGATCGTGTCGAGATCGAGCAGCCCGCGCATATAAAAATCGACCAGCCGCGGCAGATCGACCGGGAAGTGGTTCATCCCCATGATCGCGCCTTGCAGCTTCTTGCCCGAAAGCAGGTCCATCGCGCTGAGCCCGACTTTTTCCGACAGCGGCATCATCCCCAGGATCGTTGCCGTGCCGCCGCGCCGCAGTGACTTGACCGCCAGTTCGGCCGAGGCCGAGCGGCCCACAGCTTCAACCGCGTGATCGACCCCGCCCTTGGTCAGTTCCTGGATCTGCGCCGCCGCATCCGGGGCCAGCGCATCGACCACGTCGGTCGCGCCCAACCTCAGCGCCAATGCGCGCTTTTCAGGCATCGGGTCAGCCGCGATGATCCGCCCGGCCCCGGCGATCTTGGCGGCATTGATCGTGGCGAGCCCGACCCCGCCGCAGCCGATCACCGCGACCGTTTCGCCCGGCGTCACCTTGCAGGCGTTGAAGATCGTCCCCGCGCCGGTAGTCACCGCGCAGCCGATCACCGCCGCCCGGTCGAGCGGCATGTCGGGGTTGATCGCGACGCAGGCGTGCTCGTGGATCAGCATCATTTCAGCAAAGGCCGACAGGTTGAGCATCTGTGCCACCGGGCTGCCATCGCTGGTCCGGGTCAGGCGCGGCGGGCTGCCGGGCGCGCGGCGGGTTTCGGCGCCAAGGCACAAAGCCATCCGTCCGGTTACGCAAAATTCGCAGTGGCCGCAGAACGCCGAGAGGCAGGTGACGACAGCATCGCCGACCTTGACCGTGCGCACTTCGCTGCCCACCGCTTCGACAATTCCGGCCGCTTCATGCCCCGGCACGGCCGGCATCGCGTGCGGATAGGTCCCCTCGAGGAAATGCAGGTCCGAATGGCACAGGCCGCAAGCGGCGGTGCGGATCAGCACCTCGTGCGGGCCGGGGTTGCTGATCGACAGCTGCTCGATTTGAAGCGGCTGCTGAGCCTGGACGAGGACGGCGGCTTTCATTTGAGTGTACTCCTGGTTCCGTTCGCATCGAGCGCAGTAGAGATGCCGCGCGCCGGTGTATCGACTAAGCTCGACACGAACGGAGGTTAATTATTGACCAAATTCAGCGCGAAACCCCAACATCGCCCGAGCTGAACGCGTCGTTCCCCGGTGCATTGGGCGAATGACGCGCGAACTCGATCCGGGCGATGGCGCGGCTGTGCACTTCATCGGGGCCATCTGCGATCCGCAAGGTCCGCTGGTGCGCATAGGCCGAGGCCAGTCCGAAATCTTCGGACACCCCGCCTGCGCCGTGGGCCTGAATCGCGTCGTCGATGATCCGCAGCGCCATGGTCGGAGCCTGGACCTTGATCATGGCGATCTCGGCAGCAGCAGCCTTGTTGCCGACCTTGTCCATCATGTCGGCGGCTTTGAGGCAGAGCAGCCGGGTCATCTCGATGTCGATCCGGGCGCGGGCGACGCGTTCGTGCCACACGGTCTGCTCGGCAATCGGCTTGCCGAAAGCGACGCGCGATTGTAGCCGCCTGGCCATCTTGGCCAGCGCTTCCTCGGCCACGCCGATGGTGCGCATGCAGTGATGGATCCGGCCCGGCCCGAGGCGGCCTTGCGCGATCTCGAACCCGCGGCCCTCGCCCAGCAGCATGTTGCTGGCGGGGATCCGCACGTCGTTGAGCTTGATTTCCATATGGCCGTGCGGGGCATCGTCATAACCGAACACCGGCAGGTGGCGGACGATTTCGACGCCGGGGGCATCAAGTTCCATCAGGACCATCGATTGCTGCGAGTGGCGCTTGGCTTCGAAATCGGTCTTGCCCATCACGATCGCGATCTTGCAGCGCGGATCGCCTGCACCCGATGACCACCATTTGGTCCCGTTGATCACATATTCGTCGCCCTCGCGGCGGATCGAGCATTCGACGTTGGTCGCATCGGATGAGGCCACGTCGGGCTCGGTCATCAAGAAGGCCGAGCGGATTTCGCCGTTCATCAGCGGGGCGAGCCAGCGGTCCTTTTGGTCGCGGGTGCCATAGCGGTGCAGCACTTCCATGTTGCCGGTATCGGGCGCCGAGCAATTGAACGCCTCGCTCGAAAAGCCGGCGCGGCCCATTTCTTCGGCGCACAGTGCATATTCAAGGTTGGTCAGGCCAGGGCCTTCAAATTCAAACGTATCGTCAACGTGAGTCCGGCCGAATTGCGGCGGCATGAACAGGTTCCAGATCCCTTGCGCCTTGGCGCGGGCCTTTTCCTCTTCAACCACCGGGATCACTTTCCAGCGCGCGCCGGCGGCGTCCTGCGCTTTATATTCCCCCATGCGCGGGCGCACGTGGTTTTCGATGAACTGGCGAACACGGTCGCGCCAATAGACTTGCCGTTCGGTGGGTTCGAAATCCATGGGGTAGTCCTTTCCTGATACTGTTTTGTCTCACGGGCTCCCTGCCACGAGCCAGCGCCCGCGCCAAGGGGGTATTAAGCGATCGGTTAAGGTGCCTCGGCGGCCAAAGCGGCCAGCTTGGCAATGCGCGCCTCATGGTCAGCGCGAGTTATCGGAAAACGCGCGATAATTGCGGCTCCGGCCAGACTGATCACGGTCAGCACGATCACCAGATAAATCGCGAAATGATCGAGCACCGCGGCGGCCACCTCACCAGGCCGGGCCCGGGCCGGAAATCCGGACGCGCTGACGATGGTCCCGGCCAGAAATATCCCGACCCCGGTCGCGCATTTCTGGGTGAAGAAATAGGCCGAAAAGAACAGCCCTTCGGTCCGCTCGCCAGTATGCTCCTGCGATGCTTCGATGATGTCGGCCCCCATCGACTGGGTCAGCATCCCGGCGGCCACCGCCAGCCCGTTGGAAATGGCGACCAGCGTAAACAGCACCGGGATCAGCGCCGGGGTGTTGTTGTCAGGAAACAGCCCGGAAAAACGCAGCAGATATGGGGAGAGCCCAAAGGCCAGCGCAAGCAAATGCCCGGCGACTGCCCCGGTGCGCTTTTCAATCCGGTTCTGCAGGAACCCGACCAGCAGGAACGCGCCGATCACACCCACGAACAAGGACACCGAATAGACCAGGAACCCGGCCTGCGGCATTTCCCAATAGTAAGTCAGGACATAGGTGGCGGTGGAATAGGTCATGCCCAGGTTGATATAGCTGCACAAAGTGGCGCCGAGCAGGATCAGGAAGGCGCGATTGGCCAGCGTGCGCCTGATCTTGGTGATCGTCTTGCGCAGCGGCAAGTGGACCGCCGGGTTGCTGTCCAGCCGAGCAATGCGGCGATGAGTCGATAAAGCCGCGACCGTCGCCGCCACCACCATCAGCGCCGCTCCAGTCCAGCCATAAAGCCCGTAGCCATCGAGGTTGAGCTGGCCGACCGGATAGCGCGCTGAGGGCACCAGGAACACGCCGAACGCCAGCATCAGCATAGCAAGGCCGCCCGCCCAGGCGAAAATATAGCGCCAGCGCGTAACCGAAGTCCGCTCGTCATAATCGCTGGTCAGCCCCGGCACGACCGACAGGGCCGGGATTTCATAGCACGATACCGCCGCGCGCATCAGGAACGCGAACAGCAGCAGATAGCCGTAAAGCCAGCCGGAACTGGTCTGCGGCGGATGCCACAGCATCAGCCACGCCGCCGCCATCGGCAGGATCGCGGCATACATCCATGGATGGCGCTTGCCCCAGCGGCTGTGGGTCTTGTCGCTCCAATAGCCGACCAGCGGATCGACCAAGGCATCGAGCAGCAGCGCGCACAGCAGGATCAGCCCGACCAGTTGGGCGTTCAGCCCCATCACCTGGCTGTAGAACAGCAGCAGCAAGGTGGCGAAACCGTTGTCCTTGACCCCGTAGGCGATCGACCCGAAGCCATTGCCCAGCTTGATCCGCAGCGGCAGGCGCTCGGCAGCGGGAAGGATGATGCGGCCAGTCACTGTATTCGTCACTTCGCTGCGCCCGGCGCTACTCCCTCAGCCATAGCCAGCAGCGCATCGAACATCCCCGGCGCTTCTGGATCCCAGCTGTGGCGCGGACCGGTGGTGATCCCGCCATCGACGATCAGCGAGGTGCCGGTCATGAAGCTGGCCGCGTCGCTGCACAGAAAGGCGACTGCATTGGCGATATCCTCAGGCATGCCGCTGCGCGCCACCGGCTGGGCGTTGGATGACATCTGCTTGATCACCGCCTTGGCGGTCACCACCATTTCATCGGGCATCTCCAGGCTTTCGGTGAAGATGTTGGTGTTGATGAAGCCGGGCTGGACCGCATTCACGCGGATCCCGAATTGCGCCAGATCGGTCGCGGCGCACTTGGTCAGGTGCAGCACGCCGGCTTTGGCGACGGCATAAGCGGTGGGCGAATAGCCCGGACCGACCGCGGCGATGCTGCTGGTGTTGACCACCGCTGCACCGGGCCGCCCCGACATGTGCGGGAAAGCATAGCGGATCCCCATCGCGACCGAGCGCATCAGCAGGTCAAAGGTGCGGTCCCAGTCTTCAGGTTCGATCTCGTGAATTGGCGCGCGCGCGCCGCCCGCCCCGGCATTGTTGAACAGATAGTCGATCCCGCCGGACCCCGCCCCGGCCTGATCCATCAGCGCCTTGATCTGCGCGACATCGCAAACGTCGCAGGCCACCGCCACGATGTTGTCAGCCTCTTGCGCCAGAGCTTGCGCCCCGGCCAGATTGAGGTCGGCAGCATAAACCGTGGCGCCTTCGGCAGCGAACAACAGCGCGGTCGCCCGGCCAATTCCCGATGCCGCACCGGTTACCACGGCGCATTTTCCAGCGAATCGCATGCTCTCTCCTGATGTTCTGATTTGCCGCCAGCTTAGGCAGGCGCAGGCCGCGGTCAACGCTGGTCTGCTTGACGCTACGGCAACAGCGGCGCAGCACCGGCGCGGCGGCAAGACTGGAAATCCGGGCTTGCGCGCCGGGCCGCAAGCGCCTTAACCTCTCGGTTAACACAGGAGCCCCGATCATGTCCGACCTTGACGCATTCCGCACTGAAATCCGCGCCTGGCTAGAAACGAACTGCCCGGCAGAAATGCGCGAGCCAGTCCGCGATGAGGAAGACGTCTGCTGGGGCGGGCGCAATTTCAAGTTCAAGAACCCCGCGCAAAAGGCCTGGCTCGAGGCCTGTGTGGCCAAGGGCTATACCGTGCCCGACTGGCCCAAGGCTTACGGCGGCGCCGGGCTCGATCCGGCGCAGGCCAAGGTCTGGCGTGAGGAAATGAACCGCATCGGCGCGCGTCCGCCGCTCTCCAGCTTCGGGATCTGGATGCTCGGCCCGGCCTTGCTCAAGTTCGGCACCGAAGAGCAGAAGGTGCATTATCTGGGCCAAGTCGCGCGCGGTGAGATTCGCTGGTGCCAAGGCTATTCGGAACCCGGCTCAGGCTCGGACCTCGTGTCGTTGCAGACCTTTGGCGAAGACAAGGGCGACCACTGGGTGGTCAACGGCCAGAAGATCTGGACCTCTTATGCCGACAAGGCCGACTGGATTTTCTGCCTCGTCCGCACTGACAAGGCCAACAAGTATCAAGGCATCTCGTTCCTGCTGTTCGATATGGCCAGCCCCGGGGTCTCGACCAAGCCGATCCTGCTGATCAGCGGCAACTCGCCGTTCTGCGAAACGTTCTTCGACAATGTTTCGGTTCCCAAGGCGCAACTGGTGGGCGAGCTTAACCGCGGCTGGGACGTGGCCAAGTACCTGCTGGGGCATGAGCGTGAGATGATCTCGGGCGCGGGCGGCGGCGACCGGATGAACACCATCGGCGCGATCGTGTCGCGCAATGGCGCGGTCGAAGACCCGCTGCTGCGCGCCGAACTGGCGATGTTCGATGTCGATGCCTTGGCTTACGGCGCGATGGGTGAGAAGTTCCTGGACGAAATCAAGGTCGGCAAGGGTCATCCGGCAGGTTCCAACATGATGAAATACGCCGGGACCGAGCTTAACAAGCGCCGCCACGAACTGCTGATGGCAGCGGGCGGCAGCGCGGCACTGGAATGGGACAGCAGTGCCTCAAACGGGGGCAGCCGCGCGCGCGGCTGGCTGCGGACCAAAGCCAATTCGATCGAAGGCGGCACCAGCGAAGTAATGCTCAACGTGATCGCCAAACGTATTCTTGACCTGCCGGGAGCCTGACATGCCGCTTTATTACAATGACGATCAGGCCATGCTGGCCGACAGCGCGCGCGGGTTCATGGCCGATGAAGGCGCGGTCGCCAAGCAGCTGCGCCACTTCCGCGATATGAGTTGCAAGGACGGGTTCGGCCACGCGCTGTGGAGCCAATTTGCCGAAATGGGCTTTACCGGGATCCTGGTGCCGGAGGCCGATGGCGGGCTGGGCATGGGCCATGTCGAGGCCGGGATCGTGCTCGAAGAAATCGGCCGCAACCTAACCCCCTCGCCGTTCCTGACCAGCTCGGTCATGGCCGCGACCGCGCTGGGCGCAGCCGGCGACGAGCTGCGTGGGCGCTATCTGCCGGGTCTGCTGTCAGGCGAAAGCGTCTATGCCGTGGCGATCGACGAAGGCCCCAAGCACCGCCCCGAACGGATCGCCACCACCGCGACGCGCGCGGGCAACGGCTTCAAGTTGAGCGGCAGCAAGGCCTTCGTGGTCCAGGGCGGGTCGGCCGACATGCTGGTGGTTGCCGCGCGCACTGCGGGCAGTGACAGCGATGACGATGGGATCACCTTGTTTGCGGTGCCGCGCGACGCAGCGGGGCTGAGCCTTGAGAGCGTGCGGCTGGTCGACAGCGCGATGGCCGCGCATGTGAAGCTCGACAATGTCCAGCTCGATGCCGATGCGGTGATTGGCGAAGTCGATGGCGGCCGCGCGGTACTGAACAAAGTGCTGGCCGCAGGCCGAGTCGGCGCAGCGGCGGAAAGCGTCGGCGTGGCTTTGGGCGCGTTCGACATGACCACCACTTACCTCAAGCAGCGCAAGCAATTCGGCAAGTTGATCGGCGAATTCCAGGCGCTCCAGCACCGTGCGGCGCACCTTTACAGCGAGCTCGAGATTGCCCGCGCGGCGGTGATCAAAGCGCAGCAATTGCTCGATGGCGGCAGCGACACGGCGGACTTGATGGTCTCGGTGGCCAAGGCCAAGGCCGGACAGGCGGCGGGCCTCGCGGTCCGCGAAGGCGTCCAGATGCACGGCGGGATCGGCATGACCGACGAATACGACATCGGCCTCTACATGAAGCGCGACCGGGCCTTGGCCGAATTCATGGGCGACCAGTATTACCACGCCCAGCGCGTGGCGCTGCTGAGCGGGTACTGATCAGTCCCCCTCCCGCCTGCGGGAGGAGAGCAACAACCGCCCGGGTTCACGGGCGACGGGAGAAGAAGCATGGATTTCACCAAACTGTTCAGCCTTGAAGGCAAGATCGCGCTGATCACCGGCGGATCGCGCGGGATCGGCAAGATGCTGCTCGAAGGCTACCTCGCCGCCGGGTGCGAGCGGGTTTACATCACCGCGCGCAAGAAGGCGCAGCTGGATGAGACCGTTGCGGAATTCGAAGCGCTTTACCCCGGCAAGGTCGTCGGCCTCGCGGGTGATCTGAGCCAATCGGACGGGATCGCCGATCTGGTCAGCCAGCTGTCGGCGCGTGAAACCCGGCTTGATGTGCTGGTCAACAATGCCGGCGCGGCCTGGGGCGGCGACTTTGAAACCTTCCCCGAGGTGGGCTGGGACAAGGTGATGGACCTCAACGTCAAATCGCTGTTCTTCCTCACGCAAAAGCTGTTCCCGCTGCTCAAGGCAGCGGGCAGCTTTGACCGTCCGGCCAAGGTGATCAACATCGCCTCGATCGACGGACTGCGGCCCAATCCGTGGGAAACCTATTCGTATCAGGCCAGCAAGGCCGCGGTGATTCACCTGACCAAGCGGATGGCGGCGCGGCTGATCACGGACAATATCGTCTGCACCTGCATCGCGCCTGGCGCCTACCCAAGCGAGATGAACAAGGCTGCGGCCAAGAACCCCGAAGGCAGCGCCAAGGGCATTCCCTACAAGCGGATCGGCGTGGCCGAGGATATCGCGGGCGGCGCAATCTACCTCGCCAGCCGCGCGGGCGACTATGTGGTCGGAACCACCATCCCGATCGACGGCGGGATCGTCAACGCCTGGATCCCCGAGGTGTTCAACGATCCATCGGGTCACTGACATGGCCCGCGAAGTGAGGGTTCTGGCCGAAGGGATTTACTTCGGCGAAGGGCCGCGCTGGCATGAGGACCGGCTGTGGTTTTCGGACTTCTATGCGCATCGGGTCTGCTCGGTCGATCTGGCCGGCGCGCTGCGCACCGAGCTGGAGTTTGAGGGGCAATCCTCCGGCCTCGGCTGGCTGCCCGATGGCTCGCTGCTGGTGGTGCGGATGGAATTGCGGCAGGTCTGGCGGCGCTGGCCCGACGGACGGTTCGCGCTGCATGCCGATTTGGCCGACTATTCGGCGCATCTTTGCAACGACATGGTGGTGGACCAGTCAGGCCGCGCTTACGTCGGCAACTTCGGTTTCGATCTCGACGCCGCGATGCGCGCACGCGGACCCGCCGGGGTTATCGCCGATCATCCGGCCACGGTGCTGGCGCTGGTCCAGCCCGACGGCAAAGTCAGCGATGCCGCGCCGGGCGAACGCTTCGGCTTTCCCAACGGCATGGTGATCACGCCTGATGGCAGCACGCTGATCGTGGCTGAAACGTTCGCGCAGCGGCTGACAGCGCTTGATATCGGCGAGGACGGCAGCCTGACAAACCGCCGCGAATGGGCCGCACTCGCGCCGCGTCTGCCCGATGGGATCTGCCTCGATGCCTCGGGCGCGGTGTGGATTGCCAATCCGGCCGCCCCCGAATGCGCGCTGATCGCGCCGGGCGGTGAAGTGCTGGACACGGTCGTGACCGGCGCTCTCAACTGCTACGCCTGCATGCTCGGCGGGCCTCAGGGCCGCCACCTGTTCATGCTGGTGGCACCGGCCGATCCAGCCAAAGCCCCGCGAGGTCAGGTGCTGGTCACCGAGGTTACCGTCGTCCGCGCCGGCTGGCCCTAAGGCGCGCGCAAGGTCAGCAGCCACCAGTCGGGCGACGCGCCGATCCGCAGCGGCAGGCTGCCTGCGCCCAATCCGCCCGTCACTACGATTGTCCTCCCGTTTAGCGGGATCACGCCGCACTCATAGCGCGGATCGTAGAAATGCTGGCCGAGCGCGGTGGTCAGCGAGCCGATCAGAGGCAGCACGATCTGGCCGCAATGGGTGTGCCCGGCCAGCACCAACGACACCTCACCGGGCAACTTGGAGGTGATTTCGGGTGCATGCGACAGCGCCACCAAAGCTCCGCTGCGTCCGCGCGCAGCGGCCATTGTCGCCGCCACATCGGCATGATCGCTGATATAATCGTCGATCCCCAGCAGCAGCAGCGGGCCGCGCTCGACGGCCTGATTGGATAGCACAGTTATCCCTGCTGCAGTCAGCGCCGCGCGCACAGCCGCTGCATCGGTCCAGTGATCGTGATTGCCCAGCGTCGCCACTACCCCGTCGCGCGCGCGCAGGGCTGCCAGTGGCGCGGTCAGCCCGCGCGGATCCGTGTCGGGCTGACCGTGCTTGCCATTGACGAAATCGCCGACGATCACGATCAGATCGGGCTTGGCCGCATTGATCTGCGCGACAATCTGCTCAAGCCGCGAGCGCCGCATCGCCAAATTGCCAAAGTGAATGTCAGACAGCAGCGCCACACGGTACGGCGGGGTGCCCGGCGCAATTCCCGGCACGACCAGTTCGGCCTTGCGCTCGACCGGATCGCCGACTGCCTCAAGGTAGCCATATAGCAGCACTGCGCCTGGCAGCGCTGCAATTGCAGCCAGCCAGCGGAGCCACTTGGGCACCGCGCGAATCAACCCTGCATCAGTTTCCGGACAAAGCCGATCAGCCCGGTCTGGCGCGCGCGCTTCATGCGTTCGGCGTTCAAAATCTGGCGGACTTTGCCAAAGCATTCGTCAACATCATCGTTGACCACCACGTAGTCATAGCCGTCCCAATGGCTGATTTCGGCGCGGGCGCGTTCCATCCGGCTTTCGATCACTTCGCTGGAATCCTGCGCGCGATTGATCAGGCGGCGGTGCAATTCGTCGAGGCTGGGGGGCAGGATGAACACCCGCACCACGTCCTGCTGATCCTTCTGGTAGAGCTGCTGCGTGCCTTGCCAATCGATATCGAACAAGAAATCGCGGCCTTCCTTCAGCCCGGCGCGGATCTGCGCCTTGGGGGTGCCGTAACAATGATCGAACACCCGCGCCCATTCGTAGAGCGCGTCCTGCTCGACCATTTCATCGAAAGTAGCCTGCGAAACGAAGTGATAGTCCTTGCCGTCAACTTCGCCCGGCCGAATCGGGCGCGTGGTGGCCGAGACCGAGAGCTGGATATCTGCGTCCTGCTGCAGCAGCATGTGCGAGATCGTCGTCTTGCCTGCGCCAGAGGGCGAGGAGAGGATGAACATCAGTCCGCGGCGATGGAGTGTGTCGGGGGAAGTCATGGCCTCCAATCGCGCAATGCGGCGCGCAAGACAAGTGCAGGCCGCCGCCGATGCCCGGAAGCGTCAGTCCTCTGGAGTATCTTCGGCGCCGCGTTTGGCCTGCGCGGCAATCTCGCGCTGGCCTTTGGCGCGCGCGGTGCGCTTGTCCTCGCGCCGATCGAACAGCGTCTTGGCCAGCAGTCCGCCGCCGACCAGGATCGCGCCGGGGACCGAGCGCGTCGCGATCCGCACCGCCGCAGTGCCGAGCAGCGTCTGCAACATCGAGCGCCCACGCACGATATTCTTGGCCTGACCCGGGGTGAATTTGGTGCCGAGGACCGTCCGCTCGACCGCGTGGCGCAGCAATTGTCCGCCGCCGCGCAGCGCCAGATCGGCGATAATCAGGTTGGTCATCGGATTGGTGCTGGGGCCTTCGGCCTGCGCAGCGGCAGCTTTGACCTTGGTAGCGGCGGCCTTGATGCTGGGCTTTTTGGCCATTTACGGCTCCTTTGCGCCGGCGCTGCGGCTACTTCTTGCGCCCGAAGTCCACGCTGACGACGTTCGAGCTATTCTCGTCAGTGGAAACGCTGGCCGCGCCTTCGGGTTCCGGCGCATCGTTCTGCGCCTGCTCGTGCGGCTCGCCCTCGACCTCGATCGCTTGAAACTGCAGCCCAAAATCAACTGCCGGATCAACAAACGCAGTGATGGCCGCATAGGGCACCACCAGCTTGGCCGGCATCTGGTTGAACGACAGCCCGACGCTGAACTGGTCATCCGCGACGATCAGATCCCAGAACTTGTTCTGCAGCACGATCGTCATCTCGTCAGGAAAGCGTTCCTTGAGATGTGCCGGGATATCGACCCCGGGTGCGCCGGTTTTGAAGGTGATGTAGAAGTGGTGCGCACCGGGCAGCTCGCCGCCCCAGCCCTGCACTTGCCCCAGCACCCGGCCCACCACTGCGCGCAGCGCCTCCTGCACGATTTCGTCGTAAGGGATCAGACTGTCAGGCGCGGTGTCACTCATGGCTTTGAAGTGGCGATGCAGGTCCCGCCGGTCAAGGGCAAAGCGCTTGCACAGGCCACTTTCGCCATTATAGCCGCAGCCCATGCGAACCGCCCGCCTAGCGCGCAAGACTCACGAAACCGATATTGCGGTCGAGGTCAATCTCGACGGCACCGGCAGCTATGACGTTTCGACCGGGATCGGCTTTCTCGATCACATGATCGAGCAGTTCAGCCGCCATTCGCTGATCGACGTGACTTGCCGCATCGCGGGCGATCTGCACGTCGACCAGCACCACACCACCGAAGACAGCGCGATCGCGATCGGTCAGGCGATTGCGCAGGCGCTGGGCGACAAAGGCGGGATCGGGCGTTACGGCATGGCTTACAGCCCGATGGACGAGGCGCTGTGCCGCGTGGCACTCGACATTTCGGGGCGGCCATGGCTGGTCTGGAAAGCGGCGTTCACGCAGGAAAAGCTGGGCGAATTTGACACCGAACTGGTCGAGCACTGGTTCCACTCGATTGCGCAGGCGGTGGGCATCACGCTGCACATCGAACTGCTGTACGGCACCAACAATCACCACATCTGCGAAGGCATTTTCAAAGGCTTTGCCCGGGCGATGCGGCAGGCGGTCGAGCTTGATCCGCGCAAGCAAGGCGCGATTCCCAGCACCAAAGGCCAGCTCGGTGGCTGAAATTGTCGCGCTGGTGGATTACGGCGCGGGCAATCTTCACTCCGTTGCAAACGCCCTCAAAGCGGCCGGAGCAGACTCCGTCACCGTTACATCCGATCCGATGGTGGTGCGCGCAGCTGACCGGATCGTCTTGCCCGGCGTTGGCAGCTTCAAGGCCTGCGCCGAGGGCCTGCGGGCGATTGTGGGCATGGAAGAGGCGCTGGCCGAACGGGTCCGCATCGGCGCGGCACCATTCCTGGGGATTTGCGTCGGGATGCAATTGCTCGCCGATCAGGGCGTTGAGCACGGCATCACCCCGGGGCTCGGCTGGATCGGCGGCGAAGTGCGCAGCGTCGAGCGCACAGACCCCGCGATCAAAATCCCGCATATGGGCTGGAATGATGTCGAACTGACCCCGCATGCCGCGCTGGTGCAGCCCGGTGAAGCCTATTTTCTCCACTCGTACCACTTCGTCCCCGCAAGTCCGCTGCACATCGCCGCGATGACCGATCACGGCGGCGGCCTGGTCGCAGCGGTGGCCAAGGATACGATGGTGGGCGTGCAGTTCCACCCGGAGAAGAGCCAGGCTTATGGCCTCGCGCTGCTCTCCGATTTTCTGGAGTG
>JANNYT010000146.1:0-1613 GCA_031410255.1 Novosphingobium sp. | reverse complement strand
GGATCGGCATGGCGTTCGAGCACGTACCCGCCGGAATAGGGGCGATTATGCGCTGCGCCGCGCCGCATCTCGGCAAAGTAACTGAATGTCGTGCCGACCAGGCGGCCGTCACACGATGCGCCAAACCGGTCACCCAGCACGAATTCGGGCGCTGGCTGGCCGCCGCGAAAGCCCAGCGGAGGCATCGAGTGCAGATCGAGCAGCAGGGCTGCCCCCCAGCGGTCACGCAGGCCCCTAAGCGTTTCGGCCAGGCACGCGTGATAAGGCGCGTGAATAAAATCGATTCGCGCGGCGAGGTCTTCCTCGTCGTGGCGGCGCTTCCACAACTCGCCCAGCCCGGGCAGACGCCGCGGGATCAGCCCCAATCCGCTGCGCACCCGCATTCCGGGGGTAAAGCTGCCGACACTGTCAGGCCGGCCGCGCGCGAACATGTCCCAATCGATATCGTCGGTCGCGCGGTTCAGGTCGATCATCGCGCGCGGCGCATGGGCGATCAGCAGCGCCGCCCCGGTTTCGCGCGCGATGTGCACTGCCAGCCTGTCGGCATAGCGGTCTTCCAGCTTGAGCGCGGCAAACCCCGGGTTGCGCATCCGTTCGAGCAAGGTCCCGGGGTAAGCGCGCCCGGCATGCGGCACCGCAATCAGCAGCGGCAGCGCCGATGGCTGCGGCGCGGTCAGCGAAAAGGCTGGGATTCCATCCCCACCGGGGATCAGTCCGCCGTCATGCCGCTGCGAATCGTCGCCGTTTTCTGCCTGCCAATCCATGCTCCATTGCTGGCGGCAAGCGGCGCTTGTGTCAAAGTAAGTCAGCGGCAAATCGGCGCAAGATTGTTAACCCGCCGCGTGTATAAGCTGGGCAGTCGCGCTGGTTTGGCGCGCTTCCTGTTGCCTAACGAAAGTGGACCAGTTCTGCGATGATCCGCATCCTGCTCGCCGAAGACGAAGAAGCCATGCGCACCTACCTGGCGCGCGCGCTGGAAAACGCCGGTTATGATGTAACCGCGGTGGACCGCGGAACACTCGCCGTGCCGCTGCTCGAAGATGGCGATTATGATCTGCTGCTGTCGGACATTGTCATGCCCGAAATGGACGGGATCGAATTGGCCCAGCGCTGCGCCGAAATCAGCCCCCGCACCAAGGTGATGTTCATTACCGGCTTTGCTGCCGTAACGCTCAAGGCCAGCCGCGAAGCTCCGCAAGCCAAGATCTTGTCCAAGCCGTTCCACCTCAAGGACTTGGTCATGGAAGTAGAGCGGATCTTCGGCCAACCGGCGCAAGCGAGCATCTAACAGCTTGCAAGGCACCGGGAGCCTCGCTAGAGGCGCTCCCCTGTCCCGCAAGGGCAGGCCGAATGGTGCGGGCGTATAGCTCAGTGGTAGAGCACTATGTTGACATCGTAGGGGTCGCAAGTTCAATCCTTGCTACGCCCACCATTCGCAAAAAAGGCCCCGGAACTCCGGGGCCTTTTTGGTATAACCGGTGGCAGGTTTACTTCCCCTGCCAGTTGGGTTTGCGCTTTTCGGCAAAGGCCGCGGCGCCTTCGCGGGCATCGGCGCTGGTGAACACCGGGGCGATATAGGCAGCCTGCTTGCTCCACATCTCAGCATCGGTCCA
>JANNYT010000145.1:0-23700 GCA_031410255.1 Novosphingobium sp. | reverse complement strand
CATCAGCAACGCGCCGCTGCGGACGGGATTGCTGGCAGAGCCGGAAGCCTTCAGAATCCCGGCCTGAACCTCACTGCGGACAAAGTACGGATCGGGCACGACTGCTGCAGTTGCGACTTGGCCGAGCCGGGCCAGTTCAGCCTCGCCGGTGCGGTACCAGTTGAGCGGTTCGGCGTAGATCTTGCGGGCCATCACCCAGCGCTTGGCTGATGCTTCGTAAGGGGCATAGGCTGGGGGAAGCGGCTGCCCGGCCGTCAGCAAATCCGCCAGCATGTCGAGCACCTTCAGCATGTCGTCAAAGCCGCGCAGGATTTCTCTCGCCACACGGACCAGGCGGTGGCCTTCGCTGGGCTCCTCTGGTTTGCTGGGCTCGCCGGGGACGGGCAATGGGCATACCGCGCCAGTCATCCATTCGGGCGGATAGTAATCGGCCAGCTTGTACAAGACCGTCATCGCCTCCAGCGCCAGTTCGACAGTCTTCGGGCCGAACCGGCCCCGCGCCGTGCGCGCCTCATCATCGGGATAGGTCATGGTCAGCTTGGCCAGATCGAGGTCGCTCGCCCCATCGCGTTGCAGCCGTTCCAGCCGCGACAGGTATTTCTGGTCGCGGGTGGTCAGCCCGGTAGTGTTGTAGAAGATCGCGCTGTCCATCTGGTTATCGCGCACCCACTGCAGATATTCCTCGCAGGAATGCTCGCTGGCGGTGACATAGCCATCGCAATTGCAGAACAGCAGATCAAGGAACGCCCCCAGCGGCCGCCAGATCAGCCGCATGTAAGGCTCCCACCCGCCCTCAAAGGTGGCCGTCAGATAGAGGTAGCGGCGCGGTTCAAGGTGCAGCTCGGTATCTTCCAGCGCGGCATCGGCAGACGTGTTCTTGGCCAGTCCGAACATGTCCTTATCGAGCACCCCGATCCGGAAATCGAGCAGGTTGAGGATTCGTTCGGTGACATCGGTAAAGGGCTGGATCCGTTCGTGCTCGCGCGCCGAGATTCGCACCCGGTTGAGCGCCTCGGCCACCAGTTTCAGCCGAGTTCCGTACGTAATTGCCTCAAACGCCTTGATAAATCCCGGCTTGATCGGCGCCACTACGACCAGATCGGCGATCCCGTCAAAATGCTTTGAAGTAACCTCTTCCATGCCCAGCCCCCGCTTGCGTCAGACCCGGCGGCAATGCTGCCACCGCGCGCGAGTGTGCACAATGATCAGCTCCCACAACGTGTCAAAAATCACAATCGGAAAGGGCGAGGCGTTATAGCCCGGCCTGCGCGGCAGCGGTTAAGGCTGACTCGGCCGGGTCCTGATTGCGCCGTCCGGCCGCGGCAGAGCGCAGCATGACCACCGCAGTATAGAGTACAACCACCGTCACCAGCCAACGCAGTGCTTCGACCGGCATCGACTTTACCAGGAAGGCTGCGATCAAGACGGCGGGGATGCCGCCAATCGCTATGCCCAGCACGATCCGCAAGTCGACCTTCGCGGCCAGCACGTGGCGGCTTGCCACGGCGATGCCGGCTAGGCCGCAGCTACCGGCCATGATCGGAAAACAGTAGCGCGGATCGAGACCCATCAGGCTGAGCAAGGCCAAGGTCGGGGCGAAGTTACCGACCCCAAAGTTGAGCAGGATCCCGAATACGAAACTTGCCGCGATCGCGATCACAGTCAGCCCGGGGGGCAGGCTGGAAGCCGTCCCGCCAATCGGCATCAGCCCAAGATTGGATAAGGCATAGAAGACTGCAGCCACGATCAAAGCCAGTCCGACGATGCCCTGAACCAGCCACGTTCTGGTGCGATAGATCAGACGCGCGCCGATCAGTCCGCCGATTGTCAGCGACACGATGTTGCCGATCAGCAGGACCGGGTCGACCTTGCCCCCCAACAGCACCAGAAAGACCACGCCTTGGACGATAGCCGCAGGCGTGTGACCGGCGATCATGGTCGGGGGAATGAGCTGGTCTGGCACCAGTCGGCGGAATTTGAACCAGGCCATGGTCGGGGCAAAGCTGCCGATGCCCAGTGTATCGAAGAAGTTGGTCACCGCGCCCAGCAAGACCGCTTCTCCGCGCGGCCAGGCCTGCTGGCTAATCGCGCCGCGCAGCAGGATGAAGCCATTGCCCAGCGCGCCCAGCGCCAACAGGATGAGGATGGCCGTCAGCATGGCGCAGTCTCCAGGTAATCTGCGCCAGAAACGGCGATTGCAGCTGGTTCGGTTGCGGCCAGCGCGCGTTGCAGCGCTGGGCCAAGCAGCAAGGTAAGCACTGCACCTGCACCAGCAATCGCGCCGTTGAGCGTCCAGAACGCCGCCGGGCTCATCTGGTCATAGAAGCTGCCGACCCAGCCACCCGCGACTGCGCTGGCGAACAGCGCGAGGAAGACCGCGCCCATCATGGTCGAATTGACCTTGCGCGGAGCACTGCCAGAAACCAGCGCCAGCAAGACCGGCCAGTACCACATGAAGCCCATGCCCATCGCGCCAAATCCGGCGACTGCCCACAGCACGGGCACCGAACCCGGAGCGGGGGAAAGGTAGCTGCCAGCGGCCAGCAACAGCGAGGACAGGCCGATTATTCCGCCGCCAATCGCCATCTTGGTGATCCCCGCAGGCTCGCGCCGAGACCGCGCCTGCCACGTCCACAACGCGATCAGCACTGGCGCTGAGAGGATACTGATGAACGAATCGAGCGAGTTGAACCAGCCCGCCGGAACTGCGCCGAGCGGCGAGGCCAGATTAACGTATTGATCAATCCAGATCATCCCGATGCCGCCAATCATGAAGAACCCGATTGACGTTGGCACCACCAGTGCAATCGTGGCGAGCAAGGCCAGCAGGCGGCGGCGCTCACTTGCGCTGAGCGGCGGAAGCTCCGCCAGCTGTGTCCGGGCTTGCATTGGATCTGGCAAATGCCGCTGGCCGGCCAGATAGACTGCCAACGCCAGCAGCATCAGTACCGCCGCTAGTGCGAACCCGGCGTGCCAGCCATAGATCGCCGCCAGCGTACTTGTGGCGAGCGGACCGATCACCGCCCCAATATTGATCCCGGTTGAAAAGATCGAATAGCCGCGCTGGCGCAGCGATTCCGCGCCTTGCGGATAAAGCGACCCGACCTGCGTGGTGACATTGCCCTTCAGGCACCCTGATCCGAGCACCAGCAGCAGCAGCGCGAGCAGAAAGCTCTGGTCGATCGACATCGCCAGATGCCCCGCCGCCATCAACACCGCGCCCACCGTCACGGTCCGCTTGGCTCCCAGCCAGCGGTCGGCAATCAGGCCGCCGAACAGCGGCGTGAAATAAACAAGGCCGCTGTACCAGCCGAAGATCAGCGAGGCGAAGGCGACGTTGGACATGGCCCCGCGAAATTCGAACAGGCCGCGCAGCTGCGCCAGTCCGACCACATGTTCGGCATGGCCCGGCAAGAGCAATTGCTTGGTCATATACAGCGCCAGCAGCGCGGCCATTCCGTAATAGGAAAACCGCTCCCACAGCTCGGTGAAAGAGAGATAGGCGAGGCCGCGCGGGTGGCCGAAGAACGCGCGGTCATCGCGCAGCACTGGCTGATTGGAAACCCCGATTGCGTTTGCGGTCATGCTGGCATGGCCGTCATCGCGCCGCGAATTGGCGAGACCGCGCCGTGGCGGTCCATCGGCAGCAATTCTGCTTCGGCCCGGCCGCTGCGCAACTGACTTAGCCAGTCATCGGGATCATATTCGACCCCCACCGGATTTTCGCCGATCTGGCTGCCGTGGAAATAGGCGCTGGCCTCAGCCTTGGTGGCGAAGGCATCGACGGTGAATTCCATCTGGTTACCGTCAGGGTCTGCATAGTACAGCGACGCGCTCATCCCGTGATGGACGGCCCAGTAAGGCGCGATGCCCTTGGCTTTCAGCTCGGCGTAGTTTTCCAGCAGATCGCGCAGCGAGCCATATTCCCACGCCACATGATCGACCCCGATCATGCCGCGATCATCCTTGTCGTGCTCGTCCGGGCGGATCACCCCCAGATCAGCAAAGGCGAAGCGGTGATGCTCATCATCGAAGGTCAGAAACGCCAGCGCGGGATTGCGGTACTGAACGCGCGCGCCGAATACTGCGGCATACCACGTCAGCATCGCTTCAAACCGGCGGGTGCGGTAAACCACATGGACCAGGCTGGACGGTGCAATCGGCATTTTGGGTCTCCTATGCGTAACGAGCGGTCAGCTGGCGGCGAGCGCGACCGGCCTCGGCCTGCTGCGGCGCATCAGCAGGATCAGTCCGAGCGGGATCAGCAGGATGATCGGGATCGCGCTCAGTCCGAACTGGAAGCTGCCAGTGCGGCTTGCGGCAAAGCCCCACAGCACCGGCCCGAGGAAATTGCCGACCTGCGCGATGGTATTGATCGCCGCAAAGGCGACCGCGCGCGTTGCGGGATGCAGCTGGGCGCTGGCGGCGGGCATGGCGAGTGGTCCGAAGGCGGTATTGGCAGCGTTGAACAGACAATAGGCGCCGAGCATCGCGAAGGTCGCCACTCCGGCCGGGGCGTTAAAGGCCCAGGCCATGCCCAGCGCTCCCGCCACCGTGAGCGCGATCATTGCTGCCATGTGCAGATGCGGCGCGCGGCGCAGATCCGAATGCCAGCACACTGCCAACATCAGCAGCACGGTCGGAATATTGGCCAGCGCGGCGGCAAAGCCGACCGTGCCAAGCGACCAGCCTGAGACCTGCATCAGCAGTTTCGGCGTAGAGTAAGTCAGGGCGTTGCCGCAACTGAACACCAGCGCGGCGGTCAGGCCGATGCCCAGCACCACCGGGTTAGTCAGGGTCCGCCAGAAATCATGGGGTACCGCGCCCGATGCCGCGTAATCGGCGGCGTGATGGTGCAGCAGCCAGTCTTTCTCGGCTGGGGATAGCCAGCCGGTGGTCTCAATCCGTTCGGGCAGGAACAGCAGCAGCATGGCCGCGATGACCAGCGCCGGAATAGCTTCGACCAGCAGCATCCATTGCCAGCCGGCCACTCCCGCCAGGCCGTCCAGGCTCATCAGCAGTCCGGCGATGCTGCCCATCATCATGAAGCTGATCGGATTGGCGATGTAGAACCGGCTGACCGCGCGGCACAGCCACGCCGAGGGGAACCATTGCGACAGGTACAGCATCACCCCGGGATAAAATCCGGCCTCGGCCACGCCAAGCAAGAAGCGCATGAAGTAGAACTGCGCGGGCGTGTGGACCAGCGCCATCAGCCCGGAAATCAGCCCCCAGGTCAGCATGATCCGGGCGATCCAGCGCCGCGCGCCGAACCGCACCATCATCAGATTGGACGGAATCTCGAACAGCGAATAGCCGACGAAGAACACCCCCGCGCCAAAGCCATAAACCGCCGCGCTGAACCCCAGACTGGCGTTCATCTGGACCGAGGCATAGCTGATATTCGCCCGGTCCATCACCGCGACCAGATAGCTCAGGAAAATCAGCGGCAGGATCCGCCAGCTGAGCTTGGCAATAACGCGGCGCTCAATCGACTGCGCGGCGGTTGCGGGTACGGTCCGGGCCATCTCAGCGCCCCACCTTGGCGGCAAAACCGAACACCGCTGCGGTGAGGCTGCAGATCACCATCGCAGTGAACATGGCGGGGATTCCGCCCAGACTATCGATCCAGCCGAGCGAGGCCGAGGCGACCGTGCGTCCCAGATTCAGGATCGCCATGAACACGGCGAATTGCGTGGCAGCGATCGCCGGGGTGCACAGGCGCATGGCCAGCGAACCCGATGCTACGCCTCTGAGCACCGTCAGCGCGTTGAATATGAATATTCCTGCGATGAAAAAGGCCGGGTTGGTCCAATGGCCTTGCACAAGCAGCATCGCTCCGGCGGAAGCAGCGGACAGCACTGCGCTGGCGATGAACAGCCGGCGCGCGCCCCACCGCTCAGCCATCAAGCCAAATAGCAGGACACTGGCAAACCCGGCGACAATATTGGCCTGCCCGCTCCAGCTGCTGTAAACCGCCTTGCCCCAGCCGAGGACATTGGCGGCAAACAGCGGCGCCAGCCCGAGGAATATCCCCCAGGCCGCAACGACCGCAACCAGCGCCGGAACTAGGATCAACGTTTGCCGCGTGAACATGGCGGTAAACAGATTGCGGAGGATCGGGCCGAACGCACCGAGGTGAAGATCAAGATTGCGCTGGGACGCCGCACCGCTGGTCCAGGGCAACAGGCGTTCGCCCGGGCGCTCCCGGACGATCAGCACCAGCATCAGAATGACGGCGATGATTGCAGCCAAAGTAAAAACTGCTGCCGGAAGGCCGAAATAGGCGATCAGATAGCCGCTTGCGGCGGCGCTGACAGCCACGCCGATGGCTTGCGCCCCGAACATATAGCCGTTGACCCGCTCGATTTCGCTGGCTGGCAGGATATCGACCGCCAGCCCGTCAACCGCCACGTCCTGCACCGCCGATGACAGCCCAAGCGCGAACGCAAAGGCGGCGATCAGGCTGATCTGATGCACCCCGGGATTGGCGAGGGCCAGTCCAAGGAAGGCGATGGCCAGACCAAATTGTCCAATGATGATCCACGGCCGCCTGCGCCCCATGGCGAGGAAGGCATAGCGGTCCATCAACAGGCCATAAGCAAGTTTGAACGTCCACGGCAGGATCACCATCGCCTGAACGCCGCCGATCGCCGCCGCCGAAGCACCGTTTTGCGCCAGCCACGCCGGTAGCGAAAAGTCGATCAGGCCAAATGGCAGCCCTTGTGCGAAATAGAGTAGGAAAAGCGTCGCAAAGCGGAGATTTCGGTGCTCGCTGAGCGTCAGCACTGGCGGTGCGGGGCGCGCAAAAGTAGCTTCAAGCATAGAAATAACGCTCCTCGGCGATCTGGCCGCCGCGCACGGTGTAAAGTGCGATTTCGGTAACCGGCCGGCCCTCGCCGCCCGCGGGATCAGTGATCACCAGGTCGAGAAACAAGGCGAACTGGTCGCCGGTCACGAACGGGCCGTCGATGCTGATTTCGGCCACGCCGATGTCTTCGATCCGGGCCGCGCCAAAGCGGGCGGCGCATTTACTGCGCACCGCCGCGATGCCTGCAGCCGCCGCGCCAATTCCGCCCGGCAGGTCGGCCGGTTCGGTGCTGGTCACATCGGCTGCCCAAAAGCGCTCCCCCGCTGCCGCGAAGTGGCCAGCGCGCAGCAGCGCGGTAAAGTCGCGGGCGACTTCGTGGATGGATTGCATCGCTGGCTCCCAGTCCCGGGATCGCGCCGGGAGAGTGGCAGGCGGCGCAACACTGTGCGCCGCCTGCCATGATCCTGAAGTGGGTCGCTTACTTCAGGATCAATTCCTGATATTCGACCGAGCCCTGCTGCTCGCGCATCGGACCGCGGGCGGCGCTGGCGGCAGCTTGCTTGCGGTCGTCAGAAGCCAGGAACGCGTTCATCTTGTCGTTGAACGCATCCTGCTGGGCGGTCGTCATATAATCCTTGGTCTCGATCAGCAGGATCAGATCGGGCTCATCCTTGCGGGCGTTGTTGACCGACAGGACGTGATAGCTGAGCACCACGCCCTCCTTCTTGCCGAATTCCTGGACCCGCTTCCACTGGCCGTCGAGGAAATCCATGTAGTTGTCGAACTGGCCTGGCAGGACCTTGATCCGCGAGGCGGTCCAGACCGAACCGGGCTTCCAGCTGCGCTCTTGCGTCATGGCCGGGCCGGCCACTGCCATGGTTGCTGCGATGACTGTCGTGGCCATCAGAGTTTTCAAGTTCAACATGCGCTTCACTCCTCTTCCATTCCGCCTCCCCTGAGGCGCCTTCAAATTCGGCGTATGCTGACCGGCGGCAGGGCCACAGACCCCGCTGACGCAGCTGTCCCGCTCGCAGAACCGGGGTTTCCCGGCCTGCGCGAAAGCGATAAAATGTCTGCGAACCCCGGCCCGGATAGTGGGATGCCGTAAGGTCAGACGTCAATCCGCCCGACCGTCAATAAAGCGTCAATTGTGCGTCAATTGTGGCCGGTTGCTGGGCGGCGGCAGCAGATCGGGCCAGCCATATTTGTCCCACGCTGCGGCCATGCCGATCCGCTGCGCAAAGGCGATGAATTCGCTATGCTGCCAGATCTGGCGGATCGGTTCGATATCGGCCCACAGCGAAATCAGGCAGCCCATGTTGCCGAGCGAAACCGCCTGCCCGATCGTTTTGAAGAACATTTCGGAGTAGCCCATGAACACCGCGGGCAAGGCAATCGACATATCGGCGTTGTCGTGCATCGTCAGGTGGAGATAGTCGAGCGTGCGGCAATAAGCCTCGCGGTCCTCGGCTTCACCGCTGCACACGCCCTTGGCTGCAACCAGCCAGTAGGCGTCCATCATCGCTGGCGGCATCGGCGCGGTTCCGGCGGGCGGAAAAATGGTTCGATTCAATAGCAGGCGCGTCAGCTGATACTGTTCGACCGCCAGCTCGTGATTCCCGGCCGCCGCGTTCGCCACCGCCAGCCACATCGAAGGAAAGCCCAGATCGACAGCGCGTTGGCCATCGGCAATCGCCGCTGGCAGATTGCCCAGATTAAGATGGCCCGAGCAACGCAGCATGAATTTGCGCCCGTCTATCGGATCCTGCGCAATTGCTTCCTCGATATAGCGCATGCCCTCGGTCGTCCGCCCGCAAAACAGCAGGTACGAACCGAGCCGCATCGCCACTGCCGGATTGCCCGGTTCAAGCTGGTAGCCCTTGTGCGCCAAATCGAGCGCGCCGACAAAATTACCCTGGGTCAGCTCGTGCAGGCCAAGCAGCACATAGGCTTGGCCCAGGCCGGGCTTGAGCGCCAGCGCCTTGGCGACACTTGCCGCCATCCGCGCCGACTCGGCTGGCCGGTCAAGGCACGCGGTATAAATGCCGATCAGTTGATGCACTTCGCCCAGCAGCAGCCAGGCCTCGGCAAAGTCAGGGTCGAGTGCAACTGCCTGTTCGAGCAAGGTGACCGCCGTATCCAGCACGCCATTGCCGAACAGTTTGAAGCTGAGCGCGCGGCCTTGCAGATAGAGGTCGTAAGCTTGCGGACTGTGCGTCATGCCCGGGACCAGCGGCACCCGCATCGCAATGCCCAGCGCAGTCCCGATCGCCGCCGTGATCGCCTGCGCGACCTGTTCCTGAAAGGCGAACAGATCATCCAGCGTGCCATCAAACCGCGCGCCCCACAGCTCGAACCCGGTCTCGCCCGAGATCAGATGGGCATGAATGCGGACCCGCTCGCCTTGCCGCTGCACCGATCCTTCGATCAGATGTTGGACCCCCAGTTCCGCTGCAATCTGTGCGGGCACCAGATCGCTGCCGCGGAAATGGAACGACGAGGTGCGCCCCGCGACCATCAATTGCGGAACCTGACCCATCGCCGTGATCAGCTCGTCGACAATCCCGTCGGCGAAATAGTCGGGCTCGGCGCTGGTGCCGACCGATTGGAATGGCAGTACCGCGATCCGCGCCTTGGCCGGCGGCTGGACTGAGGCGGCGAGCGGCGCGGCCGCCGGCTTGCGCAATGACCAAGCGCTGAGCAGCCGGGCCTGCGCGGGGGCCGCGTCCGCCTGCTCCGATGCGGCCAGCGCCCGCTCAATCGTAACCTGCAGCCGCTGCTCGGCCTCGCTGCGGCGCTGCGCCAGCCAATGGCTAAACCCGTCGCCAAAATCCATTTGATCAAGCACCGGCTTGGCCCCGATTGAGTTCAGCTGGGCCGACGCGGCGGCATAATCCGCTGCGGCCAAGGCGCTCTCAATCGCGTCCAGTTCGGTCACCACCGAACCGGGATGCAGCGCAACGCTGCTGCGCGCAGTATCGAGAATGTCTGCCCCGCAGCTGGCTAGCAGCTTGCCCAGATCAAGCAGGCATTGGCGCAAGCTGGCCCGGGCATGGGCTTCAAACCGGCCGGGCCAAAGCAGCTTGCTCAGCAAGTCACGATCAAGCGCCTCGCCATGCGCCAGGCACAACATCGCCAGCAGCGCGCGGGCCCGGCGATTGGTGATGGTGATTTCGCGGCCATCGGCGCCATGGAACTGGAATGTGCCAAACACAGTGGCGCGGGGGACCGATACGCGCATGTCTTGCTTCACAGCAATCTCCCCCAGCGCGCCCACTGACCACACTAGCGCAGGCGCGGCTGACCGCAAACGCAATTCCTGCGTTCGGCGCGCGTTCAGTGCGAAGCTTAGAGTGAGGTCATCAGGCCGTCTGGCGCCAATCCAACCGGTCAAAGCCGAAGTTGGAAAATATTGGAGCGGGCGAAGGGATTCGAACCCTCGACCCCAACCTTGGCAAGGTTGTGCTCTACCCCTGAGCTACGCCCGCTCGAACGTCATGGCCCTGCTGCAAAGGTTGCGGCAGGTCGGGGAGAGGCGCGCGGTTAGCATTGGGTCTGCGGCTTGCCAAGGGAAAACTGCTCGGCACGGTCCGATGTGGGTCTTGCAGGCAATATGTGCCGATTTGCGCTTGGCAAACCGCGTTAAAGGCCCACATTGGGGCTGACAAATCCCCATTTCAATGGAGTTCCCCGTGGCGAGCCTTGGCCTCAATCTTGATGAACAGAAGGCGGTCGATCGGTTCCGCGATGCGGTGGTCGAACCTTCGATGACGCAGCTCGTCATCCTCGACTTCTGGGCCGAGTGGTGCGGGCCATGCAAGGCGCTGACCCCGCTGCTGGAAAAGGTTGCTGCCGAATATGCCGACAAAGGTGTGGTCTTGGCCAAGGTCAATGTTGACGAGGAACAGTTCATTGCGGCGCAGTTCCAGGTCCGCTCGATCCCCACGGTCTATGCGCTGTTTCAGGGCCAACCAGTCGCTGATCTGACCAGTGCTCGCAGCGAAAGCCAACTCAGAACCGCACTCGATCAACTGCTGGCCAAGCTGCCGGTCACCCCCGGTGGCGCAGTTGCCCCGCCGGATATTGCCCCGCTGCTGGCGCTGGGCGAACAAGCGCTGAGCGAGGCCGACGGCCCGCGCGCAGCCTCGATCTTCGCACAAATTGTCGAGATCGATCCAGGTAGCGGCACGGCCTATGGCGGGTTGATCCGCGCGCTGGTGGCAGCCGGCGAACTGACCGAAGCCGCAGGGATCAGCGCAGCGATGCCAGCTGAACTGGCCAATGATGCCGAGGTGGCCCGCGCCCGGGCCGCACTCGATCTGGCCAAGAACAAGCCCGATGATAGCGCTTTGGCGGCGCTCAAGGCTGCAGCAGTTGCGCCGGGCAATCTGGCCAAGCGCCTGGCCTACGGCGAAGCGGCCTTTGCGGCCGGGGAGCGCGATGATGCCGCCGATACGCTGCTGGCGATGATCGCCGAGGACCGCGAATGGCAGGACGGCGCGGCGCGGGCCAAGCTGCTGCAGATGTTTGAGGCGGTCGGGCTGGAAGACCCGTGGGTCGCGGCGCAGCGTCGCCGGCTCTCGCTGATCCTGTTCGGCTGAGGGGAGCCCGCGGTGCGCATTTCGATCTTTCCGCTGACCGGCGCGATCCTGTTTCCGGGGCTGCAACTGCCGCTGCGTATCTTTGAGCCGCGCTACCGGGCGATGGTCAAAGATGCGCTGGCGCGCGACCGGCGGATCGGGATGATCCAGCCGCAACAGGCGAAAGACGGCGCGCCACTTTATACGGTCGGCTGCCTCGGCAAGATCGGCGAGGTCGAAGCGCTCGACGATGGCGGGTTCAATCTGTTGCTTGAGGGGCAGGCGCGGTTTCGGCTGCTGCATGAGCTTGATGTCACCACCCCGTTCCGGCAGATCGAGGCTGAACTGCTCGAAGAGGAGGAGCACCCGGCGCTGTCCCCGGTCGAACGCGCCAGTTTTGAGCGCGAGGCGCGCCGCTTTGCCGATGCGCAAGGCTATGCAGTTGATTGGGAGGCGGTGACCCGGCTCGACGACGAATCGCTGATCGACGGGGTCAGCCAGATCGCCCCGTTCGATGCCGCGTCCAAGCAGGCGCTGCTCGAGGCGCAGGGGCTGACCACGCGCTGCGAGCTGCTGGTGCAATTGATGCAATTCTTCGGCCGGCGTGACAGCGACGATGGCCGGGTGACGCTGCAATAAAGTCTTAGATCAGCGCCGCCTTCAGCCCATCGATCACATACTGCGCCGCAAGCGCCGCCAGCAGCACGCCCAGCAGCCGGGTGATCACCGCTTCGACCCGCGTGCCGAGCAGCCGCATCAGCGGCCCCGCCGCGGCCAGCGCGCCCAGCGTCAGCAACATCACTGCGGCCAGTGCGCCGAGCACCACCAGCGTTTCTTCGGTGCCCTTGGCCCGCTGGGTCAGCAGCATGATCGTGGCGATCGAGCCCGGCCCGGCGATCATCGGCATCGCCATTGGGAAGACCGAGACGTCTTCGACTTCAGGAGTGGCCTTGATCTTGTCGGCGCGTTCCTCGCGGCGCTGGGTGCGCTTTTCGAACACCATGTCGAGCGCGATCACGAACAGCATGATCCCGCCCGCGATCCGGAACGAATTGAGTTCAATGTGCAGCGCGCCGAGCAGATCTTCGCCAAACAGCGCGAACACGATCAGGATCAGCGTGGCGATCAGGCAGGCGCGCGCGGCCATAGTCAGCGCTTGTCGCTGGCTCGCGCCGCTGACCAGTCCGGCATAGATCGGCGCGCAGCCGGGCGGATCGATCACCAGGAACAGCGTGACAAAGGCCGAGAGGAACAGATCAAGCATTGTTTAAGGGGCCGCTACTTGGCCGCGCCCTCAACCTGCAGGTCCTGCACCGTGGTCTGCTGCCCATCCAGTTTCATCGCCACCACGAAATGACGCCCGCCATCGGGTAGCACCGTGACATCCCAAGTCAGCGTTCCATCGAGTGACTGGCCCATCCGGTGCGCGGGATCGATCGGCGCGAGGTTGCCCTTGAAGTCCTTGGGCTTGGGCGCGCGTTCGGGGCGGTAGCCCGGCGGGCACTGCGCCACTTTGGCCACGATCATCTCAGGCTCATCAAGCGGCATCGGCAAGGCGTCGCCCTGATCGAGCAACCATTTGTACTTGCCGTCCTTCTGGCGCTGCCAGACGGTGGTGAAATAGCCGGTCGAGCCATCGGCGCGCTGCCAGCCGCCGCGGGTGACTGCCAGACTGCCATCGCAGCTCGACCAGACCTGATGCGGCTGCCATTTGACCGCCGCTGCCGGATCCGCCTTGTCCTTCAGAAAGGCCGAGGCATAGACCATCTGCGGCACGAACATCACCGCGTCCTTGGTCGCGGTAGTGCGAAACGCGGTCCACTGCCCCTTGGCCTGCGCGAGCTGCGCAAAGGCCAGTTCCGCCGCGATCACCGCGCCGGGGTTGGCCGCGCCGGTGCCGTCGTGATTATCGCGCCGGTCACGCGCCAGTGCCGGTGCGGCGAGCAGAGCCACAGCTGCGGCCAAGAGAATCGGTTTGTTCATGGCCGCAGGTTAGCGCGGCTCGCGTGCGGGTTCCACACCTTCCAGCACAGGCACATGTTTGGCGCCATCCCACAGCGAAACCACAAGCCGCACTTCGCCCTTGTCGCTGACCGAAGATGACCAGATCAGCGTCTGGTCCTGGCTTGCACCGACCTTGAAATCGGTACCTACTGCCGGGGCAGTGACCGGAAGCGAGGGCTTGCCGGTGCAGGCGGCGCGCATGCCTCTACGGCCCGGTTTGGAAAAAAGCTTGCCGGGCACAGAGGTCGGTAGCTTGAGCAGCATCCGGTAACTGCCATTGGCCACTTTGGCCCAGATGGTCTGGTACCAGCCTTTGAACTTGTAGGCGGGGATGCTCGTGCTGCCATAGGTCGCACCGGCCGTGCCATCGCACGATATCCAGGCCTGCTCAGGTTTGCTGACCAGCGTGTAGGGCGGGTCCGGAGTGTTTGCGCCAATCGCCAGCGCATTGACCCGCCGGGGCCCGAATATCTCTGTTTGCGGCAGGGCAAATGCCCTAAATGCAGTCCAGCTGCCGTAGCGCTGGATCGCTATGGCCAAGGCATCATCGGCCGCGATCAGCTGAGCGCCGGGGCTGTCCGATTTCGCCAGCAGCGCTGCAGGCAGCAACAGCGCGACCAGCAGCAGCCGCTTCACAGCGCGCCTTCAGCCAAAGCCACCTCGGCGCCCCGATGTGCGGCGACCACGGTGTTGCGCAGCAGCACGGCGATGGTCATCGGCCCGACCCCGCCCGGCACCGGGGTGATCGCCCCGGCCACGGCCTGTGCTCCGGCAAAATCGACATCGCCCACCAAGCGTCCCTTGGCCTCCCCCTCGGCAGGCGGCAGGCGGTTGATCCCGACATCGATCACTGTCGCGCCGGGCTTGAGCCAATCGGCCTTGACCATTTCGGGCCGGCCCACTGCGGCCACGACAATATCCGCGCGGCGCACCACTTCGGGCAAATCGCGCGTGCGGCTGTGCGCGATGGTGACGGTGCAGCTTTCCGCCAGCAGCAGTTGTGCCATCGGTTTGCCGACCAGGATCGAGCGCCCGATCACCACGGCGTTGAGCCCTGACAGGCTGCCGAGCTGATCCTTGAGCAACATCAGGCTGCCCAGCGGGGTGCACGGCACCAGCCCCGGCAAGCCCAGCGCCAGCCGCCCAGTGCTGATCGGGGTCAGCCCGTCAACGTCCTTGGCCGGAGCGATCCGTTCGACCACGGCTTGCTCATCAAGCTGGCCCGGCAGTGGCAGCTGGACCAGAATGCCATCGACCAAGGGATCGGCGTTTAGCTGATCGACCAGCGCCAGCAAAACTTCCTGCTCGGTATCGGCGGGCAGCCGGTGTTCAAAGCTGGCCATGCCGCATTCGAGCGTCGCCTTGCCTTTGCTGCGCACGTAAACCTGGCTGGCTGGATCTTCGCCGACCAGCACCACCGCGAGCCCGGCCTTGCGGCCCGCGCTTTGCTCGAAAGTGGCGGCATAGTCGGCGACCCGCGCGCGCAGCCCAGCGGCGAAAGCCTTTCCATCGATTACCTGCGTGGTCATTGCGTGCTCGCCACGGCCAGCGCCACCAGAATTTTGCGCAAGATCTGCAATCCGATAATCAGCACCATCGGTGAAAAGTCGATCGCGCCGGTATCGGGCATGATCCGCTGGATCGGCCGCAACACCGGATTGAGCAGCGCGTTGATCCCGCGCCATAAACCATCGACCAGCTGGTTGGACGTGCTGACAACGTTGAAGCTGAGCAGCAGGCTCAGCACGAATTGGACGATCACCAGCATCACCAGGATGGAAATCAGATAACCGACAATATCGGTCAAAGCGTAGATCAGCACAGGAAGAGTCCCTCTTTGGTTGGCAGTGTCACGGCTCGATCGTCAGGCTTTCGATGTGCCAGCGCAGTTGCTCGGGGCTCGCCCCATCGACATCGTTGACCCGGCGCAGCACAATCTCGCCGCGCACATGGCGTTTGCCATCGATCAGCACGATCGGGGCGGTGTAATAAAGCGACCCGGCCCCGCCCTCGGTATCACCGGGGTGCAGTTCAAATTCGGGATTGGCGAGCTTGCCCCACTTGGCGCTGAACTGCGCCAGGGTCAGCCCCGAACGCGCGCCGTGATCGCCCCAGTAAAGGTACGCGCTGGCCCAGTCCTTGAGCGTCATCGCCTTGGCCCAGGCGACCACCACTTTGGCCGGGTCACGCGATTCTGAAGGCGGGGTTACGGTTGGAGCCAGAGCGGGTGTTGGCGCAGGAACCGGCGTGGGGCTGGACACAGCAGGCGGTGCTGTTGGGGCCACTTGCGCTGGCTGGCTCGCAGCCGGGGAAACGGGATCGCCCGCTTTTTCCGAACAGGCGGCCAATGCGACCAGCACGCCAAGGATCGCCGCGCGCGTCATGCCCGGATCAGCGTCCCGGCGCCGCGTTCGGTGAAAATTTCGAGCAGCATCGCGTGCGGCACCCGGCCATCGAGCACCACTGCGGCCTCGCACCCGGCCTCGACCGCGTGAATGCAAGTCTCTAGTTTGGGGATCATCCCGCCGGTAATCGTGCCTTCGGCCTGCAGCCGCGCGATATCGCCGGGCTGCAGATCGGTCAGCAACTCGCCCGCCTGGTCGAGCACGCCTGCCACATCGGTCAGCAGGAACAGCCGCGATGCGCCCAGCGCGGCGGCGATCGCTCCGGCCATGGTGTCGGCGTTGAGGTTATAGGTCTCACCATCCGCGCCCGGTGCGATCGGGGCGATCACCGGGATCATCCCGGCGGCGCAGGCGGTTTCAATGATCGAAGTATCGACGCTCTGCGGCTCACCCACAAAGCCCAGATCGACCACTTGTTCGATATTGCTGTCGGGGTCCTTGACCGTGCGGCGGACCTTGCTGGCGATCACCAGCCCGCCATCCTTGCCCGAGATGCCCAGCGCTTTGCCGCCAGCGCCGGCGATCCAGCCGACCAGTTCCTTGTTGATCCCGCCCGACAGGACCATTTCGGCGATCTGCGCGGTGGCCTTGTCAGTCACCCGCAGGCCATCGACGAACCGGCTTTCGACCCCCAACTTCTTCAGCATCGCGCCGATCTGCGGCCCGCCGCCGTGGACCACCACCGGGTTGATCCCGACCGCTTTGAGCAAGACCACGTCCTCAGCAAAATCGCGCGCCAGTTCTGGATCACCCATCGCGTGGCCGCCGTATTTGACGACGAACGTCTTGCCGGCATAGCGCTGCAGATAGGGCAGCGCTTCGACCAGCGTTTCGGCCTTGGCCAACATGGCGGTGTGGTGCGGATCAGACATAATCTGCGCTTTAGTGCTGGTCAGGCCTTGCTGTCCAGTTTGCGGCCATAGTTCACGACAATCCAGATGATCGCCGGGACCATCACTGCCGAAAGCACCACCTTGGCAATCATCTGGCCCGCCATGATGTCCATAATCGGGCGGACTCCATAGAACGACAGGCTGATGAAGATCAGCGTATCGACAATCTGCGACAGCGCCGCCGCGATAAACCCGCGCAGTTTGGCAAATGGGCCGTTGCTCGTCCGCAACCGGTTGAAGATCCAGACATTGAGCGTCACCGAGGTGCCGTAGGAAATAATTCCCGCCAGCATCATTCGCCAGCTTTGGCCAAGGATCGTGGGAAAGGCTTCCTTGGCCGGTTCGTACATCTGCGGATCGGTTGGTAATTGCAGCACGAACAACGTCATCAGGATCGCGCCGACCAGCGGGATGAACCCGAACCGGACCAGCCGGTCGGCAATCTCTTTGCCGTGCAGTTCGGCGATACCGCTGGAAATGCCGATCAAGGTCAGGAACGGGAAGATCCCCGCCTCAACCACCAGCGGCCCCAAGATGACTTGCTTGGCCCCGAGCACTCCCGCCAAAGTGACCATCCCGCCATAAAACAGCGAGAACAACAAAAGCGAACGGGCGGTGGGCTGGGGCGTCGTCATTGTTGCGGCTTAGCGGGGGTTGCGCGGTTGGGGAAGTGGGGGCGCTGGGAATTGACCGCGCGCGCAAACTGGTTACCTCTGCCGCCAACAAGATCCCGGGGACCGCCACCAATGCAACATCTTATGAGCCTGCTGGGCATCACGCTGATTCTGGGGATCGCGTTCCTGCTTTCCTCCGATCGCAAGGCGATTCGCCCGCGCGTGGTCGGCGCGGCCTTTGCGCTGCAGGCCGGGTTCGCCGCGCTGGTGCTCTATGTGCCGCAGGGAAACCTGGTGTTGCAGACCATTTCGGACGGCGTCTCGGCGCTGCTGGGCTATGCTCACGCCGGGACCGCCTTCATCTTCGGCCCGCTGGCCAAGCCCGAGATTGGCGGCAACAGTTTTGCCATTGCAGCCTTGCCGGTGATCATCTTCTTCGCGGCGCTGATCTCGGTGCTCTATTACCTTGGCATCATGCAGCTGGTGATCCGCTGGGTCGGTGGGGGGCTGGAAAAGATCACCGGAATTTCCAAGGTCGAAAGCCTCTCGGCGGCCTCGAACATCTTCGTCGGCCAGTCCGAAAGCCCGCTGGTGATCCGGCCCTACCTCGCCGAACTGACCCCGTCGCAGCTGTTCTGCCTGATGAGCGTGGGCATGGCCGGGGTCGCCGGCACGATCCTCGCGGCCTACGCCAGCATGGGCATCCGGATCGATTATCTGGTTGCAGCCGCGTTCATGTCGGCCCCGGGCGGGATCGTGATGGCCAAGATCATCATGCCCGATCCCAAGGGTGAGCAACTGGTCGAGCCCGACGTGATCACCATCCCCGATGAGGAAGAGCGCCCCGCCAACGTCATCATGGCCGCCGCCCAAGGCGCGCAGACCGGGGTCAAGCTGGCGGTGATGGTCGGCGCGATGGTGCTGGCCTTCGTGGCCTTGGTGGCGCTGGCCAATGGCATCGTTGGCGGGATCGGCAGCTGGTTTGGCTATCCCGACCTGTCGTTCCAGATGGTGCTGGGTTACGTCTTCGCGCCGATCTTCCGCCTGCTCGGCGCGCCAGATTGGTCCGAAGCGATGCGCGCGGGCGGCTTTTTCGGAACCAAACTGGTGCTGAACGAATTCGTCGCCTTCATCGACCTTGGCGCGGCCAAGGACCTGTCGCAGACCACACAAGGGATCGTTACTTTCGCGCTGTGCGGGTTTGCCAACTTCAGCTCGATCGCGATTCAGATGGCGGTGACCGGCGGGCTCGCCCCCAACCAGCGACCGGTGATCGCGCGGCTGGGGCTGAAAGCGCTCGCGGCTGGCAGCCTGTCAAACCTGATGAGCGCGGCGCTGGCAGGGCTGTTCCTCAGCCTCTAAAGCGCTAAATTCAGCCAGGTATCGCTCCGAAATCGAGCAAAACCGGGTAATTCTGCGGATGGAATACCGACGGCATTCCGCGCGATTCCAGCGCGCATGGCCCTGCCCCTCACCCTGCTCGCCGCCACTTTCGCGCTCTGCGCCACTGGCCCCCGGGTCACTTGCGTCGTCGATGGCGATACCTTCTGGCTGAACGGCGAGAAGGTCCGCATCGCCGATATCAATGCGCCTGAAACCCACAGCGCCGGGTGCGCGGCCGAACAGGAGCTGGGCGACCGCGCCACCTGGCGGCTGATCGCGCTGCTTAACGCCGGACCGTTCACGCTGGAAATCGAAGGCCGCCCGACCGACCGCTATGGCCGTGCGCTCCGCGTGGTCAAGCGCAGCGGCCGCTCGCTGGGCGGGCAGCTGGTGCGCGAAGGACTGGCCGAGCCGTGGCAAGGCCGCCGCAGCAATTGGTGCGACCTGCTTGCCGGGCGGAGCGCCGCGCGGTAGCGTCACCCCGAAAGCATACGAACGGGAGATGGTAATGTTGCTGATTCAAGGCTGGCTGAAGCTGGCGGCGGGCGAATTTGACAAGGTTGCTGACGAAGCCCGCGTGATGGTCGCGGCAACCAATGCCGAGGCGGGCTGCATCCACTATTCGTTCTCACGCGACGTGAACGACCCTGATCTGATCCACATCGCCGAGCGCTGGAGCGATGGCGAAGCATTGGCCGCGCACGGCGCCAGCGGGCACATGAAGACGTTCAACAAGGCGATGGGCGGGGTAACGCGCGAAGATGCGGACCTGTGGCTGTACAGCGCCGAGGCGGTGCGCAAGCTGATCTAGATCCCGGCGTACCACTGGTAACCAAGGTAATCCTCCCAGTGTCCGCCCTTGCCGCCATAGAGCCCGGCCAGCGTCTCACGCAGTTCGATCCGCATGATGTACTTGGCCTGTTTGTAGCCCAGTTGGCGCTCGACCCGCAGCCGCAACGGCGCGCCGTGGCCTTCGGTCAGCGGGGCATCGTTCATCCGCCAGGCGAGGATCGTCTGAGCATGAAAGGCGTCGATCAGGTCGACTGATTCGTAATAGGGCATCCCGCTGAGCACATCAGCGCAGTGGAATACGGCATATTTGGCGGAGGGCAGCAGCCCGGCCATGGCCAGCACATCGCCCACTTTTGGGCCTTGCCACTTGCCGATTGCGCTCCACCCTTCAACGCAGTCATGCCGGGTGATCTGGCTGCGTTGCGGCATGGCTTTGAGCGCATCGAGGCTCAGTTGCAGTGGCTGATGGACCAGCCCATCGACTTGCAAGACCCAGCCGGCAAAGCCTTTATCGAGAAACCCGCGATAGGCACTGTCTTGCACCGATGCACTGCCGTTGACCCGAAAGTTAGGCGACATATCCGCCTCGCTGAATTCGGGCGCGAGCGAGTTGCCGAGCAGGAACCGCTGGGTGCGCATGGTCAGCCCGGTCGCAGCGTTGAGCCCATTTCTGAAGCCCGCACTGTTGTTCAACTTGTCGCAGCCGCCGAGCAGCAGGCCTCCAGCCCCGGCTGCGCCCATGCCGAGCAGGCGGCGGCGTGAAACGATCCCTGAATTGTCCATCACTGCGGCTCCTCGCCGGGTTTGCCGGGCAAGCGGTACATCCCGGTCAGCATCGAGCGGACTTGGTTGATCGGCCCGGCCAGCACCACCATCGCGATGTGGACTAGGAAGAATGCCACGAGCCCGCCCGCGCACAGGAAATGCAGACTGCGCGCCGATTGCCGCCCGCCAAAAATGTCGAGCAGCCACGGCAGCGCGGCGTTCATCCCTGGCGACATCGTCAGCCCGGTCAGAATGATGCCGGGCAGCAGCACGAACAGCACGCTGCCGTAAGCCAGCTTTTGCAGGATATTATAGCGCAGCGCGGCGATCCCGGTGGGGAAGCGCAGCCGGGCGTGATCCTTGATATCGTGCCAGATGTGCGAAGGCGCCAGCTCGGTCCGGCGCGGGGCCAAATCGCGCTTGATATGGCCTGAGACCAGCGACCAGATCAAATAGCCCGCAATCGCCGCCCCCAGCAACCAGGCGAAGGCCAGATGCCACAGCCGCGCATCGGCCAGACTATAGTTGGAGGGGATCGTAGCCCACGGCGGGAACGGCTTGCCATGGCTGACCCGTGACAAATCGAGCCAGGCGTGATCGGGATTGGCCCCGAACTTGCCCCAGTACAGCCGCGGGTGCGCGTTGAAGATCATCAGCCCGCTCATCAGCATGATGGTGACCGTGACCAGATTGGTCCAGTGCCACAGCCGGGTGATCCAGTGGTGCCGCTTGACCAGATCGCCGCCCTGCGGCGGGGCAGGCTCGGTTAGGGCTTCGGGTTCGGCCGCTTGCTGCACTGCTTGATCCATCGGCGCTCCCCTTTTGCGCAGGCTATCCTGCCTTGGCATTCGCGGCAAACCCTACCTAGGTTACAGCAGAAATTTCTGGCGGCAGCGCTTGCCCGCCACGCTCGCCTGCCTTACCCGCGAGCCCCGAGGGGAGACCGCCGTGCCGCCGGCTCATCAACATCGCCACCATCATCTGCTGCCGTTCGTGGCGGTGGCCACCGGGATCGCCAGCTTTTCGGTGATGGACGCGCTGATGAAAGGCGCCAGTCTGGCGGTCGGGGCCTACTCGGCGATGCTGTTCCGCTCGCTGATCAGCGCAGTGGTGATGCTGCCGGTGTGGCGGCTGGGCGGCGGCAGCTGGCCGCGCGGGAGCCTGCTGCGGCTGCACGCGGTGCGCGGGCTCAACAGCGCGGTGATGGCGACCAGCTTTTTCTGGGGGCTCAAATACCTGCCGCTGGCCGAGGGCATGGCGATATCGTTCATCGCCCCGTTGATTGCGCTGTTTCTGGCGGCAGTGTTGCTCGGCGAAAAGATTGCACCGCGCGCGATTCTGGCATCCTTGCTGGGCCTGGCTGGCGTGGCGGTGATCGCCGGGGCCCGGCTGGGCGGGGATGGCTACAGCCGTGAGGCCGCGCTGGGGATTGCCGCAATCCTGACCTCGGCAGTGCTCTATGCCTGGAACCTGATCCTCCAACGCCAGCAAGCCCAACTTGCCCCGCCGCGCGAAGTGGCCGCATTCCAAGCGGTGTTCACCGCGCTGTTCCTGTCGGTTTTGGCACCGTGGCTGGCGCAAATGCCGCCCCTGCCGGTGTGGGGGATTCTGGCCGGCGCGGCGCTACTTGCCACGATTTCGCTGATGCTGATCTCATGGGGCTATGGCCGGGCGGAAACGCAGGTGCTGCTCCCGCTGGAATACAGCGCGTTCATCTGGGCGGCGATCATGGGTTGGCTGATGTTTGATGAGGCGCTGACCATGCCGACGATCATCGGCGCCGGGCTGATCGTGATCGGCTGCTGGATCGCCGCGCGGCCCGGGCCAAAGGAACATATCGAACAGGTGGCGCTTTAGGGGCGTTGATCGCTCACACTTTCGTGTGACCTCGCGCAACACCAGCCCGCTCCCCCGCCCGGCCACCCATGGAATTATTCTGAACGGGTGGCCGGGCGGGGGAGCGGGCTGGTGTTGCGCGTGAGCTTAGCCCTGCCAAGCTCAATCAACGCAGAAACGGACCCACCTGCCCCTTGACGCCGCGCGGATTCCCGCGCATCGGCGGCGCCGACAGCCAGTCCTGCCGCACCCGCCAATCGGGGTGTGCGCTGCGGCGGCCCCGCATAACAGGAGACTACCGCGCATGAATCAGGTCGGACAGGACTCACTCGGCACTCGCTCAACCCTCAGTGTCGGCGGCACCGATTACGCCTACTATTCGTTGAGCAAGGCCGCGGCCAAGTTCGGCGACATCAGCCGCCTGCCGATGAGCATGAAAGTCCTGCTGGAAAACCTGCTGCGCTTCGAAGACGGCGGCTTCACTGTCTCCACCGCCGACATTCAGGCGCTGGTCGATTGGCAGAAGAACCCAGCCGAATCGACCAACGAGATTCAGTACCGCCCGGCCCGCGTGCTGCTGCAGGATTTCACCGGGGTGCCGTGCGTGGTAGATCTGGCCGCGATGCGCGATGCGATCGCCAAGCTGGGCGGCGATACCAGCAAGATCAATCCGCTGGTGCCGGTCAACCTGGTGATTGATCACTCGGTGATGGTTGATGAATTTGGCCACCCCAAGGCGTTCGAACAGAACGTCGAAATCGAATATCACCGCAACATGGAGCGCTACGATTTTCTCAAGTGGGGATCGAAGAGCCTGAACAATTTCTACGCGGTGCCCCCCGGCACCGGGATCTGCCACCAGGTCAATCTGGAAAACATCGCGCAGACCGTGTGGACTTCCAAGGACCAGAGCGGCGCGACCGTGGCCTATCCCGATACTTGCGTCGGGACTGACAGCCACACCACCATGATCAATGGCCTTGGCGTGCTCGGCTGGGGCGTCGGCGGGATTGAGGCGGAGGCGGCGATGCTCGGCCAGCCGGTTTCGATGCTGATCCCCGAAGTCGTCGGTTTCAAGCTGACCGGTCAATTGCCCGAAGGCGTGACCGCGACCGATCTGGTGCTGACCGCGACGCAGATGCTGCGCGCCAAGGGCGTGGTCGGGCGGTTCGTGGAATATTTCGGCCCGGGCCTCGCCATGCTCAGCCTGGCCGACCGCGCGACCTTGGCCAATATGGCCCCCGAATACGGCGCCACTTGCGGGTTCTTCGGGGTCGATGAAAAGACCATCGACTACTTGCGCCTGACCGGGCGGGAGGAAACGCAGATCGCGCTGGTTGAAGCCTATGCCAAGGCGCAGGGGCTGTGGCTCGATCCTGCCGGTCCCGATCCGATTTTCACCGATTCGCTTGAGCTCGACATGGGCAGCGTCGTGCCTTCATTGGCCGGGCCCAAGCGCCCGCAGGACAAGGTCGCGCTGACGCAGGTCGACGACGTGTTCAACGGCGACCTGGACTCGGTTTACAAGAAAGCCGCGACCCGCGTCGCGGTTGAAGGGCGTGACCACGATATCGGCGATGGCGACGTGGTAATCGCCGCGATCACCAGCTGCACCAA
>JANNYT010000144.1:0-36125 GCA_031410255.1 Novosphingobium sp. | reverse complement strand
GTACTGGTACTTGCCCGCCGCCGGGGGATTGACCACTCCGGCAATATGGCCCGATCCTGCCAGCACGAAAGTCTTGGGCCCGCGCAAGTGGTGCATCAGTTGCCAAACGCTGGCGGCCGGGGCGATATGATCCTCGCGCCCGGCCTGGATATAGGTCGGGGTCTTGATCCGGGTCAGGTCAATCGGGGTGCCATCGGCGCTTAGCGCATCAGGCACCACCAGCTTGTTATCGCGGTACAGATCCTTGAGGTAGCTCATGTGCCACTTGGCCGGCAGGTTGGTCACATCGCCGTTCCAGTGCAGCAGATCGAACGCCGGATAGTCGTCGCCCAGCAAGTAGTTCTTGATCACGTAGTTCCAGATCAGATCATTGCCGCGCAGCAGATTGAAAGTCGCCGACATGACCCGGCCATCGAGATAGCCGGTTTGCGCCGACATCTGCTCCAGCGCTTGCAACTGCTCATCGTCGATGAACACCTTGAGCTCGCCAGCTTGTTCGAAATCGACCTGCGCGGTGAAGAAGGTGGCGCTTTTGACTTTGTCTGCCTCCTCGCGCCGCGCCAACATCGCCAGGGTCGCAGCGAGTGTCGTGCCCGCCACGCAATACCCGATGGTATGAACCGACTCTACGCCAAGCCGCGCGCGGACCGTATCAATTGCATCAAGCTGGGCGCGGATGTAATCGTCCCACATCAGCTCAGCCATGGTCTCGTCAGCCGATTTCCAGGACACCACAAACACCGTCAGGCCTTGATCGACAGCCCAGCGGATCAGGCTTTTCTCGGGGCTGAGATCAAGGATGTAGAACCGGTTGATCCACGGCGGGAAGATCACCAGCGGCACTTCGAGCACGTTCTCGGTCGCGGGGCTGTACTGGATCAGCTGATAGAGCGGGGTTTCGTGGACCACTTTGCCCGGCGCGGTGGCGATATTTTGGCCCAGCTTGAAGGCCTGCGGATCGACATGGGTCAGCTGCCCGCGCCGCAGATCGCCGAGCAGATGTTCCAGCCCCTTGACCAGATTTTCGCCGCGCGTGGCCAGGGTTTTTTCGGTGACCAGCGGATTGGTCAGCGGGAAATTGGCCGGACTGAGCATTTCGACCAGCGTCCGCGCCGCGAACTTGAGCTGTTCGTGCTTGACCGGATCGGCGGCTTCGGCGCTGTCAGCCATGGCCATGATCTGTTCGGCCAGCATCAGGTAAGTCTGGTGAACCAGTGCATAGAACGGTTGTTCGCGCCACTTGGGATCGGCAAAGCGGCGGTCCTTGCGTGGCAGCTCGGGCGCGGCCTTGTCGCCAGCGCCCGCGCTGTATTGCCCCAGCACCACTTGCCACAGCGCCACACTGTCATCCCACAAGCGCTGCTGCGTGGCTGGATTGGCCAACGGAAACCCTTTGAGCCAGCCTTGCAACGTACCGGCAAAGGCGGCGGGATCGCTGAACATGGTGGACATCTTGCCTGCCGCACTCGCCATTTGCTCGCGCTGAAAATCGAACCACAGCGCCTGCAACCGCTGGGCCACACTGGTCCACTGCGCCAGATCGCCGTCGTCGCTATCGGCCGCCGGGCCTTGGGGCAAAAACTGCGCGAACAGCTGCTGCGGGGCTTGTAGCATGGCGGTCAACAGTTCGACCGGATCGCTGGATTTGGGCGGTTCGTCGTTCATCGTGATTGCTCAGCGGACCTTGCACCGCGCTGCCCCGGTCCGTTTATACTCGCCGTGGAACTTTGGCATGTTTTCGCTGCGCTCGCCAAAGTCATGACCATCGCCAACATAGAGGTCGAGCTCGCGCCCGCCGGGCCAGTCTGCCGCATCGAGCTCCCAAGTGGCGATCTGCACGCTCTTGAACGCATTGCCCCATTTAGCCCGGCCGTGCAGCGTTGTCTCGGCGTTGGCGTGCTTGGCCAGAAAGCGGAACAGCACTGCGCCGCACTGGCCATTGTCGGCCACGCTGACGCCGCAGAAGTCGTTGCCGCAAGGCGCGATGTCGATGGTCTTGTAAATCCGGCCCTTGGCGGTGAATAGCGGCTTGGCCTCGTTCACGGTCCAGCGCCCGTAAAACGGGCTGGTCGCTGCGGGAGCAGCGCCAGCGGCAACGCCGAAAGTGCCGGCCAGGGCAATCGACAGTGCCGCGAGGGAATGTGATAGTGATTTCATGACCGGGTCTCCATCCAGCGAATTTGGCGCCCCCAGACCCGCAATGCGGCTGCTGCGTTTGCTGGTCTTAGCAGGATTGGCGCTGTTTGTAATACGCACTGCACTGCTGGCGCTGCAATCGCCGTGGCAAGTGGACGATTTCCCCGAGGCGCTGGCGATCAAGGTCGAACTGCTGCCCGTGGTCTTCCCGTTGCACATGATCACTGGGGGCCTCGCGCTGCTGCTGGTCCCGCTGACTTTCCTGCTGCGCCGCCGCCCACGCTGGCACCGGCCCGCTGGCCGCTTCACCGCGGGCATCGTGTTACTGGCCGGACTGAGCGCCTTTCCGGTCGCGCTGATCGCGCCCGTAACGCCGGTTTCAGCCTGGGGCTTTGCCGCGCAAGGGGCGACGTGGCTGGTCTTGCTGACTATGGGCTTGCGGCAAATCCGGGCCCGCCGACCGCGCCAGCACCGCGCCTTCATGCTAATGATGGCGGCGGTCACCACTGGGGCGGTGTTTTTCCGGATCTACCTCGCGCTGTGGGCGATCTGGGGCGATATGCAGCACTATGAGGCGTTCTACGCCGCCGATGCCTGGCTCGCCTGGACCTTGCCCTTGGCCGCAATGGCGTTTTTTCTCAAACGGACTGGCGGTTTTCGCGGCGATCCCCGATAAGGCGCGCGCGCCCTGCTTGGCGCCACGCCAACTGGAAAGGTCCAATGCCCGAAGAATTTTACCGCATCAAGCGACTGCCGCCCTATGTCATCGCCGAAGTCAACGGCATGCGGGCAGAAGCGCGCGCGGCCGGGCGAGACATCATCGACCTGGGGATGGGCAACCCCGATCTGCCCCCGCCGCCGCACGTGATCGCAAAGCTGTGCGAAGTGGCGATGAAGCCCGACGCGCACGGCTATTCCGCCTCCAAGGGCATCCCCGGCGTGCGCAAGGCGCAGGCCAATTACTACGCCCGCCGCTTCGGGGTCGAGCTTGATCACGATAGCGAAGTGGTGATGACCATGGGCAGCAAGGAAGGGCTGGCGAGCCTTGCCACCGCGATCACCGGCCACGGTGATGTGGTGCTGGCGCCTAACCCCAGCTATCCGATCCACACCTTCGGTTTCATTATTGCGGGTGCGACGATCCGCTCGGTCCCGGTCACCCCGGATGAGAATTACTGGCGCGCGCTGGAACGGGCGATGGCCTTCACCGTGCCGCGGCCCTCGGTGCTGATCGTCAACTATCCGTCGAACCCCACCGCCGAGACGGTCGATCTGGCGTTTTACGAGCGGCTGGTGGCCTGGGCCAAGGACAACAAGGTCTGGCTCATTTCTGATCTGGCTTATTCCGAGCTTTATTACGACGGCAACCCGACCGTCTCGATCCTGCAGGTGCCCGGCGCGAAGGATGTGGCGATCGAGTTCACCTCGATGTCCAAGACCTTTTCGATGGCCGGCTGGCGGGTCGGCTTTGCGGTCGGCAACCAACGGCTGATCGCGGCGCTAACGCGGGTCAAAAGCTACCTTGATTACGGCGCCTTCACCCCGATCCAGGCCGCCGCCTGCGCCGCGCTCAACGGCCCGCAGGATATCGTCGAGGCCAACCGCGTGCTGTATCAAAAGCGCCGCGACGTGCTGGTCGAAAGCTTTGGCCGGGCCGGGTGGGATATTCCCAGCCCCAAGGCCTCGATGTTCGCCTGGGCACCGCTGCCGCCAGCGCTGAAGGAAATGGGCAGTCTGGAATTTTCCAAACAATTGCTGACCCATGCTGAAGTCGCAGTCGCTCCGGGCGTTGGTTACGGCGAGGAAGGCGAAGGTTACGTGCGGATCGCTTTGGTCGAAAACGAACAAAGATTGCGGCAGGCGGCACGTAACGTGCGGCGTTATTTGCAATCAATGGGCGTCAACGCCACCGCTGCCTGACCAATACGCGAATGTGCCATGCGAATGTGGGGGTCAATTCCCCCGGCCGCACTTGCGCGCCGGATTGGAAATGTGCAGCCATCACTTCCTCGATTTGGCTTGGACGTGGGTCGCTTCTCTTAAGAGGTCGCTGTGGGGGTATTTCGCTGGTTTTCGGTCGGGCCGATCCCGACCGCTTATGACCTGCGCCGTCTCGGTTGGCAGTTGCTGAGCGATTCGTGCTCGTCCGGACGCGGCGAAGCCTATGTGCGATTGGGCCGGCCGCATGACTTGCCCTTGCCGCAGTGGCTCAACCTGGCGGGCGAAGGCGCGATGCAGCGCAAATGGATGATGATGCTCGAGGTTGACGAATCGGGTGAGCGCGCGCGGATGCTGCGGCTGGGGTTCGGTGATGCGCTGGGGTGCGGGCCCAGCCTTGATGAACTGGAGGCGCGTGCATTACGGCTGGCGCAACTGGCGCAATCGCTGCCGCGCTACCGGCGGCACGGACCGATCCAGCTCGATCTGCTGGCGCGCGAAGCCTTTGTAGCGGGGCGCGCGGTTGGGCTGCATCCACGCGAGTTTGCGTTGCTGTGGCGGCTCGCCGAAACCCCCGGCGAGGCAGTTAGCGCAGCCGAGCTGCTATACGATGTATGGCGGCTGTCATTTCGCCCGGAAACCAACAGCCTGGCCGTCCACGTCAGCCGCTTGCGCGCGAAATTGCGGACCTCCGGGGTCGATGGGATCCTCGAAACGCTGCCCGATGCCTCGTACTGCCTTGGCGGGGTGGCCGGTCGCAGCGCGATCCCATTGGCCCGCGATTTCGCACTGGACGGTTATCTGCGTTTGAGCGAGGAACAGGTTATCGCCTGATATTCGACAAGGCCTGATTTTCGACAAGGAACGCCCTGCATGGACCACCCCGTAAACCCGCCCGCCCGCGTCACCATTGCTCTGGGCGATGATGGCGTGGCGCAGGTTCGGCTGGTCCGCGCAGACAAGATGAACGCGCTCGATCCTGACATGTTCGCAGCATTGCTCGATGCCGGGCACGTGTTGCAAAACCTCAAAGGGCTGCGCTGCGTGGTCTTGTCGGGCGAGGGGCGCAGCTTTTGCGCCGGGCTCGATATGGGCTCGATGGCTGACAGCGGCCGCCGCCGTGAAAGCCCGCTGACCACCCGCACGCATGGTAACGCCAATGCCCCGCAGCAAGTGGCACTGCAATGGCGCGAACTGGCAGTCCCGGTGATCGCGGCAGTCCACGGGGTGTGCTTTGGCGGCGGGCTGCAGATCGCCAGCGGCGCTGACATTCGCGTGGTCACGCCCGACGCACGGATGGCGGTGATGGAGCTGAAGTGGGGGCTGGTGCCCGATATGGCCGGCTATGCGCTGTGGCGCGGCACCGTACGCGACGATCACTTGCGCGAGCTGACTTACACCAACCGTGAGTTCACTGGCGCTGAGGCGCTGGACTTGGGCTTTGCGACGATCGTCGATGCCGATCCGCTGGCCCGCGCAACCGCGATCGCCGCCGACATCGCCAACCGCCACCCGCAAGCGCAGCGCGCCGCCAAACGCCTGTTCGGACAATACCTCCACGCCTCGGTCGACGATATCCTGATGGCCGAAAGCATCGAGCAGCAAGCGCTGATGGGCACGAAGAACCAGATCGAAGCGGTGATGAGCCAGATGCAGAAGCGTAAGGGCGAGTTCGTCGACGTCTGAGCGCTTGCAATTACCGGCTTGACAACGGCCGCTCTAATTCGATATTTCGAGAGTTATCGAATCAATGGAGCTACCGATGCAGTCTGAACATACCATCCGTGCGCTTGGTGCGCTGGCGCAGGAGCACCGGCTGGCGGTGTTCCGCTTGCTCGTGCAGGCTGGCCCTGATGGTCTGGCCGCAGGCGCGCTGGCCGAGGCGCTGACTGTGCCACCCAGTTCGATGAGCTTTCACCTCGCCCAGCTAAGCAACGCGGGCCTAGTCAGTCAGCGCCGCCAAAGCCGCTCGATCATCTATTCGGCGGACTACAGCGCGATGAACGCGCTGCTCGCCTACCTTACCGAAAACTGCTGCGCTGGCAGCGCATGCGGCCCCGTCACCGCAATGGACTGCGGCGTGGCTCTGCAAGATGAAAGGATCGTTGTATGAAGCGTTTCCACGTCCATGTCGGGGTTGAAAGCCTTGATCAATCGATCGCGTTCTATTCCGGCCTGTTCGGCCAAGCGCCGAGCGTGACCAAGACCGATTACGCCAAATGGATGCTTGAGGATCCGCGCGTCAACTTTGCGATCTCGCAGAAATGCGGCGCTGTGAAAGGCATTGAGCACCTCGGGCTGCAAGTTGAAAACCCAACCGAATTGGCCGAAGTCTACGGTCGTTTGCAGGCCGCCAATGCCCCGGTGCTTGAGGAGGGGGCGACCACTTGCTGTTATGCGCGTTCGGAGAAAAGCTGGATCGCCGACCCTGACGGGGTGATGTGGGAAGCTTTCCTGACCAATGGCGATAACACCGACTATGGCACCGGCCCGGACTTTGCCGCGCTCGCATCGGGCAACGCAGCCGCCGATGCGTGTTGCGCGCCGCAATTGGCGGCTCCGGTCAAGGCCGGCTGCTGCTAAACCATGGTTGCAGTCCGCACGATCCTGGTGCTGTGCACCGGCAATTCGGCGCGCTCCATTTTGGGTGAGGCGCTACTCAATCAGCTCGGCGAACGGCGCATCGAAGCGTTCAGCGCGGGGAGCAAACCCAAGGCTGAACCAAATCCCGCTGCGCTGAGGCTGCTGACTAGACACGGTATCGATCCGGCGCGGTTCCGCTCAAAAAGCTGGCTGGAATTTACCGGCGCGGGTGGGCCCGAAATCGACTTGGTGATCACCGTCTGCGGAAATGCGGCGGGCGAGGCTTGCCCGGTGTTCCCCGGCACACCTTTGCGGGCGCATTGGGGCCTGCCCGATCCAGCGGATAAGAGCGGCAGCGAGGCCGAAGTCGACGCCGAATTCGAAGAAACCTGGCGGCTCCTTGAATTGCGGGTGCGGGCACTGCTCGCGCTCGATCTGGCGGGCTTGGACCGGGCCGAGGCGCAGCGCGCACTGGCGAAGATCGGCGCGCTGGAGGGGGCAGCGTGAAACAGCGCTTGCTGGCCGAAGCGCTCGGCAGCTTCTTGCTGTTTGCCACCGTGATCGGCTCTGGCATCATGGCCGAGCGGCTTGCGGGCGGTAACGCGGCGGTGGCGCTGCTGGGCAATACGCTGGCGACAGCGGCGATGCTGTATGTGCTGATTACCATGCTCGGGCCGCTGTCTGGGGCAGAGTTCAATCCGGCGGTTAGCCTAGTGATGCGGCTGCGCGGCGCGCATGACTGGCCCGAACTGGCGGCGCGGATCGCGGTGCAATGCAGCGCCGGGGTGCTGGGGGTCTGGGCCGCGCATGCGATGTTCGATCTGCCGCTGCTGCAACTGTCACAGCATGTCCGCAGCGGCCCCGGCCAATGGCTGAGCGAGGGGCTCGCCACGTTCGGGCTGGTGTTGACAATCCTGCTGACAGCGCGGCACCGCCCCGCCTCGGTTCCGGCCAGCGTCGCGCTCTATATCGCCGCGGCTTACTGGTTCACCTCATCGACCAGCTTTGCCAATCCGGCGATCACCCTGGCGCGCAGTCTGAGCGATACTTTCGCCGGGATCGCCCCGGCCAGCGTCATCGGCTTTGTCCTGGCGCAGCTGGCCGGAGCACTGGTGGCGCACTGGTTTGAGCGAAACGTGCTGAGCAGCTAGCCTGCTAGCTGTCCGTCCGCAGTCGTGCTGAAATTTAAAGCCGGTGGCGCTGCTCTGCTACTGCCAGATCGGCTGGGCTATTGATATTGGCGGGGGCAATCGTCAGCGTGACAGCGCGCGCACCCAAAGCCTCGGCAAAGGCCAGCATCGAGTGCTTGCCCGTGCCTTCCAGGATCGTCTCGATCGCGGCCGCAGAAGCTGCCGGCCACAGCCCCACGACCGGCTGCGCGGCAAGATAGGACGGACCCGGGCCCAGCAGATCGGCCAGGTCTTCCGGCAGATCGGGGCTATCCACTCCGATCGTCAGCACTGCCTCATAGCCCTCGTCGAGCGCGTGGTGCAGCGCCGCGGCGATCCCGCCCAAGGGCCCCATCCCGGCGTGCGGCCAGTCGGGCAGAGTCGGGGCAGGGGCAGTCGCCCGGCCGACCACCACGACATGCTCGCACCAGCCTGACAGCAGATCGACCGCGCGCGCCAGCAGGGTGTGTCCCGCCAGTTCGGCCATCGCCTTGTCACTGCCGAAGCGGGTGGATTTACCACCGGCCAGTACCGCACCCAAGATCATGCAAAATCCTCCGGTCCGTGCTTCATCGCGCGAAGCCGGACCTTGCTGGTTCGCACCGTGCTTGGCAAGTACTGGCGCAGCAGCTAGCTCTTGCGGCGATGAAAGCACTCCGAGATCCCGACTGCTTGCTGAGCGAAGGATTGGCCGCCATTCGCGGGCAGTTCAAAGTGCCAGCGGCGTTTCCGCCCGCGGTTGAGGCCGCTGCCGCCGTTGCTGCCGCGCGCACCCCTGATCAACACACCGATCGCACCGCGACTCCATTCGTCACCCTCGATCCGGCCAGCTCGACCGATCTTGATCAGGCCTTCGCGATTGAGGCAGCCGGCGGCGACCTGCTGTTGCACTACGCGATCGCCGATGTGCCGTGGTTCGTGCACGACGGCGATGTAGTCGATCAGCAAGCGTGGCTGCGCGGTGAGACGCTGTATCTGCCTGATGACAAGGCCGGGCTTTATCCCAGAGTGCTGGCCGAGGGCGCTGCCAGCCTGCTCGCCGATGGGCCGCGCCCGGCCGTCATATTCACCACGCTGATTGCGCCCGATGGCGCAGTCAAGCTGCAAGGGGCCGAGCGCGCGCTGATCCGCAGCCGCGCCAAGCTGGGTTATGAAACAGCCACGGATGCGCAGCTGCCGGCCGGGTTTGCTGAGCTGGCTGACCGGATTGCTGCCGCCGAAGCCGCGCGCGGGGCCGCGCGAGTCGATCCGCCCGAGCAAGAAGTTGAGCGCGATCGGGCCGGCCACTTCACCTTGCAGTTGCGCCCGCAAGCGCTGGCCGAACGGCGCAACGCGGCGCTGTCGCTGGCGACCAACCTGGCGGTGGCTGATGCGCTTTATGCCGCCGGAACCGGCTTGTTTCGCGTGATGGCTGGGCCCGACGCACGTTCCATCGCCCGGCTACGTTATACCGCGCGTGCCTTTGGACTGAATTGGGCCGATGCCGACAGCCTTGAGCTGTTTGAAAAGACCCTCAACCCGGTGGAGCCGCGCGCGGCCGCCTTCATGCTGGCGATCCGCCGCGCGGGCAACGGCGCCAGCTATGTGCCGTTTGAGGCCGGCGTAAAACCGTGGCACGCCGCGATGGCCGCAACCTATTGCCACATGACCGCACCGCTGCGCCGGCTCGCCGATCGCTACGTCGTGCGCGCCGGGCTGGCGGTGGCTAATGGCCAGCCAGTTGAGCTTGCGGTGACCGAGGCCTTCACCCGGCTCGGCCCGGTCATGTCCAAGGCCGATGCGCGGGCCAATCAGATTGACCGCGCGGTGATCGATCTGGCCGAAGCCGCCACGCTCAGCGGCCGTGAGGGGGAAAGCTTCGCTGCGGTCGTTACCGATGTCGACGAGTATGGCGTGCGGATCCAGCTGAGCGATGCGCCGGTGGCGGCGCGGATCACCGCGCACAGCGTAGCGCCCGGGGACCAGCTGACGGTCCGGCTCGATGCGACTGACCCGATCAAGCGCACGGTCAGCTTCAGCCGGATCGCCTGATCCCAAGCCGCTCAGCCCTAACCGACGATGTGGCTTGCGCCGCTGGGCGCGCTCGGCTAGTGGCGCTCGATCCTGCGGGCAACCGCGGGCGAGGCCCGATGGCGGAGTGGTTACGTAGCGGACTGCAAATCCGCGCACGCCGGTTCGATTCCGGCTCGGGCCTCCACCTCATTCTTGCGCCGATGGGCTATGCGCCCGGCAGGCCAAGGCCAAAGGTGCGCCGCTTTAGCTCAGTCGGTAGAGCACATCATTCGTAATGATGGGGTCACAGGTTCGAATCCTGTAAGCGGCACCACTTTTCTTCGCACTGACCGGGGTTAAGCAAGCGTGGCCGGTGCTGCGGCAGGGCTACTGGCTCTACTCAGGGCTTGGCAGATCAGTTTGAAACAGAACGACTTTGACTGCCGCAGCGGCCGCGTCTGGACGGCTTTTTCAAGCGGATTTCGGCCAAAATGCTAAGCCGTGGTTAACCGTTTCGGGTCACCGGGCATTGAGGTTAGCGTGGCATTCAGGATCTCGACGAAATTCGGGAGACCTCAACATGAAGCTCATCAAACCAGTGTTGGCCCTTGCCGCACTTTGCGTAACTGCCCTGCCAGCTGGCGCCTTTGCTCCGGCGGTAAATGTCGGCGGGGCCCAGTTCTCGATCGGCGTGATCGGCTATGTGCCGGTAATCTGCCGCGCCAATGTCGATGCCAGCAGCGTGGCCCCGGTCGCGGGGACCACTTCGCTCGGCATGCTCAAGGAATTCTGCAACAGTCCGAACGGCTACCGCGTGGTGGCGGACTATTCGGCCTCGCTCGCTGGGGCCAGCCTGCTGGTCGATGGCACTGCGGTGCCGCTGGCCGAGGGCGGCTCGATCGTGGTCAGCCAGTCGGACAGCGCGGCAATGGCTGATCACAGCCTGGCGCTGCAACTGCCCGAAGCCGGCCAGACCGGCCAGATCAGCTTCCGCATCGAACCGCGCTAAGCTTATTTGCTTAGCCCTTGCGGGGCCTGCAGCCGCTGATGATCAGAGGCCGTAGGACCCGCAGGGGTCGGTACCCAGATTGCTGTAGATCAGCGGCGTTATCGTGACAGTCAAGATATCGGCATAAGTCGGTGAGGGGTTCTTCCCTGATCCACCTTCCTGAAGGGTGGCCTGGATCGGCAGCGTGTTGCCGACTGTCACCAGCCCTGCGCGCACGCAGCTGCGGTTGATCGCCTCGGTTCCGCCGACTGGCGTGGTGGTGCTGTCACGGTCCAGCCCCAGGAAGCGCAGGCTGTATTTGATCTCGTCAGCCGTGGTGACCGCGCCAGGCTTTTTCAGCTTGAAGCCATTGGCCGATGACAATGTTACCGAATAGGCGCCCGAGCTATCGACGGCGACATAGTTGGAGGCGCTGGTCTTTTGCGGGGTGCCTACCAGTGAGCCGGTCGTCACATTGCCGATCTCACCGAAATCGAGGGCTGACCCGACATAGTGGGTCCGCAAGGCGCTGAGCACGACCACCGGGAACGTCACCGCGTTGGCGAAGCTGCCGGACTGCTGCAGTCCACTGTCTTTGCCACCCTGAACGTTGCAGCCGAAGAAGGCATCGAACGAAAGGTTCTGAATGGCGTTGAGGTTAAGGTTAGCCGGCAGGCTGACTTGAAAGGTGACCTGCGCGGTGTCTGACCCGGCGTTGTTGCCGGTGAAATTGATCTGCAGGAACCGGTTCGCCGCGGTGGGCACCAGCGAAGTGGGTGAAACGGTCGGCGGAAGCGCGTTGTAATTGTAAAAAATATTGTTGCCGGTGCCGAGTGCGGAGACACTGCCTGCGACCACGATGGGCACCAGTGAGGAGCCATCGAGCGCGGTCCCGATCGTCGAGTTGGCCTTGAGGTAGAAGTTGACGATCCGGGTATCGCCGCCGCCCGAGGTGTTCACCCGGGTCAGGTTGAGCGTGATGTTTGTGGCGGTCAGCCCGGTTGGATTGAACGGGTCATAGACCGCCGGCTGAGCCGAAGCGCTGCCGGTAATCCCGCAGGTCGCTGCCTGGGCGGTTCCGGCGAGCGCCGCAAAGGTCGCGGCCATGATGACGGCCAGGGTCCTGAAAATCGTGAGCTTGGACATAGTCAACGTTCCTTCACCGGCGTGATGTCGCCCAGGCGTATTACGCCCTCAGCATCTTCCGGAATGGTGATAATATAGACTGAATTTCTGGCATCGAGCATTTCAATTCGCCACTGTCCCGGAGCGAGACCAGTTGCGCCGAAGCGGCCCTGACGGTTGGTAAACAGCGTCACCGGCGGCCGATCCGGATGGGCCAGTTCGATCGCCTTGCCGGCGACCAGCGCCACCGGCTGGCCATCGACATCGCGCATCACGCCCAGTGCAGTCATGTGATAATCCGAGCCAACTTCAAGCACATAGCCGCTGCGATAGGGCGGGAAAAGCTTGTATGAGCCCTGCCCGATATCGATCCCGGCCGGCGCGCCATCGACATCGACGGTGATTGTCCGGTCCGCATAGGACGACAGGCTCGGCATGGTCGCCACTCCCAATGCGCCCGAATTTGCGGTGTAGCCGTAGGGGTTGGGATCAACCACAACGTCTGCACCCTTGAGGCTGCGGTGCGGCTTGACCACCGCGAAGCTGTCGTAAATCGGGCGGCCAATCGACGCGACCCCATCAGCAATGGCAAACGAGGTGCCAATCCGGAAGTTGGTGCGCTGGCTGGAACTGTCGCCAAAATCGCCGTTGAACGTGCCGAAATGGCTGATCCCCAGCTCAGCTCGGTTGCCGAAGTAGCTGGCGTTGAGCGCGACGTTCGAGCCAAAGTCCGAGCGTTCGACATCGGCGGTCAGGTTATAGCTACCCACCCCGGTGCCGTGGAGCGTCTGGTACGAGATCCGCGCCCGGTTATCGCGCGAATCGTATTCGCTGCGGATGCTGGCGTTGCGGCCGAGCCGGACAGTCAGGGTCAGGAACCCACTGAACTGGTGCCCGCCGGCGTCCTCGCTATAGCGTGCCTCGGCGGTCAGGCTGGCAATCGGAGACAGCCGCCAGCCGCCAGTCAGGCTGTAGTTATGGACATCGGCGTTGATCCCGCGGCCCTTTGAGAAACGCGCCTGGGTGCCCATGTAGAAGTTGGGATTGAAGGCATGCGAATAGCCGCCGCCCAGCTCGTATTCGTACTGGTTGTCGGCCAGGAAGAAGGTCACCGGAGCAAACCGGCGGCTGCGGGTTTCGGCGAACAGGTTGAAGCTGTCCGACTGGCCGTCGCGGTGCTGGATCAGCCGCTGGAAGGTCGCCTGCAAGGCCCAGCCATCGCCAAACCCGACCGTGTGGCTATAAGCCGCCTGCGTGCCCAAGGTACCGATTTCGGTGCCAAATACGGCCTCGATCCCGGCCATCTGGATCTGATCGTCGGCCTGAAAATTGGCGCCGAACGTCACCCGGTCGCTGATCCCGCGGCGATAGAAGCCCGAGGCGATCCACTGGTCCGAATAGACCGGGCCGTGCAGCCCAAGCGGCGCTTTCACGCCGGCGTAGAGCCCAAATTCGCTGAGGCCTTTGCCCAGCTGGGTCTGATCGAGGAACAAGTTGAAACGCAGTGTCTCGGTGCGCCCGGTATCGTCGAGCACGTTGAGGCGGATATCGTTGCCGCCCTGTGCAAAGGGGAAATCGCGCAGGTTGTAATTGCCTGGGCCAAGCTGCAGGCGGCGAACCTGCTGTCCGTTGACGTAAACTTCAACCGTCGATTGCCGCGCCAGCGTAAAGGTGCGGTCGCCGCGCGGGCGGATCACCTGCTGCGGGTTAAGCACCGAATAGGACCGGAAGATCGAGATGCCGGCGATATCGGGCGCTGACTGGAAGCCGCGGCCCTGGGTATCGAGATCGCCCGCGGTGAAGCGGACCAGATGCTCGGTATCATCGTAAACCATCCGGCTGCCAAGCCGCTGGAAATCAACCCCGGTGTTGCCCGGTGACCAGATCGCATCGCTTTCAAACACTGGCCCGTTAAGCCGGACCGCGCCGTTGAGCAGGAACACCGGATTGTTGAAGCCGTTATTCCCGCCGTCTTCGTTGAGATCGACCGAACCGCGCACATTCAGGTAGGCGCTGAAACTGGCCGGCCGGACAAAATCGCCCAGCGACTGGCGATCAAGCGCCGAGACCGAGACGTTGCGCGAGGCGCGCTTTTCAACCGGAATGTCGAAATGCAGCTCAAGCGTTTGCGGATCGTAAGTGACCACGATCCCGACGCTGGCAAAATCGCCCGGGCCAACCGTCGGCTTACCGGCAAAGTTGTTGCGCATGGCATTCATGATATCAGGCGCGATGATCGGCTCGAGCACTTGCAGCACCCGCTCGGTCGGGAATGACAAGCTGTCATCCGCGCCGATCGTCAGCGGCACATCGCCCAGATAGGCCGCGCCGTCCTTGGCCGGAACCGTCAGGATGATGGTCCGCCCGGTCGGGTTAAGCCGCTCGGCCCGTGCGGCCGGCGCCGCCGGTGATTGATCGCTGCCGCTGCTGGCTGCCGTATCGGCGGCCGCATTGGCCCAGACCGGCGTTGCCAATCCAGCCAGGCTGACCCCGATCAGCAGTCCAAGATGTTTGCCCCCGTGCGTCATGGTCAGTTATCGAGCGAGAAGCTCGCCTCCACGGTGCCATCGGCGCTGGGCAGTTCGACCGGCACCGCCACTTGCCGGGTCTGGCCGCCGCCGATCAAGCCAAAGCCCATCGTCTGCTGGATTTCTGCGCCCGACAGCGTCCGGCTGAACACTTGCGCGCCCGACTTGTCGCGCTCGACGATCCGCAGATGGCCGTTCGAGAGGTAGCCGTGGGCGGGAGATTCGTTGACCACGGTGACAACCGGGACGCTCTTGCCCTCGGGGGTCTTGATCACTTGCGCGCTCTGCACCTCAATCTTGGGTTTAACGCCTGCGGGCGAGACGCTGATCAAAACCTGGAAGTTGTAAAGGATCTGGATCGCTGACTGGCCTTCGGGCAACTTGACCGGCAGCTGCGCGACGGTGACGTAATAATGCTTGCTCTTGGCTAAGGCCGGATCGCCGACATATTGCACGCGGAAGGTCTGGGTCTGGCCCGGCGCAATGATTGCCTGCGGCGGGAAGACCAGCAGATCGCCCGGATCCTTGCCCGTCTGCTTGACCCCGTCCGGGGTCAATTCAAGTTCCTGCACCGTCAGTTCGACCGGCAGCGGAGTGGCAAAGGTGTTTTCCACCTGGATCACCTGCGACATGCTCCGCCCGGAGGTCTGCAAATCGATCACCACCGGCTGCACCGTCATCGCCAGCGCCGCCTCTGCGGGCAGCAGCACGGCACAAAACATGGTTAATGCGTATTTGAAATTGAACTTCACAAGAATTCTCCTCCCGCGCGGCGGGTCAATTAGCTGGCGGGCAAAATCTCAACCACCACGGCGTCGGTATAGGTTCCGGCGACCAGCGGTGCGGTTCCCTGCGGAACGGTAATATCAACGGTCAGATCGCCCTTGGCCGGCTGGCCCCAGGCGATCGAGGCGGTGCTGCTCTGCCCACCAACCTGCACGCGTTGGCCCTGCCATTGCACGCCGACCTGATAGGCCTGAAATTCACTGAACCCGCCGGCGCTGCGGCCGGTTCCTTGTGCGCCCTGACGCAGCAGACCGCCGTTGTAGCTGCGCACGGTGACCGTGTGCGAGGTGTTGCAGACCACCGGCACGGCCAGCTCGATCGCGCTTTCGCGGGCCATCGCGGTGGTGCCGTCAACCAGTTGCGGGAACACCACAACGCCGCCGCTGGGCCCGTTGTCCTGGAAGGTAGCGTTACGCTGTCCCGAGGCGCGAGCGCTGTTGGCGATGCAGCCAACCGGCGCATCACCGAGCAGTTCGAGCCGCTGCGAAGCGCGGTTCAGCTCTTGCGCCTGGGCCGGGGCAGCGCCCAGCACGGCGGCGAGTATCAAGCAGGGCAGCGCGCGCATCAGCGGGGCTCCAGGAAAATGCGGACAGTGTCGACATAAGTGCCGGCCACCAGTGGCGCATGGGTTTCGACGTTCGAGGCGCCGTCCTCAATACTGATCCGGAGGCTGAAATCACCGGCGACCGGATCGTTGACCACCATCACCTGTTGCGATTGGCTGCGCACTTTGGCGGTCGCCTGAAACTGCGAATTGAGCGGGCCCCAGCTGATATCAGCGGTGTAAGGCACGGCAAAGGCAAAGCCGGCCGGACGATCGGTGAAGCGCTGGTCAACCGGCCACAGGCCATTGTTCTGCGATTCGATCCGGACCGAATGCGGGAAGTTGCAGACCGCTTCGAAGGTGATTGTCGCGCTGGCCGGGCGCACCGCCAGGGTGGTCGGATCGGTGAACTGGATAATCCGCAGTGTATCGCCATCGAGCCCGGCGATGTTGACCAGGTTGCCCGGTGCAATCCGGCCCTGCTGCATAGCGCAGGTCTGCGGTACCCGGCCGGTGACCGGTAGCTGCTGCGGGACCGCGATGGTCTGGGCGGCGGCCGGAGCGGCTGCGGCCAAGACGGCTAAAGCGAAAAGAGGAATGCTGCGCATGTCAGTTCACCGCCGCGATCGTCACGGTCACCAGACCGCGATAGTTGTTGTCTGCCACCAGCCGCAGCGCGTTGCCGCCGGTGGTGGAAAACCCCGAAATCGCCACGGAAACGTCGCCAGTATAAGAAGTTGGGCGGGTCTGGGTGGCGGCCGAATTGGCGCTGGCGGAGGTACTGTAGCTGGCCGGGGTAACCGTCCAGCCGCTCGCCGTGGCGACATAGTCAACCGAACGGGCAAAACCGGTCGGCGGCGTGGTGGTGAAGCTTTGCGCCACCAGCGGGGTGGCCGCGATCGTGATGGTGCTGCGCCCCGTGCAGAACGAGCCAACCAGCAATTTGGGCGGCGCGGTCAGATCATTGCGCAATTGCCCTGTGGTCGTATCGATCAGGATCCCCAGATCGTACGTGCCATCGCCGCTCAGCGTGCCGCCAAAGCACATCGCTGGCGCGGTGCCGACAATCCCGACGGTCTTGGTGCTGGTGCTGGATGATTGCGCCTGCGCGGCGGCTGGCAATGCCAGACCAAGCGCGGTTGCGATCAGAATGAGCCTGGCGTTCACAATCGGCCCCCTCATGGAATTGCTGCCGGACCAAGGGTCACGACAACATTTCCGCTGTAATTGCCCGCAACCAGGAATTGGTCACCAGGCGTGGTGAAATTGGACAAGGTCAGCGTGATATCCGCCACCTTGGGCAAGGGCTGCACTGCGCCGGTGCCGCTGGTTGTGGCTGCGGTGCCATCGCGCAGGGCATTGGTAGTGGCCGCGCTGGCGCCGCTGGACCAATTGCTGGCCGTGGCGGTGTAATTGACCGCGCGGGAGAAGCCGAGCTGCGCCGCCGCCGGGTCATTCACCACCAAGGCGGTGGCATCGACCCGCACGACCGAGCCGGCAAAGTTGCAATAGCTCGCCGGCAGGATAACCGTGCGCGGCGCAATCGTCGCAACCTTGCCGGTGCGCGGACCTGAGCTGGCTGAGAGCTGACCCAGATTTACCAGCGCCGGATTGGGATCGCCCAGGATGCAAATCGGCGACACTCGTCCGTCAATGGCGACGGTGCCAGTGTTCGTGCTCTGCGCCAGCGCGGAGGCGGGCAGCAGGGCCAGAGCCAGGGCAATGAGGCCGAAAGTTTGCTTCATGGGACGTCCCAAATCCTTGTTATGCGCTAGCGTCAGAGGCTCGGCGTCAGGGTAACCAGCACGTTGCCGGTATAAGCCCCTGCCACCATCAGCGCGTTGTTCGGCGATGATGCCGCCGACAGCGTGACCACGATATTACCCGTGAACTGGCCCACCGCTGACGATGTGCCAGCTCCGGCGGTCAGGGTGGAGTCCGATGCGCTTGCTGCGCCGGTGACTGCCGTACCGGTATAATCGACACGGTTGTCGAACCCGGTGGTGGCAGCGGTCGGCGTGGTCAGCTGGGTGCTGGTGACCGACATCGTCGCGGCGGTGTTGTTGCACCATCCGGTCAGCGTGGCGTTCTTGCCATTCACCTTGCTGGGATCCAGCTTGCCGTTGCTGGCCAGCGAAATCTCGCCCAGCGAAATGGTCGCGTTAGGCAGGGTGAACATGCAGCGGCCGGAAACCGTACCGTTGATGTCAACCGTTCCCGTGGCGGACTGGGCGAGGGCCGGGCTGGCCACCAGGATGGCCGGCAAAGCGAGGATGAGAAGCTTGCGCATCGGACTGTTTTCCTTAGGTTTCAGAATCAGACCGGTGAAACGGTGATGCTGATCGTGCTGCCATACGAACCGGCCTTGAGCAGGTCGGTGGCATTGGTGGTGGTGCCGTTCGAAACTGTCACGGTCACGTTGTTGAGACCATTCTTGAGGCGATCAGCCAGCGAAGTGGTGGTCGCGGCTGGCAGCACATCGGCGCTGGTGTAAACGGCGCTGGCATCAGCCCCGCCGCCAGCCTTCTGGGCAGTCAGCGTCGAAGTGTAATGCACGGTGCCGGTGTAGCCATTGGCCGTGGTGGCATCAGCCGAATTGGTCAGGTTGTTCGACGACACGGTGATGCTGGCGTTGGCGCCGGTGCAGACGACGTTGAACGAACGCGACAGACCGCCGGTGTTGTTGGTGAAGCCCGAAATGATCGTGCCACCCGAATTGGCGAGCTCGCCGAGCGTGATCGTGCCGGTGATCGCCGGAGCGGCAGTGCACTTGCCAGCAACAGTACCAGTGACGGCAACGGTTCCGCTGGCGGTTTGGGCCATGGCGGGGGTTGCGATGGCCGCAGCGGCCAGAAGCGCGAGAGTGGTAATTTTCTTCATTGTATTCATCCTTATAAATTGCCGGAATATACCGGCTACCTGCTCCACTCCCCGGTGCGGACCCAACGGCCGGGGCATGTCAATCACCCTCTAGACCGAGGGAGAAACCGTAACGATCAAGGTGTCGTTGTAAGTGCCCGCGACCAGGACATCGCTGCCCGAGTAAGCCGGCGCCGAAACGCGCATGTAAGACCCTGAAAGATTGAACGAACGCGGCACCTGCAGACCGTTGGTGGTCGTGGCGGTGCCTTTGAAATTGCAGGGCGAGCTGCCCAGCGCTGCGTCAATTTGCGCGACCGGGCAGCTGCTGGTGACGGTGCCAGTGCTGCTGCCGGTATCGAACGGCAGGTTCAGCGCAACGTTGTAAGGCGCGGTGGTGGCGTAGCCCAAGGCACCGGTTGCAGCGGTCTTGAGTGCGCCGTTCTGCGAGGAGACGGCGATCCGCCATGGTGCAGTGCACTGCACCGTAAAGGGTACGTCCTGGCTCCAGGTGGTGGTGTCGATCGCGCCGGCGTTGACTGTGCCGCTGGGGGCCAATCCGTTGGCGAACCCGCAGGTTCCGCCGACCGAAGCCTTCACATCGATGGTTAGCACCGCTTGGGCCGGACCGGGATAGACATATCCGACCAGCGCCGGATCGCGGTAATAGGCGGTGATCGTCGCGGTAGTCGTCGATGCGTTGGCGGGCGCAGCACCAGCGCAAATGGCCAGCGCTGCGGCTGCCCACCCTGCTGTGCTGACAATGGCACTCCCAACCAGCTTCATACCTTGACCTCGCAAAATACTGCTCCCTCGGGAAAACCCAAGCGAAACTCATGTTCAAATTTTCATGCGGCCCCGTAGTCGGCGTCCGTCCTGAGCTATCTCGCTTGGATCAGATTGCTGATTACCGGCTTAAGTTAATCCAATAGGGGGGGGTGTTGCCAAGTAGATTCTTTTTTGGGCCCGGTTCGGTGGATCTTGTAAGATTTTGCACGGCCCGATTTCAGCGCTAAACGGCTGAAAATCCGCCATAAAGTCTGACCGAAGCTTTCATCCGAATCGGCGGTTTTGCTTGATGTAATTGGTTAACACCAAAGGTTAAGCGCACCCCTGTTGCACATTTGACACGCGACTCACCCCCGCGACTCGGAAATATCCGTTGGTCTGAATCGGTTGGCCGTGGGGCAGCTACCAACTTGCCATGCAGCCGGGGCTGTGAGACGAGACTGCGATGCGCGTCCACCAGCTTGCTATTCACGGTTACGGCATGCTTCCAGGGCTGCTGGCGCTCCATATGCTGGCCCGCGCGCCGCACACCGATCTCGTGTTGCTGACCAGCGATCCGGCGATTGGCGGCGACCAGCTGGAACCAGTGGTTGCCGACCGGCTCAGCGCGCCGTCGCGGGCTTTGGCCGAACCATTCGTAGTCGCGCGCTGGGATAATTACCTGATCACCCGCGGCGGCCAGTCCGAGCTGCACGAAGCCGAAGTGCTGCTGCTTGATCCGGTGCAGGTCTGGCTGGAACTGCAGAGCCTGCTCGATCCCGCCGCGCTGATTAGCGGTTGCGGGCCGCTGACCCGCGAGGATCAGCAGTGCAGCTGGCCCGGCGGCAGTGTGCAGACCCAGCAATTGATCGATCTTGAGCCGCTACTGGGTCCGCGTTGCGAGAGCGAGATCGTCGGGCTGGAGGCGCTGCGCTGGCTGGCCCAACCGGTGCTTGCCGATTTTGATGCCGCTGACGAGCAGTGGTCAGCGCACCAGTATCTGCCGCTGGGCGACGAACGCGCCGTGATCCGCAAGCTGCCCCGGCAAACAGATCTGCTGGGCGCGCACCGCACGTTTGAAACGCTGCTCAATGGGCTGACCGCGACGTAACGGAGGCGATCGCATAACCCGCACGATTGCAACCCACCGGGCGAACCGATAGGCGCAAGGCCGCAAAACGCTTTTGGTTGGAACCCATGCCCAGATCGCTCATCTTCTTTGCCGCTTTGATTGCCGCCCCAGCCGCTGCGCAGGCTGAACCGCCGAGCGATGCGCCGGATCCCGCCCCCGAGATTGTCGTCACCGGCACCGGCCTGCCGCCGCCGCCCGCCACTCCGGCCTATGGCTCGACTGTCATCACCGCCGAGAGGTTGTCGTCCAGTGCCTCAGGCCGGATCGAGGATGCGCTGGGCAGCGTGGCAGGTTTCCAGCAGTTCCGCCGATCAGACAGCCGCAGCGCCAATCCTTCGGCGCAAGGTGTGACGCTGCGCGCGCTGGGCGGCAATGCCACCAGCCGCAGCCTGGTGCTGCTCGATGGGGTGCCGATGGCCGATCCGTTCTTCGGCTTCGTCCCGCTTTCGGCCATCGCGCCTGAACGGCTGCGGAGCGCGCGGGTGACGCGCGGCGGCGGCTCAGGCGCGTTTGGCAGCGGCGCGGTGGCAGGGACGATTGAGCTCGACAGCGCCGGGCCGGCCGAACTGGGCCGGCTGCGCGGCGAAGTGCTGAGCGATGATCGCGGTGAGACCACGCTATCGGCCAGCCTCGCCCCGCGGCTGGGTGCAGGCTTTGCGGTGGTCAGCGGCCGCTGGGACCGGGGGCAGGGGTTCTGGACCACGCCGCTGAGCCAGCGGGTGCCGGCCAGTCTGCGCGCGGGTTATGATGGCTGGTCGCTGTCGCTGCGCGGCGTCGCTCCGCTCGCCCCCGGGGTTGAGCTGCAGATGCGCGGGCTGGCTTACGGCGATCAGCGCACTTTGCGGTTCAAAGGCGCCGATTCGACCTCAAGCGGGCAGGACGCCAGCTTGCGCGTGGTCGGCAAGGGCCGCTGGCAGTTCGATCTGCTGGCCTATCTGCAGGCGCGCGATTTCTCGAACAAAGTCATCTCGTCGACCAGCTTTCGAAAAACCCTAGATCAGCGCGCCACCCCTTCGACCGGGTGGGGCGGCAAGGCCGAACTGCGCCCGCCGCTGGGCGCTGCGCAACTGCTGCGGCTGGGGCTCGACTGGCGGATCAGTTCGGGCACGATGTATGAGGATGCCTATTCGGGCGTCACCGGGCTGATTACCGCGCGCCGCCGTGCGGGCGGGCGCAACGCCGATCTGGGGTTCTACGTCGAGGATGACTGGCGGCTCGGCGCGCTCACGCTGACGGCCGGGGCGCGGGCGGATCGCTGGTCGATCAATGGCGGCTTCTTCCGCGAGGTCAACGCCGCTGGGGTGACCACGATCCAGACCAGTTTTGCCGACAGATCGGGCTGGAACCTGTCGCTGCGCGGCGGTGCGGTGCTGCAGCTGGGCGGTGGGCTGGCTTTGCGCGGGTCGGCCTATTCTGGTCTGCGCCAGCCGACGCTGAACGAGCTGTACCGGCCGTTTGTGGTGTTCCCGGTCACGACCCGCGCCAATGCCGCGCTGGTCAACGAACAGCTGGCCGGGTTTGAAGGCGGCTTCGATTGGACCCCCAGACCCGCGTTCCACCTGTCGCTCACCGCGTTCGATAACAAGGTCGAACACGCGGTCGCCAATGTTACCATCGGGGCGAACTTGCGCGAACGCCGCAATGTTGATGCCGTCCATGCCCAAGGGCTGGAATTGGGGCTGGGCGCGCAGCTGGGACAGCTTAGCCTCGACGGTTCGCTCGCCTGGACCGATGCCAAGATCGAGGCCAGCGGGGCTTCTGCGGCGCTCAATGGCCTGCGCCCGGCACAAACCCCCAAGCTGGCGGCCAGCGCGACGCTGGCCTGGGCTCCGCGCACCGGCTGGCGGCTGGCGCTAAGCGTCAAGCACGTCGGCGCGCAGTATGAAGACGATCTGCAGACCGACCTGCTGCCCGCCGCAACCACGCTCGATGCGTTCGTGCTGGTCCCGCTGGGCCCGCGCGTCAGCGTGGTGCTGCGCGGTGAGAACCTGACCGACACCGTGGTGATCACCCGCAATCAGGCGGGGTCGCTCGATCTGGGCGCGCCGCGCACCTTGTGGGCTGGATTGCGCATTTCCATCGGGCGCTAAAGTGCCTAAAGCAAGTGGCGAAACAAAACCGGAGAGACCGCATGGCCACGCAGCTTAATGCCCACAGCCGCAACCTTGATTGCACCGAAGCCGAATGGCAGGTCCGCCTTGAACTGGCCGCGTGCTACCGCATCTTCGATCATCTCGGCTGGTCCGAATCGATCTACAATCACATTTCGGTCAAGGTTCCGGGCGAAGAGGGCGCGTTCCTGATCAACCCGTTCGGGCTGCTCTATTCGGAAGTCTGCGCTTCGAACCTGGTCAAGATCGACAGTGATGGCAACAAGCTCGACAGCAATCCTTACCCCGTGAACAAGGCCGGTTTTGTCCAGCACGGCTTGTTCCACCGCCATGTGCCTTGGGCCCATGCGGTCTGCCACACTCACACCACCGCGACGATGGCAGTGTGCAGCCTTGAAGGCGGACTGCAGCCGGTCAACTTCTACGCCTGCAACTTTGCCGGGCGGCTGGCCTACCATGATTTTGAAGGGATCACCGTGCGCGAAGAGGAAGGTGCGCGGCTGCTGTCCAACCTTGGCGAGGGACGGATCCTGATGCTCAAGAACCATGGGCCAGTGATCCTCGGCCGCTCGCTGCCCGAAGTGTTCATCACCCATTGGTCACTGCAACGCGCCTGCGAAATCCAGCTGGCGACGATGTCGATGGGCCAGCCATTGGTCGTATCCGACGAAGTGGTCGCGGTGCATCAGCGCGATCTGCACGAAGGCGGCGTTCCGGGCACCTCCCCCGGCCAAGCCGATTTTGACGCCTGGACTCGCCGGATCGACAAGATCGACCGCAGCTGGCGCGACTAAGACGGATCCATGGCGCACCTGACTGTCAACGGCCGCGCGATCGAGATCAAGCTTGATCCGCAGACACCTTTGCTGTGGGGCTTGCGCGATGCGGCCAACCTGACTGGCACCAAATACGGCTGCGGTGAGGGGGACTGCGGCGCTTGCATGGTGCTGGTCGATGGCGAAGCGCTGCGCAGCTGCCTGATCACTCTGGCCGAAGCTGAGGGGCGCAGCGTCACCACGATCGAGGGCTTGTCGCCCGATCGCTCACACCCGGTGCAGCAAGCGCTGGTGGCCGAACAGGCGATCCAGTGCGGGTTCTGCACGCCCGGCATCGCGATTGCTGCTGCCGCGTTGCTCGCGCGCAATTCCGATCCGAGCGCCGAAGATGTTGCCGCCGCCGTGCCCAACCTGTGCCGCTGCGGGATTTACCCGCGGCTGGTCCACGCGGTCCAGCGCGCCGGGCGGGTGATGCGGCGGCTGGAAACGATCAGCGCCGCGCCGGTCCCAGGGATCAGCCCCGAAGACGCCGCGCGGGCAGTGCCCGCCTTGAAGGCGCACTAACGCGCTAGAATTTGACCCGCGCGGTCAGTTTCACGTTCAATGGTTCGCCCGGCTGGATGTTGTTATCGGTATGCGCGCTGGCGAAATAGCGCTTGTCGGTCAGGTTTTCGACATTCAGCTGAAACGCGACCTTGTCGCTCACGGTCAGGTATGCTGCAGCATCGATCCGGGTGAAACCGGGTAGCTGCACGGCGTTGCTGATCGTCGCGAACTGGCTCGATTGGTGGACCACGCCGAGCCCCAGGCCAAAGTGCGGCGAAAGGTCATAGCGGCTCCACAGCGAGGCTTGATGGTGCGGCAGTTTCTCCAGCTGGCGTCCCGCCGGCGCGGCGCTGGTTTTGCTGCGAATTTCGCCCTCTTGATACGTGTAGCCAAGGCTGAGCTGCCACTGCGGCGTAACTGGCCCGCTCAGCGAAAATTCCGCGCCGCGCACCCGGCTGCTGCCGGTCAGCACGAAGAAGCCAGGATTGAGCGGGTCGGCCACGCGGGTGTTGGTGCGGGTCAGCTCGAACAACGCGGCGGTGGCGCTTAGCCCCCGTGCCAGTTCCCATTTGGCGCCCAGTTCCAGATTGCGGAACGCCTCGGGTTCAAGCGACTGAAACGCCGGGTCGAGCGTGCTGAACTGGTCACCGGTCTGCGGCAGGAAGCTTTTGGCATAGCTCGCATAAAGCGACAGCTGCGGCACCGGTTTGAGGATCAAGCCGAACCGCGGCGACCATTTGCCGTCGTCGCGACCGGTCTGCAGCGCGGTCAGCCGGTTGGTCGCAGCGATGCTGAAATGATCGTATCGCAGCCCCGCGACCACTTGCAACCAGGGCGCAAATTCAAGCTGGTCCTGCACATAGAACGAGTTGCTTTCCGCAGTCGAATTGCTGGAGCTGATCGGCGCGGTCCAGCTGAGTGCGGGCAGCGTCAGCACCGAGGCCAGCGGCACGGTGACCGATTGCGTGGTGCCGCTGCCGAACACCACGTTGTGGCGCTGCGCGGAGCTGGTCTGGCGGGTCAGTTCCGCCCCGGCCAGCAGGGTATGCTGGACCAGCCCGGTGCGGCCTTTCCACACCAGATTGGTCTGCCCGATCCAGTTGCTGCGGGTGTTCACGGAATCATAGCCGGTCAGGGTTACCGTGGTGGCGGTTGCCGCGCTGGGCAGGAAATTGGCATAGTATTTGTCATAAGTGGCGTATTGGCCGGTCACGTCGAGGGTCAAGCCTTCGGCCAATTCGTGATCCAGCCGCGCGCGGGCGACGTGGGCATCGACCTTGCCGTGGTTGAGCGCCGGGCTGCCAAAGAAGGTGCGGTCAAACCCTGCGATCGGGCGGCCACCCAGTGAAGGCACGCCGCGATCGACCACCCGGTCATCCTGGTCGTATTCATACGCCAGCTGCAAAGTGCTGCGCGGGCCCAGTTCCAGCCCGAGCGTGGGGGCGAACCCGATGAAGTGTCCACCAAAGTAGTCGCGCTGATTGTCGAACCGCTCATAGGTCCCGTTGAGCCGCAGCGCAGCGCCGCTGCCCAGCGTCAGGTTGCCGTCGCCCGCCAGTGACCACGCGCCAAAGCTGTCGATCCCGCCCGCCAGCGCAGCTGTCGTCTGGCCGAAGCTGGGGCGTTTGGAGACTCGGTTGACCACTCCGCCGCCGCCGCCGCGTCCGAACAGCAGCGCGTTCGCCCCCTTGAGCACCTCGATCCGCTGCACGTTGTAAAGCGGACGATAGTACTGGGCATCGTCGCGCAGACCATCGAGATAGAAGTCGGCGGTGCTCGCCTGCCCGCGAATCACGATCTGGTCGCGGTGGCCTTCGCCTTGGCCCAAGGTCACGCCGGGGACATAACGCAGCGCCTCGCCCAGTTGCTCGACCCCTTGATCGTCAAGTCGCTCACGCTCAAGCGTGGCCACGCTTTGCGGGGTATCCTGCAGCGGGGTGCCGGTCTTGGTCGAATCAATCGCCGGTTCGTGGACCCGTTCGCCGGTCACCACGATCGGCGCGTTGCCACCATCGTCAGACTCAGCCGCCTGAACCGGTTGCACCAGCGCCAAGGCTGAGGCGGAAACGGCAAGCAGTGTCGAATAACGCAGGGCACGGGACATTTGAAAAACCTTTTTGATAACAAATCGCAATAACAATTATGGCCGCTAATGCGAATCGTTCGCATTGGCAAGCTGTCAATTGTGATTGTCACAAATTGCGGTTAGGCGCTGTGCGAGCGCGCACCCAAGGAGCCTCGCGATGAATGTAACGATCTGGCACAATCCCGCTTGCGGCACCTCGCGCAAGACGCTGGCGATCCTTGAGGAAACGCCGGGGATCGCGCTGACGGTGGTCGAATATCTCAAGGACGCGCCCAGCGCGGACAAGCTCGCGCAGCTTTATCGCGATGCCGGGCTGACCCCGCAACAAGGTCTGCGGCTGCGCGGTACCGATGCGGAGGAGCGCGGGCTACCGGATGCGAGCGCCGAAGACGTGCTGGCGGCGATGGCTGCTCAGCCCAGCCTGATCGAGCGGCCGCTGGTGGAAACCGATAAGGGCGTGCGGCTGTGCCGTCCGCAGGATGTGGTCCGCGAAATCCTTTAGATTAGCGGGCTAGTGCCGCTTGCTGAGCAGCACTTCATCACGGCTCATTCCGCGCAAGCCCACCAGCAGCGCCGTGGCGCACAGCAGTTCGATCACGGTGAAGCCAACCAGCGGCGAATGGCCATAGAGCCACACCCCGATCGCCGGGGCCGCAATATAGGCCGCGCCGTTGACCGAGGCAGTGATCCCGGCTGACTGGCCTTGCTCGGCCCGGCTGACCGCCAACGACGCTCCCGCCGTGAAGCCCGGGCGAAACAGGCCGAAGCCCAGCGCAATCAGCGCGACACTCACCGCAATCGTGTGGATATCGAACGCCGCCGCCAATAGTGCGGTGCCAACCGAGGCAATCGTAATCCCCCACAGGCAGGACAAGCGCGGGCCAAGCCGCAGGTTTGGGATCATCACCCACTGCGCAAACAGTGTTGCCACCGCGCCCGCAGTCATCACCAGCGCAATTGGTCCGGCCCCGGCATTGGGGTTCGCGCGCAGCCCCAGCCGGTCAAGGATCAGGAATCCGACCAGCCCCATCGCGGCTGCTTGCGCATGGCCGCCGATCAGCCCGGCCAGCATCCACGGCCGCAGACGCTCGTCAAACCAGCTCAGCTTGGCTACTTCGCCGGACTCGATCGCATCGTCTTCGTCGGCCGTGGTGGGTTTGGGGCGGCTGTCAGAACTGGCGCTGAACGGCGCGGTGATCACATCGCCGCGCGCGGCATAGGCTGGGGCATCATCGGGCAGATAGTGCCGCAGCGCGATCAGCACGATGATTGCGATCACGCTGAAGCCGATGAACGGGCCGACCAGCCCTACCCCGGGCAGGATGAAAAACGGCGCGAGCGTGGGCCCGATGACGGTGCCCAGGCCAAAGCTGGAACTGATCAGCGACAGCGACTTGGTCCGCTCCTCACGGCTGGTGCGGCTGGCGACATAGGCTTGGACGGCGGGCGGTGCGGCCGATCCGAACCCGCCATAAAGCGAGCGAAACAGCGCAAACATCAGCAGGGTCTGGACCCCCGTAAGCACCCCGTTAAGCCCCAGCCACAGCGCCATTCCGCACAGGCTGAAGCTGGCGATGAAGCCGGTCAGCCCGATCGCCATCATCGCCTTGCGCCCGCGCTTGTCAGACCGCCGCGCCCATAGCGGCGCGCAGATCATCCACAGCAGCGCCGACCACGTGTAAGCCAGGCTTATCCAGAAATCCTGCACCTTGAGCGCAGTGCCGATCGAGGGCATCACCGATTGCATCGCGGTGTTGCCCGCCGCCGTCACCAGTGAGACTGTGAACAACAGCGCCACCCGCCAACCGGGCAGGCTGCCCGTGGTGCCGGCTGTTACGATCGGTTCGATAGCCATTTCGGGATCACTGCGAGACATCGGCCTGTCGCTAGTCCCGTCGCAGCGCGCTTGCAATGGGGCGGCAAATTTGGGAAGGGCGAGGCGAAACGAATTGCAGGATCTGTTGATACCATGACTACTACCGAGCTTGCCCAGCAATCGCTGGGCCAACGGGTCAAGCGGCGGGTCAAACGGATAATGGGCCCGTGGGGAGTGTTCCTGCAGGGCTTTATCGAACACCCGGTGATGGTCGGCTCGATCATCCCGTCATCACGCTTCACGATCACCAAGATGCTCGCCCCGGTCAAATGGGACGAGTGCAAGCTGTTCGTCGAATATGGTCCCGGCGTGGGCACCTTCTGCCGCCCGGTGCTGGCGCGGCTGCCGCGCGATGGCCAGCTGATCGTGATCGACACCAACCCGCTGTTCATCGATTACCTCAAGGCCACGATCACCGACAGCCGGTTCGTCCCGGTGCTAGGTTCAGCCGCCGATGTCGAAGCGATCGTGCGCGCGCATGGTCATGACCATGCCGACTACGTGCTGTCCGGCCTGCCGTTCTCGACTCTGCCCGATGGGATCGGTCCGGCCATCGCTGCCGCGACTCACCGCGTGCTGCGCCCTGGCGGGGCCTTTCTGGTCTATCAATTTTCGGCCAAGGCGCGCGATTTCATGGCCAAGCATTTTACCCACATCGATGCCGGGTTTGAGCCGCTCAACGTGCTGCCGTGCCAGTTGTTCTGGGGCTGGAAAGACTAAGCTAACGCGCCGCCAGTGCTATTCAAACTGCGCCGCTACCCCCGGCGCTGCGCCGCCAGCCAGCTGGCGATGCGCCGCGGCGGTCACCGCCACGAAGTAGACCGTCATCACCGCTTGCAGCACCGCCGCGACAAAGCCTGCGCCCAGCGCGGCTCCGGTCCCGCCGATCACCAAACTGAGCACAAACCGGATCGCGCTTTCGGCCACGGCGATGATGATGAACGAGGCGACCACCAGCAGCGTGTAAAACAGCAGCAGCCGCAGCACATTGCCCTCGGTCAGGCGCCAGGTCCGCTTGAGCGCGGTCAGCGGATTGGCCAGCCGGTCGACCAGCACTGCCGGGGCGATCAGACTGACCCGCACCATCGCCCACACGCCCAGCCCGATTGCGAGCAGCAGCGTCAGCGCCAGAATCCCCGGCGATTTGAGCGCGCCGCCCAGCGCCACCGGCAGCAGCACCATCGCGCCGATCGCGGTGCCCAGCACCAGCTGTGCGGCGATCACCGTCGGAGTGTTGGCAAAGCCCTGCCGGATCGCCTGGCCGACGGTCGGCCGGGTGTGATCGGTGATCAGCGCCAGCATCGCCAGGGTGCCGATCACATGGAACAGCGCCGCCCCGATCAGCGCCAGCGAATTGCTGCGGTAATAGTCGCCCATCGTCGCCACAATCGCCTGCATCGTCGCCCCGGCTTGCGGCTCTGGCGGCGGGATCAGCACCGCCATGGCAAAGGCCGGCAGCACCACGAACACTCCCGCCAGTGCGAGCAGCACGTCACGGTTGGCGGAGACGGCGGCGGCGGCTTCGGACCAGGCGCGGCTGCTGTCGAAGGTGATGCGGGTTGCGGTGGTGTTCATGGCCCCTTGATAACCACAGCATTTGCCGCCACGCAAATGTTCGATGCAACAGGCCTTGCCCGAAACGATCGAATGGCGGCGCGAAACCGCGCTGGTGCCCTATCGCGCCGCGCTGGCTCAGATGACCGCGCGCAATGCCGCGATTGCCGCCGGCACCGCCTCCGAGCTGGTCTGGCTGCTCGAACATCCGCCGGTCTACACCGCCGGAACCAGCGCGGTGGCGGCCGAATTGCTCGATCGGCGCTTTGAGGTGGTCGAGGCCGGGCGCGGCGGGCGTTACACCTATCATGGCCCCGGCCAGCGGGTCGGCTACGTCCTGCTCGATCTGAAAGTCCGCGCGCGCGATGTCCGCGGGTTCGTCTCCGCGATGGAGGGCTGGGTGATCGACACGCTCGGTGATTTCGGGGTGGAGACCTGGCGCGCGCCGGGGCGGATCGGGATCTGGACCACGGATATTGACGGGCGCGAGGCCAAGATCGGCGCGATCGGCGTGCGGATCCGCCGCTGGGTGACGATGCACGGCTTTTCGGTCAACTTGTCGCCCGATCTCAGCCACTTCGGCGGGATCGTGCCGTGCGGGATCGAAGAGTTCGGCGTGACCAGTCTGGCCCGGCTGGGGATTGCCGTCGATGCGTCCATGTGGGATGCCGCCTTGCTGGCGCGCGCGCCGCAGTTTCTGGCTGCGCTGCAACAGCCATGCAGTGAGGAGGCCAACTGATGAAACCAATTGCGATATTCGCGCTCGCGCTGCTGGCGCTTTCCGCGTGCAAGGCTGAGCCCAAGCAGGCCGCCGGCGGCACCGCGCAAGGCGAAGTCCTGCCCGCTGCCGCCAGCGATGCAATGCTGCCGCTTGATACGCTCAAATCGCAGGCTCCGCTTGCGCCCAAGAGTGAGGGCGGGGAAGCGGGCGATGCCAAGGCCGCGAAGCCGGGCAAGGCTACCACCAAGGCGAGTGACAAGCCGGCTGACACCGCGGATGCGGTGAAGCCCGACGCTAGCCCGAGCGCCGCGGAAACGCCAGCCGCGAATTGATGCCGCCAGCAGATATCCCCGTGCCTGTTTGCCCCAAGGCGCTCATCGCGGGATGGTCCATCCGATCAGGTTGCAGCCACACCGGACGATTCGCGGGGTAAGCTTTTCAGGCCTGTGTCGGAAAGTGAAAAATGCGCGAGGGGCGGCCAGCGCTAGAGGTTCCCGGCTGCGCTCGAACCAGCCCCGCGACTTCGCTCGGCGCGCTCCCGATACTCCGTTTAGCAGTCCGATTTTTCGAATTTGACGAACTTGCTACTTGGAGGAATTGGATCGAATACCACAAAGTATGGGTTGGATGAAAGGATTGATGACGTGTGAATATATGTTTGCGTGGAAGGCACATTTACTGTGCCGATTGTCATTTTCTTAGGGTCAAGTTCAAATCTGAGATCCGAAATAACCCTGACATCTCTCGAGTTTGCATATGATGCCGAGCTCTGACTGATGGACTTGTTGCCTTTCAGGAATTTGATCGATGAATTTTCGACTCTAATTGTGTATTCATGCCAAACGTAGCAACCCGATATTCTGCTAAATTCGTCCGCGTTTAACGGCCTCAACTTGCCGCTAAAATCAGCGAAAAAGCCCAGATAGAGCGCGATTCCGCTCACCGGGAGAAGGGCGCATAAACCAGCTAAGATGTGACCCCGTTTCATCCCAATCGCGCCTCGCTTGCAACTTTGGCTTTGTTGGAGCTCCCTACTCCTCCAGCCCCAACACCCTAAGCGCCAGCTTGTAATGCGGCATGTCGATCATCCGGCGGTCGATCTGCAGCGCGCCGGCATCGGGGCTGGCTTTGAATGCAGCGACGATTGCGCGGGCTTCTTCGAGTTCGGCTTCGCTGGCGGTGAAGGCCTGGTTGATCACTTCGACTTGCGCCGGATGGATCGCCAGCATCCCGGAAAATCCGTCGGCGCGGCTTTCTTCGGCGGCGCGTTTGAGGCCTTTGGCGTCGGCGAAATCGGCGTGGAGCGTGTCGATCGCCATGACGCCGCGGGCGTGCGCGGCGAGCAGGGTCTGGGTGCGGGCAAAGCGGAAGGCATCGGTCCAGCGGCCGTCAGCATCGCGTTTGCGAGTGGCGCCGATCGCGGCGGAGAGGTCTTCGGCGCCCCAGGTCAGCCCCGCCAGGCGGGGCAGCGAGGCCCCAACATAAGCCGGGATGGTGATCGCCGCAGCGGGAGTCTCGCTGACCAGAGGGATGATCTTGACCGAATTGGGGGCGAGCCCACTGCGGCTTTCGAGCTCGTAGATTTCGGCCGAGAGCTGCTGGATCGATTCGGGGCCGGCGCTTTTGGGCAGCATGATCCCGTCGGGTGCGCTGGGCAGCACCGCCTGCAAATCATCGCGCCATTGCCGGCTGTCGAGCGCGTTGATCCGCACCCACCGGCCCATGCGCTTGCCATCGGTAACCTGCGCGCGGTGCGCCCCCAGCCAGCTGCCGACCATCGCGCGCGCGGCGGCCTTGTTCGAGGCCGCAACCGAATCCTCCAGATCGAGGATCAGCGCATCGGCGCCGGTGGCCGCAGCCTTGGACAGCTTCTTCTCGCTGTCCCCCGGGACAAACAACCACGACCGCACTGGCATCGCGCCTTCTCCTACTGGCTGACCGGTTCGAGCGCCGGGTAATCGATATAACCCTCTGGCCCGGGCAGATACCAGCTTTTCGGCACGTTGGTATTGGGGGCCCATTCCGCGCCGACGCGGATCCGTGTCGCCAGGTCCGGGTTCGAAATATACGGCCGGCCAAAGCTGATCGCGTCGCAGCGTCCGCTGGCCACATCGGCTGCAGCCCCTTCAGCGGTGTAGTCCGAATTCAAGACCAGCGGGCCGGTGTAGATTGAGCGGATCAGGCCGTCCTGCATCGGCACATCGGTCTGCCCGAAAGTGCCCTCAGGCCCGGGCTGGCGCAGTTCGACAAAGCTGACCCCCAGTTCCTGCACCACGCGGGCGGCCTCACCAAAGATGCTCGCCGGATCGGAATCGTCGCAGCCTTGCGACATGCCGTTGGGCGAAAGCCGGATCGAGACCCGGTCTGCGCCCCAGACCGCGATCAAGGCCTCGAGCACTTCGCGCATGAAGCGGGTGCGGTTGGCCGGGTTGCCGCCGTATTCGTCGGTCCGCAGGTTGGTCCCGGCGCGCAGGAACTGGTCGACCAGATAGCCGTTGGCGCTGTGCAGCTGCACCCCATCGAACCCGGCGGCCTTGGCATTGGCGGCGGCGTGGGCATAGTCGGCGACGGTGCGCTTGATATCGTCAAGCGTGGCGGCGCGGGCCTGTTCGTGCGGCTTGCGCCCCGTGGGGGTGTGGGCATGATCGGGCGCGGTAGTCGCGCTGGCCGAGAGCCCGGGCTTTCCGCCGAGGAAATCGGGGTGGACGATCCGGCCCATGTGCCACAATTGCAACACGATCTTGCCGCCGGCTTCGTGCACGGCGGAGGTAACCGGCTTCCAGCCTTCAACCTGTGCGTCGTTCCAGATGCCCGGTGCGGCGGGCCAGCCAAGCCCTTCGACGCTGATCCCGGTCGCTTCGGAAATGATCAGCCCGGCACCGGCGCGCTGGCGGTAGTATTCGGTCATCATTGCATTGGGGACCGATCCGGGGTCCGAGCGGCCGCGAGTCAGCGGGGCCATGATAATGCGGTTCTTAGCAGTGAATGCGCCGAGCTGAAGCGGCTGGAACAGGACGTCGTGCAAGTGCAATCTCCATCACATTTCGTTTTGCAATCTTTGCCGGCTCGCTAAGGCAAGCGCATGGGCATTGCAATGGGGACTATCGACGCGCCGCCGCGCAGTTGGAAATGGGCGCGGTTCGCGGCGTTGATGGGCGGAAATGCGGCGTTGGCGCTGGGGCCGTGGTCGGTGCGACTGGCCGATTCCGGGCCGGTTTCTTCGGCGTTCTGGCGGCTCGCGCTGGCGGTCCCGGTGCTGGTCCTGCTGGCGCGGTTCACCGGGCAAAAACTGAGCGGGCTGGGCGCCGGCGTGTGGTGGGCGTTGATGGCGGCGGGGGTGTTCTTCGCGCTCGATATCGGCGCCTGGCATATCGGCATCGGCATGACCCGGATGGCCAATGCCTCGCTGTTCGGCAATGCCGGCAGCCTGGTGGTGATGATCTGGGGCTTGTTCAGCCTGCACCGGCGTCCGCGGCCACGCGAAGGCCTGGCGCTGCTGGCAGCGCTGGGCGGTGGGGCGATTCTGCTCGGCCGGAGTCTTGAGATCGACCGCACCACCGCGATCGGCGATCTCTACTGTGTGGCCGCCGGCTTGCTCTATTCGGGCTACATCATCATCCTGCAGAAATACCGCGCGACACTCGGCGGCTGGACCTTGCTGACCTGGTCGAGCATTGCCGGACTGCCGGTGCTGCTGGGCATTGCCCTGCTGCGCGGCGAACCGGTGCTTCCGACCAACTGGTGGCCGGTGATCGCGCTGGCGGTGCTTAGCCAGCTGCTGGGGCAAGGGCTGCTGGTCTATGCGCTCAAGCATTTCGCGCCATTGGTGATCGGGCTGGCGCTGCTGACCCAGCCGGTGGTGGCGGTGACGGTGGGCTGGCTGGTGTTCCACGAGAGCCTCGGCCTGCTCGATTTCGCGGGGATGGCTGCAGTTGGCGCGGGTCTGGTGCTGGCGCGCTCGACGCAGGACTGACCGCGCGCTAACCTCGCGCTAATGACATCTTGGGGAGACTAAGCCCGTGAAGCACCTCGCACTGTTCGCCGCCTTGCCGTTTGCTGCACTCGTGCTGGTTCAACTGCCCGCCGATGCCGCCAAGGGCAAGCCTGCTGCCGCATCCCACGCGCGCCACGCCGACCACGCCTTTCAGGCGATTGCCGCGCGGTTTTTGACCGAAGCGATGCGGCTGTCTCCGGTCGAAGCCACCGCAATGGGGGTCCACACCTACGACGGCCTGCTGCCCGACATTACCGCCAAGGGCCGGGCCGAGCGGCGGGCCACCTGGCAGGGATTTCTGGCGCAACTGAACGCGCTCAACCCGGCGCAGCTGAGCCGCGATAATCAGGTCGATCTGGCCTTGCTCAAAAACGAACTCAATTACCGCCTGTGGTCGGACCAGCAGGCGCAAGACTGGGCGTGGAATGCGCAAGGCTACAACGATCTGGCGGCGGGTTCGCTTTACACGCTGGCGGCGCGCGATTTCGCGCCGTGGGATGTCCGGCTGAAAAGCGCCACCGCGCGGATGGAAGCGCTGCCCGCGATGCTCAAGGTCAGCCGCAGTGAACTGGTGCTGGCGCGGGTGCCGCTGGTCTATGCGCAGACCGTGTCGAAGCAGAACTCCGGGATTATCGAGATCGCCGAAGGGATGCTCGCCCCGCATGCCGATAGCCTGAGCGGGGCTGACCGGGCGCGGTTTGACAAGGCCTTGGCCGGGCTCAAGCTGGCGGTGGGCGATCAGCAGGTCTGGCTCGATACGGTGCTGGTCCCCGCCGCCAAGGGCGACTTCCGGCTAGGCGCAAAGCTCTACGATCAGAAGATGAAATTCGGGCTGATGAGCGACATGACCCGGCCCGAGCTGAAGGCCCGCGCGTTGGCCGCCAAGGCTGACATCCGCGCCGAAATGTACGGCCTGTCGCGCCAGCTGCTGGCCGGGCAGCCGGGCGCGCCGCCGATGCCGGACAAGCCCAGTTTCGCGCAGCAGCAGGTGGTGATCGAAGCCGGGCTCAAGCTGTCCTACGCCAAGCATCCACCGCGCGCGCAGCTGGAGCAGCGCGCCCGCGAGACTTTGGCCGAGGCGACTGCTTTCGTGGCCAAGGCCGGGTTCGTGCGGATGCCCGATGGCCCGGTCAAGGTCATCACCATGCCCAAGTTTCAGCAAGGCAACGCGGTTGCCTACAACGATCCGCCGGGGGTGTTTGAGAAGGGCCAGCAGAACTTCTACGCGGTCAGCCCGATCCCCGACGACTGGACCGATGTGCAGGCCGACAGCTTCCTGTCCGAATACAACGATTATATGATCCACGACCTGTCGATCCATGAGGCGATGCCGGGGCATTACCTCCAGCTCGATCACGCCAACCGCTCGCCCGATGTGCTTCGCGCCTATCTCGGTTCGGGGCCGTTCGTCGAAGGCTGGGCGGTCTATGCCGAGGGAATGATGAAGGACGAAGGCTACCTTGCCGCCGACCCGCGCGAACAGCAGCTGTTCCAGCTGACCGTGCTCAAAATGCGGCTGCGCTCGGTCACCAACACGCTGCTCGATATCGGCATCCAGACCGAAGGCATGACCCGCGATCAGGCGATGGACTTGATGCAGCACGGCGCCTTCCAGGCCGAGCGTGAAGCGGCCGGCAAATGGACCCGCGCGAGCCTCTCGTCAGTCCAGCTGCTCAGCTATTTCACAGGCTACGCTGAACACATGGCGCTGCGCGAAGAAGCCAAGCGGCGCTGGGGCAAAAGCTACACGCTGCGGCGGTACAACGACCAAGTGCTCAGCTACGGTTCGCCGCCGGTGAAATACGTGCGCGCGCTGATGTTCGGGCTGCCGGTGCGGTAAGTCAGGCGGCGACGAGCAAGCGGCCGACCAGCAAGATTATAGCAGCCAATGCGAAGTTGGCGACGTTGCCGTC
>JANNYT010000143.1:0-3991 GCA_031410255.1 Novosphingobium sp. | reverse complement strand
CCGGTCGAGCTGCGCGACCGGTCGGCGCGCGGGAAAACTGCGCCCCGGGGCGAGCGTGCGCCACGGGCTGTGGACCTCGTGCAGCGAGCCGCCGCGGCGCGACCATTCGTTGAAATCGCCCATCAGCACCGACGGGCAATGGTGATCGCAGCGCGCGCAGTGGGCAAAGATCGCGCGCAGTTGCTGGCGGCGGCGCAGGCCGGACAGGTCAAGGTGCATCCCCACCACCCGCACCCGGCGGCCCTCAATAATCAGATCGGCACGGATCGCCCCGCGCGGCTCGAGCGTGGGCAGTGCACCACCGCGCCCTCTGCAACGGTGATCCCGCGCCGCACCAGCAGCGCGTTGCCATGCCAGCCGAGCGAATTTTGCCGCAGCGCCAGCGGCACCGCGCGGTAATGGCCCTGCTCCTCGATCAGCTGCAGCGGCAAGGCCGCCTCGCGCTCACCAAAGCGGCGGTCGGCTTCCTGCAGCGCGACCACGTCGGCGTCGATCTCACGCAGCACTGCCATGATCCGCTCAGGATCGCGGCGGCGGTCAAGGCCCACGGCTTTGTGGATGTTGTAACTGGCGAAGGTGAGCTGCATCAGCTCCCGGCGATATAGCGGTCAGTCGCGCGCATCGGCAGGCCATCGATGCTGGTGGTCCGGCCGGCCATCTTGGTGACCCACTTTTCCGGATCGGACTGGGCATGATACTTGGTCAGCGTCGCACGTTCATGGTCGACATGCATGATCGGCACGCCCCAGCCGCAGCTGCCCTGCACGCTTTCCACCGTCACATCGAAGATCTGGCGGGTGCCCGGCAGCAGCGTGAAATGCGCGGCCAGCTCGGCCCAGTCGGCATCCTGCGGCAACACCGCCCGGCCCCGGCCATAAAGCCGCAGGATCAGCGCGGGCTGTTCAAAATTGCACATCATGATCGTGATCCGGCCGTCAGCGGCCAGATGCGCGTGCGTCTCATTGCCCGACCCACCAAGGTCGAGATAGGCCACCCGCGTGGGCGAAAGCACGCGGAAGGTATCCGCCAGACCCTTCGGACTAAGGTTGATCCGCCCTTCGCTGGCCGCAGTGGCAGTGAAGTACACGGCCTGCTTGCCGATCATGGCAATCTGGTCTGCGGTGATGTGGTCGGTGAAGTCTGCCATCCGGGGGGTTTAAGGCGGCGGGAGTGGTTGGGCAAGCCTTGCCCCGAACCCCTTACCGTTCCTTGGTCGCCGAAAACACCAGCTCGGGATTGCGCTCCTGCTGATAGCTGACATCCCAAGCCGATCGCGCCATGAACACCGGATCGCCATCACGGTCCTTGGCCAGGTTGCTCTTGTTGAAATCGGCAAAGCTCTTGAGCGCCGCGTCCGGTCCCTTGACCCAGCGCGCAGTGTCAAACGGCGATGGCTCGAGCATCGCCTCGACCTTGTATTCCGCCTCCAGCCGCGAAATCAGCACTTCCAATTGCAACTGCCCAACCACCCCGACGATCCACGCCGCGCCGATCTCGGGATAGAACACCTGGATCACGCCTTCTTCGGACAGATCATCCAGCGCCTTGCGCAATTGCTTGGTCTTGGTCGGATCTTTCAGCGCCACCCGGCGCAGGATTTCGGGGGCAAAATTTGGGAGCCCGGTAAAGCGCAGCTTGTTGAACTCGCTCAGCGTATCGCCCACCCGCAGCGTACCGTGGTTGGGGATGCCGATGATATCGCCGGGCTCGGCGCTGTCGGCAATTTCGCGGTCCTGCGCGAAGAACAGGATCGGCGAGTGGATCGCCACCGGCTTGCCGCTGCCCGACGGTGTCAGCTTCATCCCGCGCTTGAAGGTACCCGAAACCAGCCGCATGAACGCGATCCGGTCACGGTGCATCGGGTCCATGTTGGCCTGCACCTTGAACACGAAGCCGGTCACTTCCTTGGCATCGGGGCTGATTACGCCCTCGCTGCTGGGCTGCGGGCGCGGCGGCGGGGCATAGGTCGCAATGGCATCGATCAGCTCGGCCACGCCAAAATTCTTGAGCGCCGATCCAAAGTACACCGGGGTCAGATCGCCATTGCGGTAAGCTTCCAGATCAAAGCTGGGATAGCCGCCGCGGGCCAGCTCGATCTCCTCGGCGATCTGCGCGGGAATATCATCGGGCGGGGTCACCTTGCCCAGAAACTCGCGGCTCGGGCCTTCGGGGCGGGCGATGGTATTGGTCGCAAAATCGAACACGCCCTTGAATTCGCCGCCAAGGCCAATCGGCCACGACATCGGGCAGACATCAAGCGCCAGCGCATCGGCCACCTCGTCGAGCGTCTCGAACACCGAGCGGCCCTCGCGGTCGACCTTGTTGACGAAGGTGATGATCGGCACCGACCGCAACCGGCAGACCTCGAACAGCTTGCGGGTCTGCGGCTCGATCCCTTTGGCGGCATCGATCACCATGATCGCCGAATCGACCGCAGTCAGCGTCCGGTAAGTGTCCTCGGAAAAGTCTTCGTGGCCCGGGGTGTCGAGCAGGTTGAAGGTAATCCCGTCGCGCTCAAACGTCATCACGCTCGAGGTGACCGAAATCCCGCGCTGCTGCTCGATCTTCATCCAGTCCGACCGCGCCCGCCGCGCCGCGCCGCGCGCCTTGACCTGCCCCGCCAAGTGGATCGCCCCGCCTTGCAGCAGCAGCTTCTCGGTCAGCGTGGTCTTGCCCGCGTCAGGATGCGAGATGATGGCAAAGGTGCGGCGGTTGGACATGGTTGGGCGCGCATAGCGGGGGTTAGGTGGAATGTCATTGGGGTTTCCAGCGCCCAACTTATAACAACAGCTTTTGGTGCGATTGGTAGTCAGCCTTGTGCAGCATATCACTCCCGCTTAGACTTATTGCAGAATGGCCGACGATCTGATCTTCAATGCTTCACAAGATGACGGCAATGCGTTGCCAGAAGACCCTTACGAGCGGGTCCTTATGTACCAAGGCGACATGATTGAATTTTTCACAGGCAGCAAAATCGACGGGCAAGCGTACTCTGCTATGCGCAAAGAATTGCTGGAGGATCCGCGTTTCGGGGGACTGGCACCAAAGTTCTTTCGGCGTTGTCGAGATACCGGATCCCTTTGGTCTTATGCAAAATCTGTAGATTCGAGTTGGGAGCCTCGGCGGAAATTCATTCGAGATGAGTTCGAACCCCTGCTTTCGTTGCTTGAAACAGGTTGGTCAGGACCAAAGGCGGCGATGCCTGGCCCCTACGATACAAACGCTTGGACGGGAATCCAAGGCTCGATCCAGCAAACTAAGGCTATCAAAACCCTTATCCCAGTGGCTCAAGCTACAATCCAAGTATTGATCGATCATTTGGAGCGGCCAAGCCACAATGGCGGGCCGCCGCTAGATGAGGTGCAAGGGGCTATCGAACAGCTGCGTAGCTTGCATAGAGCCTTGGGCCAATTGCTCGACGCTGCTGACGAAGGGAAGTTGACTTCAGAAGTACGCAATGGACTACTTCCTGAAATCGCGCGCTACGGCAAGCGCGCTGCAAGGGCGCTCAAAGATGATCCCGTTCCGTATGCACTCACAGCACTCCTGCTAGCTATATCAACAGCTTGTGGCGCGCCGGGAGTGGGCGGCTACCTTGGAATGGTAGCGATGTCGATGAAGAAGAAGGACTAGAGAACCTCAATTTACGCCGTTCAATATGCGTCCGAAAGGGCCTGTCCTGAGTTCGCGATACTCTTCAACCCAGCCCACCTTTCAACAACGCATTGGCCTGCGCCGCGACCTCGGCCAAATCCGCCTCTCCCTCCATCACCCCGAAGCGCAGCCCCAAAAACACGTTCATCCCCATGATTGCCCAGGCGTGGACTTCGCTGGGTTCGACCCCCAGTTCGCCCTTGGCCCGCGCGGCCTGCAACCGTTCGAGGATACGCGCCGCCGTATTGAGGTAATGCGCGCGCCAGGCTTCGGGGGCGACGAATTCAGCCTCATCGATGATCCGGTAGATTTCCTTGTGCTGCCGCGCAAAGTCCAA
>JANNYT010000142.1:0-1531 GCA_031410255.1 Novosphingobium sp. | reverse complement strand
GCGGTATCGTGCCTGATCTCGACTTGGGAGGGGTTGCGCTCCTGCTTGAAATTGCGCTTGTCAATTCCTTCGAAAACCTGCGTGTTGAACAGCGCCAAGGCCAAGGCTGCGGGCATCATCACCACCGCTGCGATCCCCATGCGCTGGCCGACCCGGCGATGATCGAACAGCCGCAGGATCGTCCAGGCCATGGCGGTGACTGCAATCCCGGCCAGCGTCACCAGCACGCGCAGACCCAGCATTTCGGCAAAATAGGTCCGGTCAATCAACGCGCTGCGCAAGGTGATCAGCGCCAGATAGGCCAGCCAGATCCCCGCGATGGAAACGAGCACGGTGCGCGCCGGTACGCGCGCGGGCTGAAGGTCGGACTGATCCATTGTGTGATCTGCGATAGCCGCAGTTAGCCCGCAAAAGCCAGCGGCTTGGTCGAGCAGCAACGCGCGTTGGTCGATAGTCTGCGGTTGACCCTGCTCACCCCAACAGGTGTTCGCGGGCGATCTTCTCTTTCCACACCAGCGGCGCGATCTGGTGGACATTGTGCCCCTCGCTATCGACCGCCACGGTGACCGGCATATCCTCGACCGTGAATTCGTAGATCGCTTCCATGCCCAGATCCTCAAACGCCACCACTTTGGCTTCGCGGATCGCCCGGCTGACCAGATAGGCCGCGCCGCCGACTGCCATCAGGTAGGCGATCTTGGCCTTGGCGATCACATCGACCGCACCCTGCCCGCGCTCGGCCTTGCCGATCATGGTCAGCAGGCCCAGCTCGCACATCATCCCGGTGAACTTGTCCATCCGGGTCGCGGTAGTCGGCCCGGCCGGACCAACAACTTCGCCGATCACCGGATCAACCGGACCGACATAGTAGATCGCACGGTCCTTGAAATCGACTGGCAGCGGCTCGCCTTTGGCCAGCATATCCTGGATGCGTTTGTGCGCGGCATCGCGCCCGGTCAGCATCTTGCCGTTGAGCAGCAGCCGGTCACCCTGCTTCCAGCCTTGAACTTCTTCGCGGGTCAGCGTGTCGAGGTTGACGCGTTTGGCAGCCTTGTCCGGAGCCCAGTTTACATCGGGCCACTCGTCCAGCTTGGGCTGTTCGAGGAACACCGGCCCCGACCCATCGAGCGTAAAATGCGCGTGGCGGGTCGCAGCGCAATTGGGGATCATCCCGATCGGCTTGCCCGCGGCATGGCACGGCGCATCGAGGATCTTGACGTCGAGAATGGTGGAAAGCCCGCCCAGCCCCTGCGCGCCGATCCCCAGCGCATTGACCTTGTCGAAAATCTCGATCCGCAGCGCCTCGATATCGGTCTGGGCCCCGCGCAGCTTGAGCTGAGCCATATCGATCGGTTCCATCAGCGCCTTCTTGGCCAGCAGAACGCAATGTTCCGCCGTGCCGCCAATGCCGATGCCCAGCATCCCCGGCGGACACCAGCCCGCGCCCATCTGCGGCAGCATTTCCTCGACCCAATCCTGCACCGAATCGCTTGGGTTCATCATTTTGAATTTCGATTTGTTCTCGCTGCCG
>JANNYT010000141.1:0-3664 GCA_031410255.1 Novosphingobium sp. | reverse complement strand
CTGCCCTTTCCACGGCTGGACCTGGGACCTGCAGGGCCAGCTCAAGATCATCCCCGGCCAGTGGGACTTCCCGCATGTCGACAAGGCCGCGATGAACCTGCCTGAGGCGCAGGTCGGCACCTGGGGCGGGTTCGTGTTCGTCAATTTCGATGCTGGCTGCGAACCGCTGGACAGCTACCTTGAAAATCTGCCCGAGCATTTTTCTGCCTTCAACCTCGAAGACAAATACGTCGCGGCGCATGTCGCCAAGGTGATGCCGTGCAACTGGAAGCTGGCGATGGAGGCCTTTGTCGAGGCCTATCACGTCCCTTACGCGCACCCGCAAGTGCTGGGCTATTACGGCGATTCGAACACCCAGTATGATGTGTGGGATGGGGTCCGCCACGTCAGCCGGATGATCTCTGTACAAGGCGTGCCCAGCCCCGCGATGAAAGGCATCGCCCCCGAACGCACGATTGAGGAGATGCGCCGCGACGTGCCGTTCTTCGCCGGAAAGCCAATTGAAGTTGGGCCAGGCGAAACCGCGCGCGGCAAATTGGCTGAGCGCGCGCGCGAAAGATCAGCCGCGCAATTGGCCGCGATATGTCGAAGCTGTCAGACACCGAATCGCTCGATCTGATCGAATACATGCTGTTCCCCAACATGGTCCCGTGGGGCGGTCAGGCGCTGCCGATCACCTACCGCTTCCGGCCCTATGAGGACGATCCCGAACGCTCGCTGATGGAGATCATGTTCTTGTTCAGCAAAGCGCCCGATGGCTCGCATCCTGAGCCTGCGAAAATGACCATGCTAGGCCCCGACCAGAACTGGGCTGATGCGCCCGAGTTGGGTTCCGCCGCGATGGTCGCCGATCAGGACACTGACAACTTGCGCCGGATCCAGAAAGGCCTGCGCACCTCGCGCAAGCCCGGCGTGACCCTGGCGCGCTATCAGGAAAGCCGGATCCGCCATTATCATGAGACGCTCGACGCCTATATGGGGCGGCCTTGATTACCCCAGCTTGGTGATGAACGGCGCCAATCCGCGCCACCAATCGCTGGCAGTCAGGAACGGCGTTACCACGTGGATCGGAACCAGGACCAGCAACAGCCACAGCGTTGCCGGGTGAACCCGGCCCAGCGTCCGCCGATCATGCCCTGCCAGCGCGATCAGGAATAAATCGGCGGTCAGGTTTGGCGCCATGTCCGAGAGCGGTGACAACTGCGGTATGGTGATGAACCATGGGTTGAAAATCCAGCGCGAAATCGCCGGGCCGACCAGCACAATCGCCGCCCCGAACGTGAACCGCCGATGCCATTCGATCTGGCGCGTCACCGCCGAAATGCTGGCGATCATCAGCACCGCAAAGCAGGTTATGTCGATCACGTTGTAAAGTGTGTTGTCGAACGGATGCGGATCGCCCTCGGCGGTGCGGCGTTTGATCGCTTCTATCGCCAGAATGACCCCCAGCGGCACCATCAGCGCCGAAATGGCGATCCCGGCCAAGCCAAGCTCACGGTGGCGGGCCGTCCGCCCGCCGGCGACCAAGTGCGTCTGCCACGCAAACAGGCCGATCCAGCCAAAAAACAGCAGGCCGTGGATGTGGTAGACCGGCAGGAACTGCCGCGACCCACTGACGACCGGGCCGAAATAGGTAAATGGAAAGGCGAGCAGCACCATCGCCAGCATCAGCAGGGCGCACCGCGAAAAGAATTTGGACTGCGCGCGCCTGCGCGGCTGGTCGTCAGATGCCATGAACTTTTGCCCCCTCGACGACCCGCATCAAGGTTAGCGCGATAAGCCTTGAACTCAAGCTTTAGATGGGCGGCGCGGGCTGCCTCGACCTGCCTCTCGCAAATTCGCTAGGCAGTTGGCCCCGCCTCGGTTAGCCTCAGTCCGGGTCAGCATTTATCGCAGGGGGACAGCGATGAGCGTGCAGACCGGGCAAGCGCAACTTTTCGGACATCCGCGCGGGCTGACCGTGCTTGCCACCACCCACCTGTGGGAGCGCTTTTCCTTTTGGGGAATGCAGGCGATCCTCATGCTCTACATGACCAAATACCTGCTGCTGCCAGAGCACGCCCGCGACGTGCTGGGCCTGGCATCGTTTCGCGCAGGCCTGGTCTCAGTGTTTGGCCCGATGACTGATCTGGCCTTTGCAGCACAAATTGCCGGGCTTTATTCCGGGCTGCTCTATGGCACACCGCTGCTTGGTGCCTGGCTGGGCGACCGGGTGCTGGGCCGAACGCGGACCGTGACGATTGGCTGCCTGATGATGTCGGCCGGGCACCTGGCCATGGCTTCGGAACACTTCTTCCTGCCTGCCCTCGCGCTGATCATCCTGGGCGGCGGCGGCGTGATCGGCAACATGTCGGCGCAGATCGGACTGCTCTATGCGCCTGACGATCACCGCCGGACCCGGGCCTTTGGGATCTATCTGATCACGCTCAACATCGGCGCGCTGATCGCGCCGCTGATCATCGGTACTCTGGGCGAGAAAGTATCGTGGCACTTGGGCTTTGGCGCGGCCGGCATTGGCATGGTGATCGGCTTGATCACCTATCTGGCGGGACGCCGGCATTTGCCCCCCGATCCGGTGATCAGCCGCGCGGGCCGAGCCAAATTGACGCGGGCCGAATGGCGCCGGATCGCGGCGATACTGTGCCTGTTGATCCCATACACCCTCTACAATGCCGCAGCGTTTCAGGCCTATGGGATCATGTATGTCTGGGCTGACAAGGCGGTTGATCGGACCGTGCTGGGCTGGGAAGTTCCGGTTACCTGGATCGGAATTGTTGACGGAATTCTGACGATTCTGGGGATATTCTTGGCCAGCCGGGTCTGGATCGCACTGGAAAAGCGCGGGCGTGAACCGCATGATTTCACTAAACTGGCGATCGGCTATGCCGGGATCGGAGCCGCATTCCTGTTTGCTGGCGCAATTGCCCTGTTGCCGCTGGTGCCGATCGTGCTGTGGATCGGCTTCTTCGTCTTGCTCGATATCTGGTACGGCTGGGCTGATCCGCCGCTGCAAGCGCTGGTGTCGCGCGATTCGCCGCCCTCGGTGACCGCGACGATGATGGCGCTGCTGTCGGTCAGCTTGATGTTCAGTTTCTTCCTGATCGGCTGGATGGGGCGCTTTTTCGAACCGCTCGGGGCGCCGCTGTACTGGTGCTTGCTGGCCGCAGTGGCGGGATCAGGCGCGCTGCTCATGGTGGTGTTTCGCCGCCCGATCCTGCGGCTGCTGGAACCCGAAGCGGAGTGAATAATGTGCCAGGGGGCCTGTAAGCCGGGTTCTGTAGCGCGGACGGTATCCCATAAGAGACCGTATCCTCGCTGGCAGCCATTCCTCTAGGCCGCATGTTGCCACGCGGCTCAAGCAACCAACCCGGGCGGTCGATGCGAAACACATCAGCTGATCCTTGCGGACCAGCGCGCCGCCCCTATTCGGTCTTGCTCCGGGTGGGGTTTGCCGTGCGGCTGCTGTTACCAGCAGCCCGGTGCGCTCTTACCGCACCCTTTCACCCTTACCTGCGCTTGCGCGGAGGCGGTCTGCTCTCTGTGGCACTTTCCCTGGACTTCGCAGCAAGCCACTCGTCCGGCGGGCGTTACCCGCCACCCTTGTTTCGTGGAGCCCGGACTTTCCTCGCGGTTCTTGCGAACCCCGCGGCTGCCCGGCCCCCTG
>JANNYT010000140.1:0-14783 GCA_031410255.1 Novosphingobium sp. | reverse complement strand
GCGACGATCCACTTCCGGCTGATCACCTGTTCGAAATCGGCCTTGAACACGGCTTCGCTGGCGTAGAATTCCTGCTCGAAGCTGTAGCCAACCCGAGTGTTCGCGGCGAGGCGCTGCATCAATTGAAGTGATGTTTCAGTCATTACACTTTGATCCGGGCGCTGGTGGGGTCATAAAGCGGTTTGAGCGAGGCCGCGGCCGGATAGCGCACCCCGGCGATCTCGATCTCGTAGTCATCGGCGCCAATCGGCCCGACCACGCCGCCGTCCGCTGCGGTCACATAGCCAAGCCCGCAAGCGCTGCCCAAGCTATGCGCATACATCCCCGAACGGATGTATCCGGCGATCCGGTCACCCTGCCAGATCGGCTCGTTATGATAGAGCATCGGCTGGTCCGACTTGAGCAGGAACTGGACCAAGCGCTGCCGCAGCCCCGCCTCCTTCTGCCGCAGCAATGCCTCGCGGCCAATGAACCCGCCGGGCTTGTCCAGCTTGACCGCGAAGCCGAGACCGGCCTCAAGCGGGGTGTCCTCGTCGGTAATGTCATGCCCCCAGTGGCGGTAAGCCTTCTCCATCCGCAGTGAATTGAGCGCGTGATAGCCAGCATGCTTGAGGCCGAACTCCGCGCCCGCAGCGATGATCGCGTCATAAACCCCGGCGAGGAATTCGGTGGGCACATAGAGCTCCCAGCCCAGTTCGCCGACATAAGTGATGCGTGAGGCGCGGACGATCGCATAGCCCAGCTCGATCTCCTGGCTGGTCCCGAACGCAAAAGCAGTGTCGGACAGGTCATTGGGGCTGAGCGACTGGAGCAGGGCGCGTGAGTTTGGCCCCATAATCGACAGCACCCCCATGCCCGAAGTGACGTTTGTCAGCACCGCATGGGCATCGTCCGGCGTGTGGCGCATCAGCCAGTTGAAATCCCTGGTCTCGGTCTCAGCCCCGCCGATAATCAGATAGGCGTTTGCGCTCAGCCGGGTGACGGTCAGGTCAGCCTCGATCCCGCCCTTGTCGTTGAGCCACTGGGTGTAGACCAGCTTGCCCGGCGCGACATCGACATCATTGGCGCAGACCTGGTTCAGCACCGCGCAGGCATCGCGGCCTTCGAGGCGGAACTTGGCAAAGCTCGACTGATCGAACAGCGCCACGCCCTCGCGCACGGCTTTGCATTCGGCGGCGCTGGTGTCGAACCAGTTTTGCCGGCCATAGCTATATTCGTAGCGGGGCGATGAACCCACCGGGCCATACCAGTTGGCCCGTTCCCAGCCGAACGCCTCGCCAAAACAGGCCCCGGCCGCGAGCAGCCGGTCATGGAGCGCCGATTTGCGCACTCCGCGCGCGGTCTCATATTGCTTGAACGGGTAATGCGTCGCGTAGAGCAGCCCGAGGCTCTCGGTAACGCGCTCGCGCAGGTACTTGCGGTTGTTCTGGAACGGCATATTGCGGCGGATATCGACTGCCCACAGGTCAGCCGGCGGGATCCCGTCGCGGATCCATTCGGCCATGACCTTGCCGACGCCGCCGGCCGATTGCAGGCCAATCGAATTGAGCCCCGCCGCGACGAAGCAGCCCTTCAGCTCAGCGCTTTCGCCCAAGTGATAGCGCACGTCCGGGGTGAAGCTTTCCGGACCGCAGAAGAATTTGAGAATCCCGGCGTTCTCCAACGCGGGGACGCGCCGCATCGCATCGACCAGCAGTGGTTCAAAATGTTCAAAGCTGCCGGCGATTTCATCAAAGCAGAAGTCTTCGGCGATCCCGTCCATGCCCCACGGCCGGGCGTTGGGTTCAAACGCGCCGACCAGCAACTTGCCCGCATCGTATTTGTAATAACCGCAATAGTCATAGTCGCGCAGCACCGGCAGGCTGGGATCGATCCCTGCGACGCCCTCGAACAGTACATAATAATGCTCGCACGCGTGCAGTGGTGCGGTAACCCCCACGCTGGCGGCCAGATCGCGGGTCCACATGCCCCCGCAAATCACCACAAAGTCGGCTTCTATCGGGCCTTGCTCGGTGTCGACGCCGGTTGCCCGGGCACCGTCATGGCGGATTCGGGTGACCTTGGTATTCTCGAAGATTCGCGCCCCGCCGCTGCGCGCGCCTTTGGCCAGCGCCATCGTGATATCGACCGCGTTGGCATAGCCATCGCTGGGAATATGGATCCCGCCGACGACGTCTTCGACGTTGACGATCCCGGCCAGGTCCTTGATTTCCTGCGGGGTGATCACGTGCACCGGCAGATCGAACACCTTGGCCATCGACGCGCTGCGCTTCAGCTCTTCAAAGCGCTCGGCATTGGTTGCCATCGAGATTGAACCGCATTGGCGGTAACCGGTCGCCTGGCCAGTCTCGGCCTCGAGCCCCCGGTAAAGCTCGCCGGTGTATTTGGCCAATTTGGTCATGTTGATCGATGGGCGCAGCTGCCCGACCAGCCCGGCCGCGTGCCAGGTTGTGCCGCTGGTCAATTGCTTGCGTTCCAGCAGCAAGACATCCTGCCACCCGATCTTGGTCAGGTGATAGGCAATCGAACAGCCGATCACGCCGCCGCCGATGATGACGACCCGGGCCTTGCGGGGGAGTTCCATCGCCACCGCCTCAGACCTTCATCTTGGCGTTGTCGGGATCATAGGCGGGATGCTCCAGCACCGTCGCTGCCCGCAGTTCGCCTTGCAGCTGGACCGCAAATTGCGCGCCGGGCGCGGCATGATCATTGGGCACACAAGCGAAGAACAGGCTCTTACCGGTGCGGTGTCCGTAACCTCCCGAGGTGGTCAAGCCGATGCAGACATCGCCGATCAGGCACGGCTCTCCGCCGCGCACATCGACAGTGCTGGCGTCCACTTCACCGTAAACAATCCGGAACCGGTCGGGTGCATCGAGCGTGGCTTGCTTGCCGACGAAATCGTCCTTCTTGAACTGGATGAAGCGGTCCATTCCGGCCTCGATCATCGTCAATTCGTTGGTCAGCTCGCTGCCCCAAGCCTTATAGCCCTTTTCCATCCGCATCGTATTGACGGCGTAGAGACCATAGTTGGCAATCCCGAAATCCTGCCCGGCAGCCCAGACGGCATCATAAAGTGCTGCCAGATCGTCCATGGCCGGATGCAGCTCCCAGCCCAGTTCGCCGACGTAGGATACCCGCAGTGCGCGCACCGGCAGCCCGGCGATCACGATGTCCTGTCCGCTCAACCAGCGGAAGCCTTCGTTGGACAGGTCCGCCGCGGTCAGTTTGGCGAGGACTTCGCGCGAGCGCGGGCCGCTCAGCACCAGCACGCCGCGTGCCATGGTCACGTTGCTGATAGCCACCTGTTCGTGCGGCAGCTTGCTTTGGACCATATGGTCAGAATCGCGCTGCTCGGCAGCGGCGGCGGACAGACAGTAAAACCGATCGTCGGCCAGCCGGGTCACGGTCATCTCACCATAGATCCGGCCCAGCCGCGACAGTGGGTGGACCAAGCCGATGCCGCCTTGCTTTTTCGGCATGCGATTGGCGCAGATCCGGTTGAGGAACGCTTCGGCATCGGGGCCGGTGACCTCATACTTGGCAAAGCCCGACAGATCGAGCACTCCGACCCGCTGCTCGACAGCGTGAACCTCGGCTGCGACCACTTCGAACACATTGGTGCGGTGGTAACCGGCCTCTTCTGTGCGGCCATCGGTTGAGAACCACTTAGGGCGTTCCCACCCATAGGTTTCGCCATAGATTGCGCCCGCTGCCAGCAGCCGGCCATATAGCGGACTGATTTTCTGCGGCCGGCCATCGGGCTCTTCCTCGCCCGGGGGCCGGGTGGTGAAGGTCAGGCGGTAATCGAGGAACACCTTGGCGCGGCTGTAAGCTTCGTTCGCAAACGGCCCGTACCGGCGCGGATCGAACTCGGCCATGTTGATATCGGCATCGCCATAGACGATCGACTGCGCCAGATACTTGCCCGAGCCGCCGCCTTGCGCAATCCCGAACGAGGTGCCGCAGCAGTGCCAGAAGTTACGCAAGCCAGCTGCTGGCCCCAGCAAAGGCCCGCCATCGGGGGTGTGCGGGATCGCGCCATTGACCACGCGGCGAATGCCGACTTCGCCAAAGATCGGCATTCGTTCGATCGCGCGCTCCAGCCATTTTGAGATCCGGTCGAGATCGTCGATGAACAGCTCACTGGTCGATTCCCATTCCGGCAGCCCCTTGGGCGCCCAGGCTTCGGCGAGGCCGGTGTTTTCATAGACCCCGATCAGGCCGCTCTTCTGCTCCTGTCGGAAATAGCCCGAGACATAAGGGCAGCGCATCACCGGGATTTCCTCGTCCCGCTCCATGAAAGCGGGGATCGGATCAGTGACGATGTAGTGATGTTCCATGTTAGTGACGGGGATATCTATCCCCGCCATCTGCGCGACCTGCCGCGCATAGCATCCGGCGGCATTGACCACGATCTCGGCCCGGACCGTGCCCAGTTCAGTCGCCACATCCCACTCGCCGGTGGGCAGCTGAGTGAGGCCAGTTACGCGGTTGCGGCGCACGATCGTCGCCCCCATCGCCTTGGCTCCGATCGCCATGGCGTTGCACAAACCGGACGGATCGGCGTGCCCATCGCTGGTGGTGCGCGCGCCAGCGATCACGCCGTCGGTAGTGACGAATGGATTGATCCGGCGAATTTCCTCGGGCGGGATAATCTCCATGTCAAAGCCGATGATTTTGGAAAAGCCGCGGATGTACTTGAACCAGGCCAGTTCGCGTTCGTTGGTGGCAAAGCGGATCCCGCCCGATTTGTGCCAGCTGACATATTGCCCGGTCAGGCCTTCGAGGCGCGGATAGAGGTCGTTGCTGTAGGCATGGATTTTGGCGAGGTTGAAGCTGCCGGTGATGCTGGGACATTGCCCGGCGGCATGCCAGGTCGATCCCGAGGTCAATTCGTCCTTTTCGATCAGCATGCAATCGGTCCAGCCCAGCTCGGCCAGATGGTAGAGCAGGCTGGCCCCCATAATTCCGCCACCGATGATAACGACGCGCGCCTGTGTCTGCATTGGAATAGATTTCACTCCCGGGGCATTTGCGCGCAACTCTAGGGCGTGAACGGGGCCTAAGACAAATCTGCAATTCAGCGTGATCGGTTCAAAAAATTTTCGCGTTCCCAGAGCGATGCCCGCGTTCAAAAAATTTTGCTGTAATCGTAAAATTTTCATTTGTGGCGGGTGCGCAGCGTGGGTCTAACCGCCACGTAAGCGGTGTCTGATCAGCGCGGAAAGCGATTATGAAAATTGGATTTATTGGCCTTGGTAACGTCGGCGGAAAGCTTGCCGGCAGCCTCATCCGCAATGGCCATGATGTTACCGTGCGTGATCTCGACGGTGATCTGGTCAGCGAATATGTTGCGCGGGGCGCACAGGCGGCGGCCTCGCCCAAGGCACTGGCCGAAGCGGTTGATCTGATCGTCACCTGTTTGCCTTCGCCGGCGGCCAGTTCAGCCGTTGCCGAAGGGGAGGATGGCTTCCTTGCGGTAATGCGGCCCGGTCAGGTCTGGCTGGAAATGAGCACGACCGATTATTCCGAAGTAATCAGACTGGGCGCGCTGGTTGAAGCGCGCGGTGCCATGTTCATCGAATGCCCGGTTTCGGGCGGGTGTCACCGCGCTGACACTGGCAACATTGCAATCTTCGCCGGCGGCCCGCGCGCCGCCTTTGAAACGGTGCTGCCCGTCCTGACCACGATGGGCCGTCGGGTTCTCCACACTGGTGAACTGGGCACCGCCTCGCAGCTCAAGGTGATGACCAACTATCTCTGCACGGTCCACCTCGTCGCGCTGGCCGAAGCGTTGACCACCTGCAAGGCCATCGGCCTCGACATGAACACCACCTTTGAAGCGATCCGGATTTCGTCGGGCAACAGCTTTGTCCATGAGACCGAAAGCCAGGTCATCCTCAACGGCAGCCGCGACATCAATTTTACCATGGACCTGGTCAGCAAAGACATTGGAATGTTTGACAAAATCGCGCACCAGGCCGGCGTGCCGGTCGAACTTTCGCCGCTGATCGTGCGGCTGTTCAAGGAAGCCGAGACCACATATGGCAGCCGCGAGTTTTCGCCCAATATCATCCGGCGCTATGAAGAGCCGCTTGGGCTCAAGGTCCTCGGCACGGGCTTTCCGGCGCAGATGGTTGACGACGAGCCCGAGGAGCCGGGCTATGAAGTGGTCCCCATGCGCTAGTATTGCTGGAAACCGAACATGTCCGATATCACGCCTGCCGATCATGCTGCCTGGATCGCGCGCGCGACGGCTGCGAAGTTTGAAACCGGTCTGTTCATCGATGGGCGCAGCGCTGCTGGCTCGGGTCAGCCGATCCCGGCGACCAACCCCGCCAACGGCCAACTGATCGCCGAACTTTCCTGCGGCAGCGCCGAAGACATGGACCGCGCGGTCGCATCTACAAAGCAAGCCTGGGACGATGGCCGCTGGCGGCACCTGGCCCCGCGCGCGCGGATGGACATATTCCGCCACTGGGCCGACCTGATCGAGCAACATGCGGCCGAGCTGGCTTTGCTCGAGACGCTCAGCATGGGCAAACCGATCAGCGATGCGCTGAGCATCGACTTGCCCGAGACAGTGGTTACGATCCGCTACTTCGGAGAAGCGATCGACAAGATCGGCGGGGTAGTCAGCAACAGTCCGCATGGTGCCAGCCATATGATTTCGCGCGAACCGCTGGGCGTGGTGGGGGCGATCTCGGCCTGGAATTACCCGTTGCTGATGGCGACTTGGAAAGTCGCCCCGGCGCTTGCGGCAGGTAACTGCGTAGTTCTCAAGCCATCGGAAAAGGCGGGACTGTCCTGCATCCGGCTGGCGCAACTGTTTGTCGAAGCGGGCGGACCGCCCGGTGTGTTCAACCTAATCAACGGCTACGGGCACGAGGCCGGCCGCCGCCTCGCGCTTCATCCCGATGTCGCCAAGATCAGCTTCACCGGTTCGACCGCGACCGGTAAGCAGCTGCTGATCCATGCCGGGGAATCCAACCTCAAGCGCGTTGCGCTTGAGACTGGCGGCAAGAGCCCGCAGATCTTTATGCCCGATCTGCACGATCTGGATACTGCTGTGGACCGGGCGATCATGGGCATTTTCGACAATGCCGGGCAGGTCTGCAATGCCGGATCGCGGCTGCTGGTTCATGCCGATCTTTATGACCAGTTCGTGGAGCGGTTTATAGCGCGAACCCCCGCGCTCTACGCGCCGGGCGACCCGCTCGACCCGGCGACAACATTGGGACCGCTGGTGTCGCGCGGCCACCAGCAAGTCGTCACCGGATGGATCGAACGCGGAATTGCCGAAGGCGCGCGGCTGGCACTGGGCGGAAGAGCCGACCCAGCCCGGACCGGCGGAGCCTTTGTCGAGCCGACCCTCTTCTGCGACGTAACCCCCGCCATGGCGGTCGGCCGCGAGGAGATTTTCGGTCCGGTTGCCTGTGTTCAGCGGTTTACCAGCGAAGCCGAGGCAGTCCGTCTGGCCAACGATTCGATTTATGGCCTGGCCGCGAGCGTGTGGACCAGCGACGTCAACTGCGCGCACCGGATGGTGAGGGCGCTTGAAGCTGGGGTCGTGTGGGTCAATTGCTTTGGCGATGGCGACATGACCCAGCCGTTTGGCGGCTACAAGCAATCGGGCAACACCCGCGACAAATCGCTCGAATGCCTCGCGGGTTACATGCAATCCAAGTCGGCGTGGTTCAACCTGGGTTAGCCACGTGATCGGCCATCCAGTCCATGAAGGTCCGGATCCGCAGATTTTCCTTCATGTCCTTGCGGCAAATCAGGCCCCATGAGCCAGGGCAGACTTCGACATGGTCCGAAGGCCTGACCAGCCGTCCCGCCGCCAGATCCTGGTCGACGAAGGGGCCGTTGACCAAGGCGACGCCTTCGCCGTTAAGCGCCATCTCGAGCGCGACCGCGAGAGTATCGACCATTAGGTAGGGCACCTTGGGTTCGAACAGAGTCCCCCCCGAAGTAAACCAACTGTCCCAGTTCTGCACTTCGGTGTAGATCGCCACCAGCGGCTGCTGCATCAAATCGGCCAGGCTGGCTTTCGGCGCCATCCGCGTCATGAACTCGGGGCTGCACACCGGAAACAGGGCATAGTCGAATAACGGCATCCAGTGGAACTTGGCGGGATCGGGTGCAGTTTCGCAATAGACCAGCCCGACGTCGGCATGGACATCGTCGAACTCCCACTCGACCGCGCAAGTGCTGAGCGTTAGTTTGATTTTCGGATGCGAATGCAAAAACTCCGGAACCCGTTTTGCCAGCCAGCGGATCGATGCGGTGACATAGGTCTGCACCCTGAGCGGCTTGTCGAGCGCGTGGCGATGGACCGCCTCGACCCCTTCGAGCAGCGATTCAAACGCGCTGCGGACATAGGGATAAAGGACGCGCCCTTCCTCAGTCGAAACGATGTGGCGCCCTTCCTGGGCGAACAGGGCCACGCCCAGCGCTTCTTCGATCAATTGCACCTGGTGGCTGATCGCGGGATGCGTGAGGCACAGTTCGGCGGCGGCATCGCGAATGCTTTGGTGGCGGGTGGCCGCTTCAAAGCCTTTGAGCGCCTTGAGCGGCGGAAGCCGGCGAAGCTCGATCTTGTTGCTCATTGCTTCAGCCCCCGCATCGACAGTCCCTCACTGCGAGGCTATCACCGCGAAACCGATTGGTAAAATAAATTGACGGATTCGTCCTTAGCCGGTCGCGCGCGCATCCTCGAGAATCATTGCGGCGCCCTTTTCCGCGACCATGACCGTGGGGGCATTGGTGTTACCCGAAGTGATGGTCGGAAAGACCGACGCGTCGACGACCCGCAGACCGCTGACGCCATGCACCCGCAGCCGCGCGTCGACCACTGCGGTGGCAGCATCGGGGCCCATCATGCAGGTGCTGGTCGGGTGATAGACCGTATCCGCGCGGCTCCGGAAATCTTCCAGCAAGGCCTCGTCCCCTGCCACTGCTGCGCCGGGAACGAGCTCTTCGGTGATGAGGCTGGCCAGTGGCTCGCTCTGCGCGATCTGGCGCAGCAAGCGGTTTCCCGCCAGCACGTCGTCGATATCCTGCTGGGTCGCCAGATAGTTTGGCCGGATGACCGGATGAATCGCAGGGTCGGCCGAGCCTAGTTCGATCTGGCCGCGGCTGGTCGGGCGGCACGGATTGTGGGACAGCAGGAAGGCCGAAAACGGATCGGGGTTCAGCAGTTTGCGCTCGGACAGCGGGGTCTGGGTATAGCTGACCGGACTGAAATAGAGCTGCAGGTTGACGTGCGGCTGGTTCGGATCACTCCGGACGAAGCCGCCGCTCTGGTTAACGCTCAGCGACAGCGGGCCGGCGCGATCGAACATGTAGCGCAGCCCCGCGCGCACTTTGCCGAGCGCAGGACCCAGCACGTTGTTGAGCGTGGGCGTGCTGGTCTTGTAGAAATAGGACACCGCCAGATGATCCTGCAGGTTGCGGCCCACGGCTTTCGCCGCGACCAGCGGCTCGATCCCCAAGGGCTTGAGCTGGGCAGGGTCCCCGATCCCCGAAAGCATCAGCAGTTGCGGTGAATTGATCGCACCGCCGCTTAGAATGACCTCACGCCGCGCCATCACCTGGATCGTCTGCCCGCGCGAGGTATATTCGATGCCGGTTGCGCGGCTGCCCTCAAACAGCACGCGGGTCGCCAGCGCCTGTGTCCGCAGCGTCAGCGTTTTGCGCCTGAGCGCTGGGCGAAGAAAGGCATTGGCGGTTGACGCCCGCCAGCCGCCGCGGGTGTTGATGTGATAGAACCCGACCCCTTCGGACTGCTCGCCGTTGAAATCGCTGGTCGGTGAAAAGCCCAGCGCTCCAGCCGCCGCGATGAAGCTGTGGCAGATCGGGTGCACGTGCGGCGTGATATCGGTGACATGCTGCGGCCCGCCCTGACCGTGGAAGGCGCAGGGCCGGTCAAAGTCTTCGGACTTCTTGAAGTACGGCAACACGTCGTCCCAGCCCCAGCCGGGGTTGCCCAGTGCTCTCCAGTCTTCATAATCGCGCGGCTGGCCCCGGACATAGACCATCGCGTTGATCGAGCCCGAACCGCCCACCACCTTGCCGCGCGGCCAATAGCTGCGCCGCCCGCCTAGCGCCGCGACCGGCTGCGTATCGTACATCCAGTTGATGCGCCGGTCGAAGAACGTGCGGCCATAGCCGATCGGCATTTGAATCCAGATCGACCGGTCGCTGCCGCCCGCTTCGAGCAGCAGCACGGTTGATTTGCCGTCTTCGGTCAACCGGCTTGCCAGCACGCAACCGGCGGTTCCCGCACCAACGATCACATAGTCGAACGCGTCCATCTCAGCGGACCGGATGCTGAGTCATCTCGAGATGCAGCATGGTTCCGGTGTAAGGATTTGCCCGCGCCACTGCCTCGTTCAGTTCAACTCCCAGTCCCGGCGCGGTCGGTGGAATGACGTGGCCGTCTTCGAACGGGATCGGGCTGTGGAGAATTTCCGAGTGAAATCCGCCCCAGCTTTCGATGCTTTCCAGGATCAGGAAGTTGGGCGAGCAGGTCGCCAGCTGGATATTGGCCGCGCCGACCACGGGCCCGCAGTAGAGGTGCGGGGCGATCTGGACGTGATGGACTTCGGCCATTCCGGCGATCTTTTTGGCCTCCAGAAGCCCGCCGACCCGGCCCAGGTTCATCTGGAAGATTGCCGCGCTGCCCGCCTGCAACAGCCGGGCAAAATCGTACTTGGTGGCCAGCCGCTCACCGGTCGCGATCGGGATGCTGGTGGCCCGGGCAACCTTGGCCATCTCCTCAGGCGCGTCGGGCGGCAACGGCTCTTCGAGCCACAGCGGGTCGAACGGCTCAAGCCGCCTGGCCAGCCGGATCGCGCCGGCGGCGGTCATCTGGCCGTGGGTTCCAAACAGCAAGTCGGCTTTGGTGCCCACTGCTTCGCGCAATTGCCGGGCGAAACGCTCGCACAACTCCAGCGCTTCCAGCGACAACTGCCGGCCGTCGAACGCCGAATAGGGACCGGCCGGATCAAATTTTAGCGCGGTAAAGCCTTGCGCCAGATACTCGGCGGCGCGCACCGCCGCAAGATCGGGGTCATGATAGACGTCGCTCTGGTCGCCCGGTTTGGGATAGATGTAGGTGTAGGCGCGGAGCCGCTCGTGGACTTGCCCACCCAGCAGCTTGTAAACCGGCTGGTTGGCGGCCTTGCCGATGATATCCCAGCAGGCCATCTCCAGTGCGCTGAGTACGCCCATCATGGTAAGGTCGGGATGCTGGGTGAAGCCGCTGGAATAGACCCGCCGCCACAGCGCTTCGATGTCGTGCGGATCGCGGCCCTCGGCATATCGCGCGAACACGTCCTCGATCATCTTTGCCACCAGGTGCGGATCGAACGGCACGCAATAGGCTTCGCCCAGGCCGCTGATCCCGCAAGCCGTGTTCAGCTTGACGAACACGAAATAGCGCCCGCCGAAATGGGGTGGGGGATTGCCGACCACGAAGGTCTCGATGCCTGTCAGCTTCATGCTGGTTCGAACCCGTTGATCACTTTGATCTCAAGGAAATCGTGCAAGCCAAATTCCCCCCATTCGCGGCCATTGCCCGATTGCTTGTAGCCCCCAAATGGTGAGCAGTAATCCTGCCCGGCACCGTTGATGTGGACACTGCCCGCGCGAATCTGCCGGGCGACCCGGCGCGCCCGTTTCAGATCGCCGCTTTGGACGTAACCAGCCAGCCCATACGGGCTGTCGTTGGCAATTGCGATCGCCTGGGCTTCATCGGTGAAAGGAATCATCACCAGCACTGGCCCGAAAATCTCCTCACGCGCGATGGCCATCGTGTTGTCGACCTTGGCAAAGATCGTGGGCTTGACGTAGTATCCGCGCGCGAACCCCTCCGCGCGCCCGGTACCGCCGCAGACCAGCTGCGCGCCTTCATCGATCCCACGCTGGATCAGCTGTTGGATCTTGTCGTACTGCAGCTTGCTGACCACCGGGCCCAGATGCGGTCCCTTGTCCATGGGGTCACCCAGCTCCACCGTTGCCGCAGCCTTTTTGGCGATAGCGACAGCCTCGGCATAGACGCTCGTTTCGACGAGCATACGCGTGGGCGCGTTGCACGATTGCCCGGTATTGTTGAAACAGTGCAGCACCCCGCGCGTCACCGCTGCTTCAAGCCCGGCGTCGGCGAAGACAATATTGGCCGATTTGCCGCCCAATTCCTGCGAGACGCGTTTGACCGTTTCGGCCGCCGATCTGGCCACCTGAATCCCCGCCCGGGTCGAGCCGGTGAACGAGATCATGTCCACTTCGGGATGGCTGGTCAGGGCGTCGCCGATCGTGGGCCCGGTGCCATGCACCAGGTTGAATACGCCCGCCGGGAACCCCGCCTCGTCGATGAATTGCGCAAACAGCTGGGCTGACAGCGGCGCGACTTCGCTGGGTTTGAGCACCATGGTGCAGCCGGTGATCAGCGCGGGTCCGATTTTGGCCGCCAGCTGGTTGATCGGCCAGTTCCACGGCGTGATCAGCACGCAAACGCCGATCGGCTCATGCACCAACCGTCCAGTCGCGCCGATCGGACTTTCCCACTCCATCGCTCGCGCGGCGCGGATGGTTTCCTTCAGATGGCCGGGGCCGCATTCGGCTTGGGCATTGAATGACAAATCATGGGGCGCGCCCATTTCGGTGGAGATCGCCGCAACCATCTCATCATAGCGGCGCTCGAACACGGCGATCAAGCGTTCGACCAGAGCGATCCGGGCATCGAGCGAAAGCGCCAAATAGCCGGGAAACGCCGCGCGCGCCGCCAATATTGCGGCGTCGACATCGTCCGGCCCGCACAGCGCGACCAAGGCCGCGCACTCTTCAGTGGCAGGATTGATCGCCTCGAACGTCGCCGCCGAACTGAGCGGGGCTACCCAGCGTCCGCCGATGTACGATTTAAGCGGTTGATCAGACATAGCCGACCGCGCGCTGCTGGTCTGCGACGATGTACTTTTCTGCGCGCCAATAGTGCCAGGCCGCCCAGAACCCGGTCGGTGCCAGCACCAGCAAGGCCAACCGCAGCGAGGCGGCATCGGCTCCCCCCGGACCTGCAAAATAATCGCTCAGTAGGCCGACGCCCTGCGGCGCGACGATCAGGTTGAAGACGTTGGCAATCAGCAGCGACACCGCGATGAACATTGCACGCATCCGCGGTGGGGCGAGGTTCTGGCATAGCGCGAAGGCCGGGCCGATGTAGAAGTAGATCGCCGGAATGAAGATCCACCACATCAGCGTCGCGATCTGCAACGAGTGGGTATAATAGGCGATGATCGACGGGATCGTCGCCAGCCCGGTCACCACGGCGAGCAGCCGCACGATCTTGCGCGGATCGGCATAGGCCGGCTTGGAAACTACCCAGGCGGTGAGCAGCGACGCGCCAATGCCCATGACCAGATGGATCGGGCCCACCACAGCGCCAGCCTCACCAACGTCGAGATGATACGTGCGCTGGATAAAGGTCGGAGTGAACCACATCAGTCCCCAGCCCCACAGTGCCGAGAGCCCGCTGCCCATCATCCCGTGCACCGCGGCCTTTTGCGACCACAGGAAGCGCAGCGTCTCCATGATTGGCGGGGCAGGCAGTGCGGACACCGCATCGAGCTGGCCGCGCGCCGGTTCCTTGATGGTCAGCATGATCACCGCCGCCAGAATGACGCCCGGCACACCGAGCACGAAGAAGGCCGAGCGCCAGCCATAGTCTGCGGCTACCGCGCCGGCCATATCCGCCCCCAGCCAGGCGCCAATCGGCGCGCCCAGCGCAAAGATCGTCATCGCCATGGCGCGGCGGTCGACCGGGAAATAATCGGCGACGATGGCGTTGCACGACGGGGTGCCGCCAGCCTCGCCAATGCCCACGCCGATGCGGGCGAGCAGCAATTGCGTATAGCCCGCCGCCAGCCCGCACATCGCGGTCATTGCTGACCAGATGGTGATCGAAATCGCGAGCAGGTTGCGCCGGTTGTAGCGATCGGCAATCCACGACAGCGGGATGCCCATCGTCACGTAGAACAGCGCCAGCGAGACCCCGGTCAGGAACGCCACCCCGCTGTCGGTCAGCTTGAGCTCAAGCCGGATCGGTTCGAGCACGGTCGACATGACATAACGGTCAGCAATGTTGATCGTATAGACCAGCATCATGATGATCAGCACATACCAGCGCTCGCCGACCGAGTGAGTCTCGTTGGGGATCCCTGCACTCGTCGTCGCCATCTGTGCGCCCTCTATGTTTCTTGCGGTGTTAGCTCTGGGCCCAGTGCCGCGCGCAGGGGCGCAAGATAGGGCTTGTAATTTTCCCATTGGTCGAGGCCGCTGGTAAAGATCGGCTGGCGCACCTGTTCGGAACTCGGCGTCCGTACCGCGCGCTCGCTTTGGTGGAAATTGAGGCAGGCCTCTTCGAACGGTAGCCCGACATAGTCGAGGATGCGACGGACCTGCGTTTCAAGGTCGGCGACCACATCTTCATAGTGGACACGCAAAACCTTGCCCGGCAGCACCGCATCCCAATGCGCCATCAGGTCGACATAGCCTTTGTAATAGCGGCCGACTTCTTCAAGCCCATAGGTAAACTCCTGCCCCTCGGCGAAAAGCTGTTTGAAACCGCTGAAACAACAGCCCATCGCATCACGCCGCGCATCAATGATCCTGGCATTGGGCAGGATAAGGTGGATCAGGCCGATATGCCGGAAATTATTGGGCATCTTGTCGATGAAAAACGGTGTCCCCGTTTTGCGGTGGATCGCTGTGTCGCGGAT
>JANNYT010000139.1:0-9785 GCA_031410255.1 Novosphingobium sp. | reverse complement strand
CGGCGCGGGCGGGCGTACCGGTGGTGTTGATGCATGCCCCGGGGGAGGGCGATGATCTGCACGGCAGCGCCGCCTATGCCGACGTGGTGCTTGATGTGTTTGATTGGCTGGAGGCGCGCCGCGATGCCGCGCTTGCCGCCGGGATCGCGCGCGACAAGATCATCCTCGATCCGGGTATCGGCTTCGGCAAATCGGTCGCGGAGAACCTGCTGCTGCTCAATGCGCTGCCGTTGTTCCACGCGCTGGGCCAGCCACTGCTGCTGGGTGCCAGCCGCAAGCGGATGATCGGCGCGCTCTCAGCCGAAGCGCCCGCGCATCAGCGGCTGGGCGGCAGTCTGGCCTTCGCGGTGAAGGCGATGGAGGCGGGCGTTCAGTTGCTGCGCGTTCACGATGTGCCTGAGACGGTGCAGGCCATTCGGGTCTGGCGCGGGATGAAGGATGCGGCGCTGACCGACTTCAGTCAGCTGGCGCCCTAGGCAGGATCGGCTGGTTCACCGGGCACAGCAGGCTCGGTCCGCAGCAGCCGGATTGCCGCAAATCCCAGCACCAGCGTTGCTGCCAGCAAAGCCGCCCACAGCGAAATCTTGCGCACGGGATAGCCGCTGTCCGCGCCGTCTGGCTCGAGCGACAAGACCGGCGCAACCGGCGGAGCGGTGACTTGGGCGGAAGGTATCGGTCCGGCACCAGCCGCCGCACCGAGCAGTTCGGCACTGCTGAAGTAGGCCACAGGGGCAGCACCATTGCCCACCGCGAGGGTATAAGGGCCGTTGCCGTTGAAGGCCGCCAGCACAGTCATCGGCTCGACCAGAAAATCGAGCTGCGGCGCTTCGGCAAACCCGGCGCTGCGGGGGTCGGCGACGATCCGCACTTGCGGCATGGTTGCCGCTGGCAGCATCAGCTCGACGCTTTGCCCGCCGCGCAGCACCCCGCCGCTCAGGCTGAGCCATGGTGTTTCGGCGCTTTGCCGGCCCTGCAAGGTAACCGGGACGACGCCGCCCTTGGTGCTGCCAGTCAGCCGCAAGGTCGCGGCGGGCAGCGCCGCGGGCAAGTGCAGGCGCAGGGTGTGCGGATCGGCCAGCGTGGCCCCGCGCGCGGCGATCTGCTGCAGTGGCGGCGGGATCTGCTTGGCGGTGGTGATGCTGGCCCCGGCGATGGTCACCCCCGGGGCAAGTTGCCAGCTTACCCGCAGGTAGCTGCCGTTCAGCACCACCCCGGGCAGTGCGATCCGGGCATAGTCGGCATCGTCCTGCCGGGCGGCAAAGCGGAACAGCACGCGCGCGGCAACCGGCTCCCACAGCTTCAGATCGCGGCTGCGCTCAACCATCACTTCAACCTGGCGCTGATCGGGCAAATCAATCTGCGGCAACAGTTCGATCGCCGGGTCTTCCAGCAGCCGCGTATCGAGCAGCAAGGCCACGCGCGGATGCGCTTCGCTGTCAGCTTCGTCGTTAACTGCATCGACCGTGACCGAGCGTTCGATCTGGTCCACCCGGACCGAGACATTGCCAGCGCTGGGCTGCGGCGCGACGGCGATGGCCGAGGTCGGCACAGTGAGTGTGCGGCGCTGGGCCGCGCCGGTCAGCGTATCGTCACGCGCCAGCGACAAGGTCCGCCCGCTCGCGTCGAAAATCCGCACATCGCGCGCGTCGGGCGTCTGCACAGCGGCGATTGCGGCGGGGGGCAGGGTGACCCGCTGCACCGCCGCGCCGGACGCGGGAGTGACCGGTATGGTCAGCGCAAAGCCAGCGGGTTTGTCAGGCGCGGGCGCAGGTGGCTTGCTTTGCGAGCAGCCCGCCAGCAGGGCCAGCGCGGCGATGATAGCGCGGCGGATCATACCGCCACCTGATCGGCGGGCGCATCAGCTTGCTTGGGCGGCAGCGGCACGAAATAGCCGATCAGCAACATCAACACACCAACCCCGATGAAGGCGACCACGCGGGCGAATCCTTCGGCCTGCGACATGTCGACGAAGATCAGTTTGACGACCACAATCGCCAGCAGTCCGGCCCCGACCAGCCAGGCGGCGCGCTGATGGCGGCGGTGCGCAAACAGCATCAGGCCCATCGCCAGCAAGGTCCACAACACCGAGAATCCGCTCATCACCACCGGATCGCTGATCACTTTGCCGCTGTCCCAGCTGACGCCCAGATAGTGATGCGCGGTGCGGATCCACACGGTGTTGATCCACACCCAGCCGAGCAAGGCAGCAGCAGCCAAGGCCGGTGGTCCTGCAATCAGGCCGGCAAAGGCCGGGCGAGGCACAGCCGAAGCCACCACCCGCCGCCACAGCGCTAAGGCTACCAGCGCCAGCGCCACCGACAAGTCGATCGGGTTGAACAGCGGAATATACGGCAGCGGCGCAGTGTTACCCTCAGCCCAGGCGGTGCCCGTCAATGCGCCAAGATAGACCAGCGCGGCGACCGGCAGCGCGGCGCGCCACCAATAAGCCCGCGCGTGGACATTGCGCGGCCAGCCGAGCCCGTTCGGCCCGGGCAGCGGCGCGGCGCGGCCGGCCCACAGCGTCAGCACCAGCAGCACCGCGATCCCGGCGACGAGGAACACCACCCCGGCCCAGGTGCTGTCCCACAGATCGGCCTGATCGACCGCATAGAACAATGCGTCAGCCAGCAGCGCAGTGATCAGCCAGACGCTGGCCGCATGCGCCGCGCCGTTCCAGCGTGAGGCGGCGGTGGCCGGGGCCAGATCGGCCCGGCGCAACATCCCGAAATGGAGCGCCAATGCCGCAGTCCAGCAAGCCAGATCGGGCATCTGGACAACGTAGCGCCCGATCGTCAGCGTGACGAGGAAGGTGAAACCGATCAGTGGCAGGCTCAGCCGTGCAGGCCAGCTGGCCACGCGCCAGTCACTGCGCCGCCCCAGCCAGTCGGTCACCGCCATCAGCGCCAGAATGCCCAGCATGATCGCAAACGCGCCTTGGTACGGGGTGAGGACCGACACCGGATACGAGTACTCGGTCACCACCGCGACCGGCAGCAGCCGCGCGGCTTCCTGCACAATGGCAATGCAAGCAAAACCGAACCCGCCGATGAACCACGGCTTTTCCATCGCCGCGTCGAACGGCTGCCACGCCCGCGCCCACGGCGATCCGCTATGCGGCAACACCCGGCGCAATTGCCAGGCGGTAAACAGCAGCGGCAGCGCGATCAGCAGCGGGGTGAGGAAGCCGTCATTGGCAAACGGCGTGGCCGAAATGTTGGGCTTGAGCGTTGAGAGCACGATGGCTGCGCCCAGCGCCTGTAACAACAAGCCAAAGGCACGCGGCATCCAGCGCGCTTGGCGTCCGCCGACCCAGAACGCGCCCGCGCCTTCCAAGGCCCAGGCCGCGCTGGTCCATTTGGCGTCGAGTGCCAGCGGGATCGCGAGCGACACGAAACCGAGCCCGATTGCCGCCATCGATTCGGCCATCAAGCCCATGCCCTCGCGCCGCCGCCGCATTCCCCAGGCCGCCAACGCCAGATACACTGCGCCGAATGCAAGTGCCGACCAGGCCGAGGCATAGGGCATGTCGTGGACCAGCCCCTCTTGCAGCCCGAACCCGGCAATCGCGGTGCCAAACAGCAGCGTCGAATCCGCGAAATTGCCAAGCTTGCCCGGAGTGTTGTGGGCATAGAGCATGGCAGTGGCGAGGTAGATCGCCACCGACAGCCCCAGGAAGATTTCGCAGATCAGGAAGTTCTGCTCGGTGTAGGAGGTGAAGCCCCAGAACGATGCAAGCAGGAAAGTCGCGGCAAAACCCAGCAGGTTGAGCGGCCGCCAGCTCTTTTTCCAGGCGATCCCCATGATCGCGGCATTGAGCACGGTCATGTAAGTGAACAGCCCGGTCGGGGTTTCGGCATGGCCGCCCAGCAGGACCGGCACCGCATAGCCGCCCAGAAAGCTTGCCATGGCCAAGGTCAGCGAGTTCTGCATGACCGCCAAGGCCGCGCCCAATGCCGCAAACACAATCATCAGCCCAAATGCCGGGCCGGGCGGGAGAACCTCGTAAATCCGTGCACCGGCGAACACCGTCAGGTATAGTACCGCAATCCCGGCACCCTGCATTTGCAGACCGAAATCGGGGCGGGTGATCCGCTTGGCAAAGCCGAGGCCGAGCAGGGCCGCGCCCACCGCGGCGATGGAGGCCAGCCGCGCTTCGATCGGGAACAGCCCGGCCTGAACCACCAGCCGGGCGAGGAATACAAGCCCGATGAACAACACGACCAGCCCTGCGCGGACAATCATGTTACCGCCCATCAACCAGTCGCGCGCGCGGTCGAACGGCCCGTCGTCAAGCCAGTCGCGATAGGAATCGTCGCCGCCGTTACCGCCTGCGCTGCTGGTTGTATGATCTGCAGCGGCGGCGGGCATGGCCGCACCGCGCTGGGCCGAGACGGTATCGGGCCAGGACTGCGCCATGATGCTGGGACTGGGTAGCGGCGCTGGTTCCGCAGCAAAGATCGGCTCAGCCGGAGCTACCGGAGCGGCGGGTTCCGGCGGCATTGCTTGCGTTGGCGGCATTTGCACGACTGGGTCTGGCTCAACTGGTGCCGAGTAAGTCTGTGCCACCGGAGCTGCCTCAGCGGGCGTATGCGCATTGGGCCAGCTGTTCGCCCGCAGCTCGATCGTGCGGTTTAGCTCGGCGCGCAGCAAGTTCTGCAGCCAGGTCCCCATCAAGGCCCCGGCGAAGCCGCCCAGTATCAACCCGGACATGCCCAGATTGCTGCACAATCCAATCAGTGCGCCTGCAACGACTGCCCAGAAAACCATTGCCCACCCCGCACTCAGTTGCATTGATAACTAGGCATAAGCGCGCGCACTTAACAGTGGCTAAATTGAAAGCCACCGTCGGCGATCAAGACTGTGCCGGGATTATTGCTGACAAGTCAGGCAGTAGAAACCCGCTACGCCCGGCGATTTCTTCCGCGCTGGCGAGGCGGATCGGCGGCGGGTAATCCGTTACCGGCGCCAGATGTCTATTAGCGCCCGCCGGACTCGGCGTAGAGCCGATCAAGCTCGTGATAATCATAAAAGCGCTGGAAGACGACCGTCTTCGGTCCGCCAGAAGTGCCAACGAGGCGCAAAATCGCGTCGCGTTGCCGCTCGGTCAGGAAACCTTTGCCCGGCTGGCATTTCAGGATGAAGCCATGCAACTCTCCCCCAGTCGTTTCGCCGTCGAGGACCAAGCCCCAACCGTCGATCCCATCATAAGGGCTGCTATGCGTTCGGAATCTCGCGCCTGCAGACTTGCTTTCCCATGCCGTCCCAGTTGCTGCGAAGCCGGGGCTGCGATCCGAGACCGTCACATCTGCAAACGGCGTTCTGACCGGCAACGCCAGTTCCGTCGCCTCGCGGATGACCTGTTGGCCGTGTGGCGATTTGAACCAGGCATCCCTGGCCTTCGAGTAAGCCTTTTTGGTATCCTGTTCGCGCCAAAAGGTAGCATCGGAGGCGGCACGATCGGCGGCAGATTGCGCAGCACGCCGCGCTTTGTCACGCTCGCGCCTGGCGCGCTGAGCGGGTGTCAAATTCCGCTGCGTGATGAACTCCGCACCAATCATTGCGGCGAAAAGCCCACCAACTGCGGCTATCTGCCATCCATTAAGCGGCTTGCCCGGCTTGGTCACGCGCTCTCGCCGATCCCCAATTCGGTGAGCTTGCGGTACAGTGTCGAGCGGCCAATGCCGAGCCGCCGCGCCACTTCGGTCATGCGGCCGCGGTAATGCCCGATGGCGAGGCGGATTACGTCGGCTTCGATGTCTTCGAGCGGGCGCAGGTTGCCGTCGGGGGCGTAGAGCATCACGCCGACGCCTTCCTGATGCGCCGCAGTCACGCTGCCGCTGCCATCGCCGAGCAAGTCGGACAGCTGCGGGAAATCGTCGGCGGTCAGCGCATCGCCGTCGCAGAACACGGCCGCGCGGAACAATACGGCTTGCAGCTGGCGGACATTGCCTGGCCAGTCGTAGGCCGAGAGCAGCGCCAGCGCGGCATCGGTGATGCCCAGCGCGCGCAGCCCCGGTTGCTCGCCGATCCGCGCCAGAAAATGCCGGGCGAGCGCGGGAATGTCGCCAGCACGCGCCCGCAGCGGCGGCAGCTGCACGGTCACTCCGGCCAGCGCCACCTGCAATTCGGGCAGGAAGTGCCCAGCCTCAACCATATCTTTGAGCGGCAGATTGCTCGCCGCGATCAGGCGGACGTCGATCCGGAACGAATGGCGCGCGCCAATCGGGCGAACGTCGCCGCGTTGCAATGATTCGAGCAGGCGCTGCTGGACGTTCAGCGGCAGCCGGTCGATTTCATCGAGCGCCAGAGTGCCGCCATCGGCATGCTGCATCGCGCCGATGTGGCGATCGAACGCCCCGGGGAAGGCACCTTTCTCATGCCCGAACAGCGCGCTTTCGGCCGAATTGGCCGGGACCGAACCGATGTTGAGCAGCCGGAACGGTGCTTTGGCGCGCGGGCTGGCGGCTTGCATCGCGCGCACCACCATTTCCTTGCCGGTCCCGCTTTCGCCCTCGATTAGCACCGGGCCGTGGCCGCGCGCCGCTTTGGCCGAGACCGCCAGCGCCGAGCGGAACGAGGGGGCGGCCCCGATCATCGCATCGAAATCGGGAGTCGACGGCATTTTCTCGGTCAGCGGCTGCAATTCATCGCGCGGCGCCTCGCGGGTGGTGGCCATCCGTAGCGCCAGCATCATCCGGTCTGGCGCGACCGGCTTGACCAGATAATCGGTTGCGCCCGCGCGCATCGCTTCGACCGCCAGCAGCGGCGAGGCGCTGGTGGTCAGCATCAGGATCGGCAGCGCCGGGCGGCGGCTGCGCAATTCGGCGATCAGCGTGCAGGCCTCATCCCCCGGCACCCACTGATCGAGGATGATCGCGTTGAGCTGCATGCCTTGCCGGGTGCCGAGCGTGGCAATCGCGGTTTCCGAATCGCGCACCACCAGCGTGCGCCAGCCTTCACGCGCCGCGAGCGCGCTGATCAGCCGGCTTTGCGCCGGCTCATCGTCGATCAGCATCAAGGTTCGCTGTTCGATCTCGGCCATTGTAACTGTGTGGTTCCCCGCGCTGCGCAGTGATTGCGTGCTGCTGGGCATAGCCAACTAGGGTAAAGACCCGATTAAGGCTCCAGATTGGCGGCAAAAGCCTGCGCAAAGCCCTTGAGCGCGGGGACTTGCGGCGATAGGGAATGCGCGAACCATCCAGAACGCCAGTCACGGGAACGAACACATGGCCACCGGCAACGACATCAAAGCACACGAATCCACTTACACCGGCTTTATCGGTCTGGTGAAATTCGGGATCATTGGCACCGCACTGGTGGCGGCTTTCGTCATTTTCATGATCTCCAAGTAAGCGCGGCAAAAGCCTGATGAAAATCGCGGTCCTGAAGGAGCAAGCCTCCGGGGAGAGCCGCGTTGCGGCCAGTGCGGAGACGGTGAAGAAGTTCATCGCGCTGGGCGCCGAAGTGGCGATTGAGCCGGGCTCGGGCCTGTCCGCCAGCGTGGCCGATGCCGACTATGCCGCCGCCGGAGCCACTGTGGCCAAGAATGCGGTCAAGGGCGCGGATATCGTGCTGGGCGTACAGGGCCCGGATGTAGCGGCGCTGAAAGGTGCCAATCCAGGGGCGTGGATCGTCGCCGGGCTCGACCCGTTCGGGCAGCGCGCCCGCATCGATGCTTACGCCAAGGCCGGGTTTGAAGCACTGGCGATGGAATTCATGCCGCGGATCACCCGCGCGCAGTCAATGGACATCCTCTCCAGCCAGTCCAACTTGTCGGGCTACAAGGCGGTGATTGAGGCGGCCAACGCCTATGGCCGCGCCTTTCCGATGATGATGACTGCGGCGGGCACGGTTTCTGCGGCCAAGGCCTTTGTGATGGGGGTTGGCGTGGCGGGCCTGCAAGCCATCGCCACCGCCCGGCGGCTGGGCGCGCAGGTTTCCGCCACTGACGTGCGTAGCGCGACCAAAGAACAGATCATGTCGCTGGGTGCCAAGCCGGTGTTCGTTGAAAACGTCGCAGGCATCGAAGGCGAAGGCGCGGGCGGCTATGCCACCGAAATGTCGGCGGAATATCAGGCGGCGCAAGCCGAACTGGTCAGCGCGCACATCGCCAAGCAGGACATTGTGATCACCACCGCCCTGATCCCCGGCCGCGCCGCGCCGCGGCTGGTCAGCGCCGCGCAGATCGCCAGCATGAAGGCGGGCAGCGTGGTGTTCGATCTGGCGGTGGCGCAAGGCGGCAATGTCGAAGGGTCGGTCGCCGATCAGGTTGTGGTGATGCACGGCGTCAAGATCATCGGCTGGTCGAACACCCCGGCGCATCTGGCCGCCGACGCCTCGGCGCTGTTCTCGCGCAACCTCTACAACTTCCTCTCCGCATTTTGGGACAAGGAAGCAGGCAGGCCGGTGTTGGACGAAGAAATCGGCAACGCAGTACGGCTGACGCAAGGCGGCAAAGTTGTGCATGAGAGGCTGTTGGGGTGAGGTCAGCTATTGCCTTGTTGAGCCTGTCGCTTGCGTTGTTTGGAGCTACTCCAGTTTCAGCGCAATTCATCGGTATCCCACCTGCTGTTGTTGCGAGATGGGTTACGCGAAGTCCTGCTCCAGCAGACCAGCAGGTAACTCTCAAGGAGGGCGAGTCTGTTACGTTTTCCACTTTGGTGCCCAAACGCAACCTTGTTTCAGCAGAACCGTTTCTCGACGCTCAAGGCAAGGTGCTGATACCGCAAGGTACTCATTTCATCGATGCCGACATCGTTTCGGGCAAGAATACTGGCCTGCCGATGGTATGCTCGATCGAGCGGCAAAAAGGCAATGAGTCACATTTTTGCCTGATTGACACGGATCGTGATGGCCGCTTCGAAAGCTTCACGAAGCTTTACGCCAACAGCGATTATTTCTTCATGTCGATCGCTCGACCAAGCCCAAAGCTGGGCAAGGCAGCAATTGCTCTGAACCTGGATTCGGAAAGTCCACCGATAATCGCCGATGTGAAGCTTTACTTCGAAAATAGGGCCGAATGGGTAAAGTTGAATGTCTTTCATTTCTGCGTCTTCAGCTTCCATCAGAGCATACTCGGCATGAAGCACGCCGAACCGCGTTGTTCATCGCTGAAGGTGGAGGTCAAGGACGGGCATTATCCCAAGAGCTTCAATTATCTTGGTGGTTCGGTCGAGTTCCTTTCGGCATCTGGCGACACGGTTACCGTTCGCATTAGCCCTCCGGGCCCAGGAAATTCGAACTAATGCAATCCGCACGAGGATAACGCCGAAAATGGACTTCATCTCGATCCTCTCAATCTTCGTCATGGCCTGTTTTGTGGGCTATTACGTCGTCTGGTCGGTGACCCCGGCGCTGCACACGCCGTTGATGGCGGTGACCAATGCGATCTCATCGGTGATCATCGTCGGCGCGCTGATTGCGGCGGCGGCGGCGGGTTCTGCGAGCTCGAAATGGCTCGGGTTGCTGGCGGTGGTGCTGGCCAGCGTCAACATCTTCGGCGGGTTTGCGGTGACCGCGCGGATGCTGGCGATGTACAAGAAGAAGGACCGGCCTGCTCCCAAGCCGGAGGGCCAATGATGCCAAACGCGATGGAACACGCCGCGACCCCCGCCTGGGCCTTGCTCGCTTACCTCGTTTCGGGCGTGCTGTTCATCCTCGCGCTGCGCGGGTTGTCGAGCCCGAGTACTTCACAGCGCGGCAATCGGTTTGGCATGGTCGGCATGGCGATCGCGGTTGTGACGACATTGGTCGTCCATTGGATGCCAGCGGTGCCAAACGGGACA
>JANNYT010000138.1:0-44956 GCA_031410255.1 Novosphingobium sp. | reverse complement strand
GGACCACGGTCCCCGCCTTCACGGCGTGGGCCACGATCACCGCCGCGACCAGCGCCGCCGCCGCCATCACGGCGAGGGCCGCGATCACCGCCGCCTTCACGGCGCGGACCACGGTCGCCGCTGGGGCGATCGCTGCGCGGTTCGCGCGCCGGGCGGGTATCTTCCAACTCGGCGCCGGTTTCCTGATCGACCACCCGCATCGACAGGCGAACCTTGCCGCGCTGATCGATCTCGAGCACCTTGACCTTGACTGCCTGACCTTCGGTAACGACGTCGGTGGGCTTTTCGACCCGGTCGTTGCGCATTTCCGAAACGTGGACCAGTCCGTCCTTGCCGCCCATGAAGTTCACGAACGCGCCGAAATCGACGATCGTGACGACCTTGCCGTCGTAGACCTTGCCGACTTCGGCTTCTTCCACGATGCCCAGGATCCAGGCCTTGGCGGCCTCAATCTGCGCCGGATCGGACGAGCTGATCTTGATCAGGCCTTCATCATCGATGTCGACCTTCGCGCCGGTTTCGGCAACGATTTCGCGGATGACCTTGCCGCCGGTGCCGATCACTTCACGGATCTTCGACTTGTCGATCTGCAGGCTTTCGATCCGCGGGGCATAGTCGGACAGCTCGGTCCGGGCAGAGCCCAGCGCCTTGGTCATTTCGCCCAGGATGTGCGCGCGGCCGTCCTTGGCCTGATGCAGTGCGGCTTCAAAGATCTCGCGCGTGATGCCCGCGATCTTGATGTCCATCTGCATCGTGGTGATGCCTTCGCTGGTCCCGGCAACCTTGAAGTCCATGTCGCCCAGGTGATCTTCATCACCCAGAATGTCGGACAGCACCGAGAACTTATCGCCTTCGAGGATCAGCCCCATCGCGATGCCCGAAACCGGGCGCGTGATCGGCACACCGGCGTCCATCATCGACAATGCGCCGCCGCAGACGGTGGCCATCGAGGAGGAACCGTTGGACTCGGTAATGTCCGAGACCACGCGGATGGTGTAAGGGAAGTCTTCCTTGGTCGGCAGCACAGCGCGCAGCGCGCGCCAGGCCAGCTTGCCATGACCAGTGTCACGGCGGCTGGGAGCGCCAAAACGCCCAACTTCACCGACCGAATAGGGCGGGAAGTTATAGTGCAGCATGAAGTTCGAGTAAGTCAGGCCTTCCAGCCCGTCGATCATCTGCTCGCTTTCACGCGTGCCCAGGGTGGTGGTGCAGATCGCCTGCGTTTCACCGCGGGTGAACAGCGCCGAACCGTGCGTGCGCGGCAGGAAGCCGACCATCGCTTCGATCTTGCGGACTTCGGTGGTCTTGCGGCCATCGATGCGCTTGCCGTCCTTGAGGATGGCCCCGCGCACGATTTCAGCTTCGAGCTTCTTGACGACCTTGCCGGCTGCCATCTGCGTCTGTCCGCCCTGATCGGCGTAAGCCGCCTTGGCGGTGGCGCGCAGCGTGTTCAGCGCGTTGGACCGCTCCGACTTGTCGGTCAGCTTGTAAGCTGCGGCAATGTCCTTGCCGACCAGATCCTTGAGGGTCTTCTTGATGTCGGCAGTATTGTCCGACAGGTCGATCTTCCAAGGTTCCTTGGCAGCCTTTTCGGCCAGATCGATGATCAGGTTGACCACCTTCTTGCACTCGTCATGCGCGAACAGCACCGCGCCGAGCATGATCTCTTCCGAAAGCTCCTTGGCTTCGGATTCGACCATCATCACGGCATTGCCGGTGGCGGCCACAACCAGGTCGAGGTCGCCAGCGGCGGCCACTTCCTGCTTGGGGTTGAGCGTGTATTCGCCATCGACATAACCCACGCGGGCAGCGCCGATCGGGCCCATGAACGGCAGACCCGAAATGGTCAGCGCGGCCGAGGCAGCGATCATCGCCAGCACGTCCGGCTCGATCTCACCGTCATAGCTCAGCACGTGAGCGATAACGTTGATCTCGTTATAGAAGCCTTCGGGGAACAGCGGCCGCACGGGGCGATCGATCAGGCGCGAGACCAACGTTTCCTTTTCGGTGGCGCCGCGTTCACGCTTGAAGAAGCCGCCCGGGATGCGCCCGGCGGCGAAGAACTTTTCCTGATAGTGGACGGTGAGCGGGAAGAAATCCTGCCCTTCCTTGACCGATTTGGCGGCGGTCACGGCGCACAGCACCACGGTTTCGCCATAAGTAGCCAGCACAGCGCCATCAGCCTGGCGGGCAATGCGGCCGGTTTCCAGGGTGAGGGTCTTGCCGCCCCACTCCATGGACACAGTTTTAACGTCGAACATTTGATATTCCTTCAGCCCGCCGGCCCTATTGCGCAGCGGGTTTTACTGCCGGGTGGTCCGTCCCGGTCCGGTGCGGGGCTAATTGTCGCCCCTGGGTCCTTGCCGAACTGCAAGGGGCCCGGATGCACGAAGCAGCCCGCAGGGGGCCGCCTCGGCGTTGTTACTTGCGCAGACCCAGCTTCTGGATCAGCGAGTTGTAACGGCCGACATCTTTGCTTTTGAGATAAGCCAGCAGGCTGCGGCGCTTGTTGACCATGGTCAACAGGCCACGGCGCGAGTGATTGTCCTTGTGGTGATCCTTGAAGTGACCTTGCAGCGTGTTGATGCGGCTGGTCAGGATCGCGACCTGGACTTCCGGCGAACCGGTGTCACCCTTGGCGCGGGCATTGTCCGAGATGATCTCGGCTTTCTTTTCGGCAGATACCGACATTTCTTTTACTCCGCGACATCAGGAAGGTTGAACCCGCGGACGACCTTCGCTTCACCCGAGAAAATCTCGATCAGCGCGATGGGAAAAGTCCCATATCGCGCCCAGTAAAGCCCGTTCGTCTGGGGCAGTCCGCTTAGAACTCGGCCCTGTCGGACCATGCCTGCCTGCTGCGGACTGAGGTTAAGAGCCGGGATGTCGACCAGCCCTGCCTCCAGCGGCAAGAGTACGTTCTCAAGCGCCGCGCCCTTACCCACTTCGTTCAACTTGTCCAGCGAAATCGCTTGGCTCTCGGTGAACGGACCCGCGCTCAACCGGCGCAGCATGGTGACATGACCGCGCGTGCCGAGCGCCAGCGCAATGTCGCGGGCGAGGCTGCGGATGTAGGTGCCTTTGGAGACATGGGCTTCAAACGTTGCTTCATCCAGACGTCCGTTCGTGTCGAGCGAAGTCGAGACACTAACGGAGGTTAGTGAGTGGATCGTGACGTTGCGCGCGGCCAATTCCACCGCTTCCCCCGCCCGCGCCAGATCATAGGCCCGCGCGCCGTCCACCTTTAGCGCCGAGTACGCCGGCGGGACCTGTTCAATCGGCCCGGTAAAGCGCGACAACACCGCTTCAATCTCAGCCATGGGGGGCCGCACAGCGCTTTCTGCGATCACCTTGCCTTCCAAATCGAGCGTATCGGTCTCCGCCCCAAAAGCCACGGTGAAGGCATAGCGCTTGCTGGCATCGAGCATCCGCCCGGCCAGCTTGGTCGCCTCGCCCAGCGCGATCGGCAGGACCCCGGTGGCTAGCGGATCGAGCGTGCCGCCGTGGCCGACCTTGACCTTGCCCAGCCCGGCCTCACGGCACACCCGCTTGACCGCCGCGACCGCCTGTGTGCTGCCAAGGCCAAGCGGCTTGTCGAGGATGATCCAGCCGTGGGGCAAAATGCTTATGCCCCGGCGACGAGCGCGGCGAGCTTGACGTACCAGCTGATCGTCCACTCGACCGGTGCGATCAGGTAACGGGTCACGCTGAACCCGGGGATGAGGTTGGGCAGGACGATGATCAGGAAGATCGGGATCAGCATGCCGACCGTGCGGAACTTGGCGTAGCCGCGCGCCAGCCCGTCGGGCAACAGGCCTTCGACGATGTGTGAGCCATCGAACGGCGGGATCGGCAGCAGATTGAACAGCGCCAGGAACACGTTGATCGAGATGAAGTTGAACAGGTTGAGCTGGAAAAATCCAAGCAAGGTCTTCGGGTCCTGCAATTCGCCTGCCTGCCCGACTGCAAGCCCGAGCACTACGGCCGCAATCGCCGCCATGATCAGGTTCGATCCCGGCCCGGCCGCGCCGACCAGCATCATGTCACGGCGCGGATGGCGCAGCCGCGCGAAGTTGACTGGCACCGGCTTGGCCCAGCCGAACACCGGCAGGTGCACCAGCGCCAGAATGCCCGGCAGGATCACCGTGCCAATCGGATCGACATGGCGCAGTGGATTGAGGCTGAGCCGCCCGCGCTCCTCTGCAGTAGGATCGCCCAGGCTGCGCGCCATCAGCCCGTGCGCAACCTCGTGAAACACGATCGCGAAGATCAGCGGCAGGATCAGTGCTGCGGCTTGGATAATAGTGTCGTTCATAGTCCCAAATTCTCCCGGCCAGCTATCACTGCCACCACCCCAGCGCCTCGGCGAAATGCTTCCGGCACAGCGCCACGTAGCGGTCATTGCCGCCGACCTCGGTCTGCGCGCCTTGCTTTACCGCCGCGCCGCTTTCATCGACCCGCAGGTTCATGCTCGATTTGCGGCCGCAGTGGCAGACGGCTTTGAGTTCGACGAGCGAATCCGCGATCCCCAGCAGCAGTTTGGCGCCGGGGAACAGCTCGCCCTGAAAATCGGTACGCAGGCCATAGCACAACACCGGTAAGCCGCTCTGGTCAGCCAGCCGCGCCAGCTGCCAGACTTGCGGCTCGGTCAGAAATTGCGCTTCATCGACCATCACGCAGGCCAGCGGGCTGGCCTTGTGCGCGGCCTGCACCCGTTCCCACAGGTCCGTCTCGCCAGTAAAACGATGCGCCTGCGAATGCAGCCCGATCCGGCTTTCAATCGCCTTGTCGCCGCCGCGATCATCTAGGTCAGCCGTCCACAGCATCGTCGCCATGCCGCGCTCGTGGTAATTGAAATTCGCCTGCAGCAGCGTGGTCGATTTGCCCGCGTTCATGCTGGCGTAGTAGAAATAGAGCTTGGCCATAGGCGTCTGACATAGGGTGCGCCGCGCAAAGCGCCAGTGGGATAAGGCGTGTGATTGACAGCGCCACCGCGTGGCGGCACTTCTTGCGTCGCTGCGAGAAAAAGGGTCACCGGTGCGAAGACTGTTAGCCCTGGCCCCACTGCTGGCGCTCGCCGCCGCCAGCCCATCCTACCACTACCAGCTCGACGGCGCGCGCAGTCAAGTCAGCGCCAAGGTGTCCTACATGGGCTTTGGCAGCAAGACCGCCCGGTTCCCGACGATGCGCGGCGCGATCCGGCTGGTGCCCGACCAGCTCGAAATGATCGACCTTGATGTGGCGCTCGATGCCGCGCAGATGACCGCTGGCAGCAACAGCGATACCGCTTACCTGCGCGGGCCGGACTTCTTCGATGTAGCGCACTTCCCCGCGATCAGCTTCTCGGGCCACCGCATGACCATGACCGGTGCGACGACCGCCCGGATCGAAGGGCAGATCACCGCGCGCGGGGTGACCCGGCCTTGCACCTTGATGGTCACCTTCCGCGATCCGCCCGCGCAGATCAGTGGGCCCGCACCGATCGAGCTGACCGGTGTGGCGGCGATCAACCGCAGGGAGTTCGGGATGACGGCTTACCCGATGGTCGTCGGCAAGAAGGTGACGATCACCATCACCGCGCGGCTGGTGCCGGGTTAGGTTTCGGGTTCGCCCGGCGCTTCCGGCTCGTCGAGATCGCGCAGGACTTCGGGCATGCGCAGCAGCTTTTCGATCCGCTCCGCCTCGTCAAAGCTCTCGTCGGGCAGGAATTTGAGCTTGGCAGCAAAGCGCAGCTTCAGTTTACCGGCCACTTCTTTCTGGAAATAGGCGGTGTTGGTGCGCAGCGCCTTGAGCACGATCTCCTCGTCCGCGCCAAGCAGCGGTTTGATGAACACCGTGGCGTGGCGCAGATCAGGCGACATCCGCACCTCGGTGACGCTGACCGCGCGCGCCGTCAGCACCTCATCGTGCACCATCTGCCGGCTCAGCAGCTCCGACATCACATGGCGCACCTGCTCGCCCACCTTGAGCAGGCGAACCGAGCGGGTTTCAGTGGTGGTCGATGCGTTTGCCATGTTCAATGCCACATGAACCCAACGGGCAGAATTACCAAGACGAGGCAGGAGAGTATCCAGGCACAGCCCAGTCCCTCCCCCATACAGCCCATCGTCGTATTGGCGTTTCTGGAACGCCGCGCGATGGTTTCCTCGTCAGGCTCTTCGCTCACAGGGTCCGTTCGCGCTCCTCAACCTCGAACACTTCGAGCGTATCGCCGGCCTTGAGATCGTTGGTGTCCTGCAGCACGACGCCGCATTCCAGACCAGCGCGCACTTCGGGGACATCGTCCTTGAAGCGCCGCAGCGAGGCGATCACCGTCTTTGAGACGATCACATCGTTGCGGGTCAGACGGGCGAAGATGCCCTTCTTGATGTAGCCTTCCAGCACCAGCAGACCAGCCGCCTTGTCGCGCTTGCCGGCGTTGAACACATCCTTGACCTCGGCCCGGCCGACGACCGTCTCGATGATCTCTGGCCCCCAGATGCCAGCCATCTCTTTGGCGACGTCTTCGGTCAGGTGATAGATCACGTCGAAGTATTTCATCCGGACCTTGTGCCGCTCGACCATTTCGCGCGCCTTGGCATTGGGCCGGACATTGAAGCCGATCACCGGCGCGCCAGACGCAAACGCCAGATTGACGTCGCTTTCGGTGATCGCGCCGACGCCCGAGCTGAGCACGCGGACCTTGATCTCGTCGTTCGAGATCTTGTTGAGTGCGTTGACAATCGCTTCGGCGCTGCCTTGCACGTCAGCCTTGATGACCACTGGATATTCCAGCACGGTCTGCTTGTCCTTCAGCGCCGAGAACATGTTCTCGATACTGGCAGGGGCGGTGGTGGTGCGCTTGGCGGTGGCCTGTTCCTGACGGTAAACGGCGACTTCGCGCGCGCGCGCCTCGCTGTCGACCACGGTCAAGGTGTCCCCGGCCATTGGCACGCCGCCGATCCCCAGCACTTCGACTGGCATGGCGGGCGTTGCCGCCTTGATCTGGCGGCCCTTGTCATCCAGCATCGCGCGGACGCGCCCGGCGTGAGTGCCGACCACCAGAATATCGCCGACTTTCAGCGTGCCGCGGGTAATCAGCACGGTGGCGAGCGGACCCTTGCCCTTATCGAGCCGGGCCTCGACCACCGCAGCCTCTGCCGAGCGATCGGGGTTGGCGCGCAGTTCGAGCAGTTCGGCCTGCAGCATGATCTTTTCGATCAGCTGGTCCAGCCCGGCCCCGGTCTTGGCCGAAACCTCAACGTCCTGCACATCGCCCGACATTGCCTCGACCACCACTTCGTGTTCGAGCAGCCGTTCGCGGATCTTCTGGGCGTTGTATTCGGGGCGGTCGCTCTTGGTGATCGCCACGATCATCGGCACGCCAGCGGCCTTGGTATGATTGATCGCCTCAATCGTCTGCGGCATGATCCCGTCATCACCGGCCACCACCAGGATGACGATGTCGGTGACATTGGCACCGCGCTGACGCATTTCGATAAAGGCTTCGTGGCCCGGCGTATCGAGGAAGGTGATCAGATCGCCTTGCTTGGTCTTGATCTGATAAGCGCCGATATGCTGCGTGATCCCGCCCGCTTCGCCGCGCACCACATCGGTGCCGCGCAATGCATCCAGCAGGCTGGTCTTGCCGTGATCGACATGGCCCATGATCGTCACCACCGGCGGACGCGTCACCAGCGTTTCATCGGCATCGACATCTTCGGCCGCAACGATGTCAACATCGCTGTCGGATACGCGGACGATGTTGTGGCCAAAATCGGTGACCAGCAATTCAGCGGTGTCCTGATCGATGAAGTCGCCCATCGCGACGGGCACGCCCATCTTGAACAGCGCCTTGATCAGGTCGCCGCCCTTTTCGGCCATGCGGTTGGCCAGTTCCTGCACGCTGATCGATTCTGGTACCTGAACATCGCGGACCTGCTTTTCACGCGGCTGGCTTTGCCCGGCAAAGTGCGCGCGCTTTTCCTTTTCGCGCGCGCGCTTCAAGGCGGCGAGGCTGCGGGCGCGGGCGCCTTCGTCCTCATTGAGCGCGCGGCTGACGGTCAGCTTGCCCGAATGGCGACGCTCAGCCGGAGTCTTGTCGCGCGGGTGCGCAGCCTTCTTGGCCGGTTCCGGACGCTTGGGCGCGGCAACCGGGGTAAACCGGCGCGCAGCAGGCGCAGCTGCTGTTGCAGCGCGCGGCGCGGCGTCGGTGGTTTCAGCGACAGCTTCGGGCGCAGGCTCGGCTACGGCAACTGGCGTGGCGGCTGCCACAGGAGCAGGCGCTGCGGCCGCCACTGGCGCAGGCGCAGCAGCAGGCTTGAGCTTGTCGTCAGCACGGCGGCGCTCGTCGTCGATTGCCTGCTGGCGTTCTTCGGCCTCACGGCGGTTGGTTGCTTCGCCGGTGCGCAGCCGGTCTTCCTCAGCCTCACGCTGCAGCCGTGCGACGCGTTCCTGAGGGGTTTCGTTGCTGCTGGGCGCGGGCTTGGGCACGGCGGGCTTGGGCGCAGCAGCGACCGGCGCCGGGGCGGGCGCAGGTGCGGCGACTGGCTGCGGCTCTGCAACCGGGGCTTCGCCGGGCTTGCCCATCAGTTTGCGGCGCTTGACCTCGACCACCACCTTGTTGGTGCGGCCGTGGCTGAAGGTCTGCTGGACCAGGCCCGATTCGACCGAGCGCTTCAGCCCCAATGGCTTGCGGCCCAGCGTCGGTTTGTCTTCGGTGTCGCTCATGCTCAAATCTGTCCTTCAAAGCTCAATTCGTGTGCGCCCGGCCGGGGCCGGGTGCGATGTCTGGCGAAGCGGCGGGCGTTGCAGCCACTGGTTCGCCGGGATTGCGTTCATTCGCGCGTGCCTGTCCCGCAAAGCGCAGCAAGCGCTGCAGCGGAACTTCGAGGCGCGCCGCCGCCGAGCGGTCGGTCAGCGCCATATGCACGACATTGTCGCGGCCCAATGCCACAGACAGCGTCGCCCGGTCCAGTGGCAAGGTGATGCCGCGGTGGCCGGAGCCTTCTTCTTCGCGGCCAACCCGCCAGGCCTGATCAAGCTTGCGCGAGCCATCTTCGCCCGCGTCGCTGGCATGGGCGAGCCACGCAACTTTGCCCATCCGGGCGTTTTCGGCGATCCGGTCAGAGCCGACCAGCAGCTTGCCGGCCTTCATTTCCAGCCCGAGCCGGTCGGTAAAGGCGCGGCGCAGCGCCGTCTCGATCCGCTCGGGCAAGTCAGCCGGAATGGTCAGGACGGCACCCTTGAACGCACGGGCCAGCGCGCCCTTGAGCTTGCCTTTGGCCAGCGCGGTTTCAAGCTCGGCGCGGCTGACCCCGATCCAGGCGCCGCGCCCCGGCGCGCGCGCCAAAGCATCGGGCAGCACGAGGCCATCGGGTGAGATCGCCAGCCGGATCAGCGCATCGCGCGCACCAAGCTCGCCGCTCAGGACACACTTGCGCTCCGGCTCAACCTTGGCTGAGCCGTGCGTCTGGGGCCGGTCTGGCCCCCCGGGGCTGCCGGAATCTAGCGGTTCATTGTGAGGAATCCGCATCAGCGGCCTCCTCTGCTGCTGGCTCTTCTTCGAACCAGTGGGCGCGTGCGGCCATGATGATTTCGTTGCCCTGATCTTCGGACAGGTTGAAGTCGCCCAGCACCCCGCCGCGATCCTGCTCGCGTTCGCGGCGCGGCGGCGCAGAGCCATCGCGGCGGCGTTGTTCGGCGCGCTTCTTGGCGATCAGCTCGTCAGTTGCCAGATCGGCCAGATCGTCGAGCGTCTTGATCCCGCCCTTGCCCAGCACGACCAGCATCGCTTCGGTCAGATGCGGCATTGCGGCCAAGGCATCTTCCACGCCCAGCGCGCGGCGTTGTTCGCGATGCGCTACCTCGCGGCGGTCGAGCGCATCTTGCGCGCGGCTCTGCAGCTCTTCGGCCAGCTCTTCGTCGAAGCCTTCGATCGTGGCCAGTTCGGCCAGTTCGACATAGGCAACTTCTTCCAGCTCGGTGAAGCCTTCAGCAACCAGCAGCTGCGACAGCGTTTCGTCAACGTCGAGCTCTTCCTCGAACATCTTCGAACGTTCGGCGAATTCGCGCTGGCGCTTCTCGCTCGATTCGGCCTCGGTCAGGATGTCGATCTGGCTGCCGGTCAGCTGGCTCGCCAGCCGCACGTTCTGCCCGCGCCGACCAATCGCCAGGCTGAGCTGATCGTCGGGGACCACCACTTCGATCCGGCTTTCTTCCTCATCAATCACCACGCGGCTGACCGTTGCAGGCTGCAGCGCGTTGACCACGAAAGTCGCGGTGTCTTCGCTCCACGGGATGATGTCGATCTTTTCGCCCTGCAATTCCTGCACGACGGCTTGCACGCGGCTGCCCTTCATGCCGACGCAAGCGCCGACCGGATCAATGCTGCTGTCGCGGCTGATGACACCAATCTTGGCGCGGCTGCCCGGATCGCGGGCTGCGGCCATAATCGTGATGATGCCGTCATAGATTTCAGGCACTTCCTGCGCGAACAGCTTCTTCATGAATTCAGGATGCGCGCGGCTGAGGAAGATCTGCGGGCCGCGGTTGTTACGCTCAACCTTCATGATCAGCGCGCGGACGCGCTCGCCAACGCGGGCCATTTCGCGCGGGATCTGCTGATCGCGGCGAATGACGCCCTCGGCGCGGCCCAGATTGACGATCACGTGGCCAAATTCGACCGACTTGATCACGCCGGTGACCAGTTCGTCGGCGCGGTCCTTGTATTCTTCATACTGACGCTCACGCTCAGCATCACGGACCTTCTGGAAGATCACCTGCTTGGCCGACTGTGCATCGATCCGGCCCAGTTCAACCGGCGGCAGCGGGTCGACGATGAAATCGCCCAGCTTGGCATTGGCGTCGAGCTTTTGCGCGGCCTTGAGGTCAACCTGCTTGAAGTAATCCTCAACCTCTTCAACCACTTCGACCACGCGCCACAGCCGCAGATCGCCGGTGCGCGGATCGAGCTTGGCCCGGATGTCGTTTTCAGCGCCGTAGCGGTTGCGCGCCGACTTCTGGATCGCTTCTTCCATCGCCTCGATGACGATCGACTTGTCGATCATCTTCTCGGTCGCCACCGAAGTAGCGATTGCGAGCAATTCAGCGCGGTTGGCGGAGATTGGACTGGCCATTAATCAGTCTTCCTGTTCTTCGAGAATTTCATCAACGCCGCTGCTATCCAGCGGGCGCGTGGCGGCAATCAGCCGGTCGGTCAAGACCAGCTTGGCGGAATGAATGTCGGACAACGGAAACTCGACCCGCCCCGACTTGCGATCTTCAAGGCTGATCAGATCGCCATCGATGCCGATCAGATCGCCCTGCACACTCTTGCGGTTACCATCCACCGGCGCGTTCAGCGCAACCCGCGCTTCATGCCCGGCCCAGTTGGCAAAATCCTTGGCCCGGGTAAGCGGCCGGTCGATCCCGGGCGAAGATACTTCGAGCCGGTACGCTTCCTCGATCAGCATCTCGCCAGCGTCTTCCAGCGCGTCCATCGCATCGGACACCCGGCGTGACAGCGCGGCGCAGTCTTCGATCACCAGCTGCCCGGTCTCGGGCCGCTCGGCCATGATCTGCAGGGTTACTTCCTCGTCGCCCACTTCGCTTTTGCCGAACACAATCACGCGCACCAGATCGAAGCCGAGGGCGCGTGCCTCCGGCTCAACAATCTGGGTAATGCGCGCGATATTCGCCATGCTTGCTCCTGCGGGCCCGCCAGTTGCAAAGCAGTTCGGCGCCGGCCCCGTCTGGCGCCAGCCCCTGATTGCTTCACAATTTCGGGATTGATGGCCCGATAAGCTTGTTTGTGGCGAAAGGCAAGGCCCCTTAAGGCTGCTGGTCCATCACTTGCTTGAAGGTGATGTGCCCGTGATCGACCAACCAGAATTCCCGGTTGCTGGAGGTGATGACACCCAGTGGGACCGGCATGTTGAGACTGATGAACACATGGATTTCGGTCGGCTGCGGATCAAGCAGGTGCGAGACCCCTGCGGCCACCGCGCCCTTGGGCAGATCACCCCATTCGATCGCGACACAGCTTTTGGTGAAGGGCCGCTTACTGACCAGCTTACCGCCCGCATCGAACACATAGAGGTAATGCCCGCCCGCCGGGAAGCTGCCGCTTTTTACCATGGCAGACATCAGATAGACCGGGATCGAACCATCGGGGCGCGGCGGCAGCACGACTGTGTTGGGCGCAGCGTCGGTGCAGATCCCGGCTTCATCGGCCAGCGCAATGGCGGCCGCCTGCTCACGCCGCTCGATCAGTTTGAGCGCCAGTGGCGACAGCGCTGCATCGTCACCCGCGCTCACCAGCCCGCCCCGCTTTACGGTGCTGCCAGCCATCCAATAGCGTGCGATTGCAAAGGTCTTGCCGTCCTTTTTGCCGTAATATGTAGCCAGCAGCAGGCCATCATTCGCCGGCTCGACGATGAACCCGGCCAGCCCGCGTTCGCGCAGCGTGCCTGCCGACAAACCAGTGCTGCTCATATCGTCCTGCATCTGGTCGGTCGAATGCCAGGCGGCTTGATCGTAGGCATAGATTTCCGCGCCGCGCACCTCGGCCGCACTGGCCGCTGCCAGTTCACTCTTGGCGGGATCGGCGAGCACGGGCGCGGCCAGGAGCACAGCGACGAGCGGCGCGATCAGGGCAAGCAGTTTCATCGGCGCCTCGCAACGTATTGAATTGGAACCGCGAGGAAAAGCTCAAATCGGTCGCAAGTCAAGCTGGCAGCATTGGCCTAGCGCGGGGCGTAGTCATCGCCCGAATAGTAGTTCGGTTCATTGAAGCGTCGGCTTTCGGCTTCCTTACGCTCAATCTCGCGGTTGGCCTTGTCGTTGGCCTCGTCGCGCTTGGTATCTTGCACGACCTTGCCTGCCTTGGTCGCGCCGTTGATGAATTGCCCGGCTTGTGTGAACACCCCGGCTTCGGGATCGACAAAAACAAACCCGCCAACCGCCGCCAACCCGGATGCAGGATTATGCTCAAGGTAAGTCCCGCCAATCCCGATCATCAGCATGAACAGCAACCAGACCGCCGCGACAGCTTGGATTGTGCGTTTGAACATCTTACCGATTGCCATGGCGGCCTCCTCGCTATCGGGCCCGCCCTAGCAATAGCCGCTCAACAACCGGTTAAACCCGCTCGCTCAGCCCATGCTTTTTCATCGCGTGGCGCAATTGGTCATAGCTCAGGCCGAGCGCCTTGGCGGTCTGGCGCTGGTTATAGCGGTGCTTGCTCAGCGCGTGTTCGACAATCGCCTTCTCGTGCCCATCGACCGCCGCGCGCAAGTCAGTAACACTGTCGTAATGCGGAACCGGTGCCGGACTGCTGCGGGGTTCAGCTGGAGTACCTGGCACAAAAGCCTCACCCGGCTGCGCCGCCGAAGGTTTCCACGGGCTGTCGAACGGATCGAAGGCGACATGGCCGACCGGCGCATCCCAGTTGTCCCAGCGATAGATCGCGCGTTCGATCACATTGCGCAGTTCGCGCACATTCCCCGGCCACTGATATTCTTCGAGCGCGCGCATCGTTTCGCTGGAGAATCCGGGCCAGCTTTCCCAGCTCAGCTCTGTCGCCATCCGCCCGCCGAAATAGTTGGCCAGAACCGCAATATCGCCGTCGCGCACCCGCAGCGGCGGCAGGGTGATCACCTCAAAGCTCAGCCGGTCGAGCAAGTCGGCGCGGAACCGGCCCTCCTCGGCCAGCCGCGGCAAATCCTCGTTAGTGGCGGCGACAATCCGCACATCGACTCGGATCGCGCGCGAAGAGCCGATCCGCGTAACCTCGCCATATTCAACCGCGCGCAGCAAGCGCTCCTGCGCGGCCATCGACAAGGTCGCCAATTCGTCGAGAAAAAGCGTCCCTTTGTCGGCTTCTTCAAACCGCCCGGCACGCGCTCTGGTAGCGCCGGTGAAGGCCCCTTGCTCATGACCAAACAGCTCCGCCTCGATCAACGTTTCCGGCAAGGCCGCGCAATTGAGCGTGACCATCGGTTCCTGCCAGCGGCGGCTGAGCTGATGGAGCCGCGCGGCGATCAATTCCTTTCCGGTCCCGCGCTCTCCGATCACCAGGACCGGGCGCTGCAACGGAGCGGCGCGGCTGGCGCGTTCGACCGAATCCAAGAAGGCGGTCGATTGCCCGACGAATTGTGTGCTGCGGTCCATGCCCAATATATAGCGGAATTTCCCAACACTGCGCAATCATCACTAAATGTCGTTCGTCGAATTGCCGTCATCAAGGCACAAATTGGCCGTTTTTCGGGTTTGGCACGCAGCTTGCTGAGAGGTGAACAACTCCACTCCCGCTCCCCAATCAGAGAGGCAGCACATGTTCACGAAGTTCACCTCCACCCTCGACCGGGCCGTCTTGCTCAGCGTTGTCGCCATGCTTGGCTTCAATGTCGTGGTGCTGGCGCAGCAGCTCGATGGCGCCGCGCTCGCGGCGCTGACCGCCGGCGTTTCGGGCAGCGTTTCGGCGCAGCAAGCTTGAGCCGCAAGATGGGCCATGATCCTCTTTCACCGCTTGGGCCGGAATCCCAGGCAACCCCCGATGGCGCAGCCCAGTCCCCGCGCCGCCCGGGTGTTCCGGCCCAGACCTCGCTGTCATCATTGGGTTCGTCATTGGGTTTGGGCGGGTCACACCGCACTTCACGCTTCGATGATGAGGTAGAGCGCCTGCGCCGCACCCCGACCCCGACTTCTTCGACTTCCTCTTACATTTCCGGAGTACCCTGGATGGGCATTTTCAGCCGCACGCGTGATATCATCGCCGCCAATTTCAGCGACCTGCTGGACAAGGCCGACGATCCAGAAAAAATGATCCGGATGATCATCTTCGAAATGGAAGAGACGCTGGTCGAAGTGCGCGCCAGCGCCGCCCGGACGATCGCCGATCAAAAGGAAATGCACCGCCACACCGTCAAGCTGGACCGGCTGCAGGCCGATTGGGGCGAAAAGGCTGGCCTGGCGCTGAGCAAGGATCGCGAAGACCTGGCCCGCGCTGCGCTGATCGAAAAGAAGAAGGCTGGCGATATGGCCGAACAGCTGAAAGCTGAAATCTCGGTACTCGACGATGCCTTGCGCGCTTACGAGCTCGACATCGACAAACTCCAGACCCGGCTGCGCGAAGCCCGCGCCCGCCAAGGCTCGATCGTCGCCCGGCTGGAAAGCGCCGAGAACCGGGTCAAGCTGCGCACGCTGCTGGCCAGCGAGCGGGTCGACGAGGCAATGGCCCGGTTTGACCAGCTGGAACGCCGGGTCGACTATGCCGAAGGCCGCGCCGATGCGCTCAACCTGGCTGACAACAGCTCCAAGCCCAGTCTGTCGGACGAGATCGCGGCCTTGGCCGGGGCCGACAAAATTGATGAAGAACTTGCCGCGATGAAGCGCGCGCTGAACGGCGACGCTGCCGACGAACAGGAGGCTTAAGCCATGGAATTTGATATTACCGCAGTGCTCATCGTGCCGATCATTGTGATCGGCCTGCCGTGGCTGATCATGCACTACATCACCCGCTGGAAGACCGCCCCGACGCTGACCAATGACGATGAAAGCTTGCTTGACGAGCTTTATCAGGTCGCCCGCCGGCTCGACGCGCGGATGGATACGGTCGAACGGCTGGTTGCCGCCGACAACCCCGAATTCCAGGCCCAGCGCCAGTTGCCCGAAGCGGAAATCGAAACCAACCCGCTCGACGAGATCGAACGCCGCCGCATCACCAAGGCCCGGACCAGCAAATAATGGAACCGAGCCGCAAATATCGCCGCAACACCTTCAACGGCAAGTTGCTGGGGGTATGTGCAGGGTTCGAGGATTACTTTGGCGCTGATGCCCTGTGGTTCCGGCTGGGGGCGGTGGCGCTGATCTTTACCGGGTTCGGCCTGATCATCCCGCTCTATTTCCTGATCGCCATGATCACCCCGAAGAAGCCGCCCGAACATTTTACCGATCACCTGACCCGCACTTTTTCCGAACCGCACAACGACACGCACAATAGCACGGTGGCCCAGGACCAACGCGAACCGGCCACCAGAAAGGGACCGACCAATGAATAGCCCGCGCACCCGTTTTTACCGCGACAAAGTGAATGGCAAAATCTTTGGCGTCTGCGCCGGGATCGCCGATTACACCGGGGTCGATGTGCTGTGGGTCCGGCTCGCCGCAGTTGGCCTGACCATGATGGGCGCGGGCTTCATCCCGCTCGTCTATGTCGCGCTCAAATTCTTCGCGCCCAAAAAGCCGGAGCATCTCTATGCCAACCCGCAAGAGCAGAAGTTCTGGCAAGGGGTGCGCCAGTCACCCAGCCGGACAGCCCGTGAAGTGCGCGCCCAGTTCCGCGATATCGATCGCCGCCTGGCCGATGTCGAAACCTTCTACGTCAGCAGCAATCCGCGCCTGTCCGCCGAAATCGAGCGGCTTCGCTGATCACCATTCCTGAGGGGGAATTGAAATGTCTATTGGAGAAATTGGCGTCCTGATCCCGATCATGGGCATTGGCGTGGGCATGCTGGGGGTCTGGACCAGCCACCAGCAAAAAATGGCCAAGATCCAGTCCGAAACTGCCGCCGAAAAGGCCGCCCGGTACGCCACCAACAATACCCAGCTTGAAGACCGCGTGCGGGTGCTCGAACGGATCGTCACCGACAAGGGCTACGATGTCGCCACCCAGATCGAGGCGCTGCGCGATGCCCGCAAGGTTGATGCGCTGCTCGATGATCGCAATTCGGAGACGTCGCGATGATCTTTGGTGGACCCGATTTTGTGATCGCGATCATCGCGATTTCGACCGGCGGATGGTTGATCAACAACTGGATCCGGGCCCGGCATGGCTACCCCGTCGAAGATGAATGGGGCGGCAAGACCAGCAAGGCTGACGATCAGGCGGCGCAGCAGCTCAAGGCTGAAAATTCCGAACTGCGCGAACAGCTGGATCACTATGCCGGCCGGGTCAAAGTGCTCGAACGGATCGTGACCGACAAAGGCTACGAAGTCGCCACGCAGATCGAGGCGTTGCGCGATCCCGGCAAAGTCGAAACGCTGCACGATGACCGGAGTGGTCGTTCATGAACCCGGAAGACGTCATGGAAATCATCCGCCTCGCATCGCCGGTGATAATTGCGATTGCGTTTATCATCACCGGCGGCGTGGTACTGAACACCTGGCTGAAAATCCGGGCCGGCTATCCGCTCAGCGGCAGCTGGGGGCAAAAGCTCTATCCCAAGACCACCAGCGATGATGGCGAGCGGATCAAGCTGCTGACTCAGGAAAACGCTACACTGCGGGCTGAACTTGGCGGCATCAAAGACCGGATGGGCAATGTCGAGCGGATCGTCACCGACAGCGGCTATCAATTGAACCACCAGATCGAAGCGCTGCGCGCCAGGCAGGAGGAAGTATAATGGAATTTGGGGATGTCATCGGGCTAATGATAGCCATGGGCGGGCTGGTCGCGATTTTCAACGTGTTCGGCTCGGCCTATCGCCGCCGCCTTGAACACAAGGAACGCCTTGCCGAACTGCGAACGCAGACCGCAATTGCGCCCGCCCAGCCCGAACGCAGCGATCATGTCGTCAAGCTGGAGCACCGCATCCGCGTGCTCGAACGCATTGCTACGGACAAGACCACCGCCCTTTCAGCGCAGATCGAAGACCTGCGCGAACCCGTCAACTAAGCCAAGCTGGGAGCATTTTCACATGAGCGGAGGCGTTATTGCAATCGTGCTGGTCGCCATCATTACCAGCTCGATCGTGCGGCTGGCACAGGTCTTCAAAGGGACCGACAAGTGGAGCCGCCGGCAGGCCAGGCACGGCGCGCAGGCCCTGCTCGATCCAGCCCAGCCCAGCCCGCGCGAACTGGAGCAGCAGCGCGAAATAGCCGATCTGCGCGAGCGCCTGCACGTGCTCGAACGGATCGCCACCGATGGCCGCCAAACACATGCTTTGGCTGCCGAAATTGAAAGCCTGCGCGGCAAATAGCCCGCGCGCACGGAAGGAGGAATAGGCAATGACCAGCGAAATACTCCTGATGGCGGCCAGTGCCCTGTTGGCCACGGTCATCATCACCATGGCAGGCTTGCGCGGCTGGCAAGGCTGGCTGACGCTCAAGACCCGCGAGCTTGAAATGCTGACTACCGGCCACCCCAATGGCCACCGGGGTGAGATTGAAGGCGGCGCAGGCACCGGTATGGCGCGGATCGAGATTGCCGACCTCAAAGAGCGGATCCGCAAACTCGAAGCGATTGCCGCCGGGGTGGACCTGTGAACGACCATTCCGGCAGTGCCGCCAAAGCCGGAATTGGCCTGGGCAGCGCGATTGCCGTGGCCATATCGTGGAGCATCAACAAGTCGATTGTCTGGGCCTTGGTCCACGGCGTATTGGGTTGGTTTTATGTGATCTATTACGCGGTGACCCGGCCGGGCGGGCTTTCCGCGTAGCCAGGTCTACACCTGCCCCATTGCGCGCTGACCTACAGATGCTAGACGCGCCGCCATGCGCACCCTTCCCGACATTCTCGAAGAATACCTCTTCCTCGAAGGTGATGAACGCTACCGCCTGCTGATTGAGCTGGGCCGCGAGCTGGAAGATATGCCCGCTGCGCTCAAAACCGACGCCACGCTGGTGCGCGGTTGCTCGGCTTCGGTCTGGGTCTATCCCACCCGGCTGGATGATGGCCGGCTTCATTTTCTGGCGGACAGCAATGCCGCGATTACCAAGGGGATCGTCGCGCTGGTGCTTTCAGCAGTGCAGGATCAACCGGCCGCAGATGTTGCAGCATGCGACATTACCGTGGCGCTCGCACCGTTCGAGCTGAGCCGCCAGCTTTCATCCAACCGCACTCAAGGCGTGCCCAACATGATTGCGCTGATCCGGGAGACTGCCGCGCGCTATGCGGCCGCAGACGCAGGCTAAACCGGTTCTTCGGGCGGAAAGAAAAACGCCGCAATCTCCTGCCCGATTCGCGCAGGGCGCAGAGTCTGGCGATCAATGAAACACCAGCTCGATTTCACCTCAGCCAGCACTTCCTCACCGCGTTTGACCACGGTTTCGTAAAACGCCCGCGCGCCTTGCGTACTTTCCAGCACGACCTTGGCGATCACCTCGTCATTCAGGAAGGCGGGCTTGCGGTAAGTAATCTCGTGCTTGAGCGCGACCCAGCCGTGCTTGGCCACCGCCTCGGCCGGGGCCAGCTTGTGCCAGTGCGACAAGACGGCATCCTGCACCCACGACAGATAGCGAGCATTGTTGACGTGTCCCATGAAGTCAATGTCATCGGGGACAATCTGGATCGGAAAGTAATAGGGTAAGGCGGTCATAGGTCCGATATAGGGGCTGACCTGTGACAATACCAATACCATTGCCGCCGGCAGTGCGGCCCCAAGCGACGCCCTGCTTGCATTTCGCGCCGGGCTGGGTCTAACGCGCGCTGATGACCAGCACCGCGCGCACACTCTATCAGAAGATCTGGGACGCTCACGTGGTTGAAAGCCATGCTGACGGCACCGCGCTGATCTATATCGACCGCCATCTGGTCCACGAAGTGACCAGCCCGCAGGCCTTCGAAGCGCTGCGGCTGGCGGGGCGGACCGTGCGCCGGCCTGATCTGACCCTGGCGGTCCCCGATCACAACCTGCCGACCACCGCGCGGCGCGATGGCGCGGGCCAACGCATCCCGATTGCCGACCCCGAAAGCGCGCAGCAGCTCGCCGCACTGGAGCGCAATGCGCCCGAATTCGGGATCCGGCTGATCGGCGATGCCGACGCTGAACAGGGAATCGTCCACGTGGTCGGCCCCGAACAGGGCTTCTCGCTGCCGGGCGCAACAATTGTCTGCGGTGATAGCCACACTGCTTGCCATGGCGGGCTGGGCGCGCTCGCGTTTGGAATCGGCACTAGCGAGGTTGAGCATGTCCTGGCGACGCAAACGCTGTTGCTCAAGCAGTCCAAAGCGATGGAAGTGCGGGTTGAAGGTGAGCTGGGCCCCGGCGTCACTGCCAAGGACCTGGTACTGCATATCACCGGTCAGCTGGGCGCGGCGGGCGGCACTGGTTACGTGATCGAATATACCGGCAGCGCGGTGCGCGGCCTCAGCCTCGAAGGGCGGCTGACCGTCTCCAACATGGCAATCGAGCATGGCGCGCGCGCCGGGTTGATTGCGCCCGATGCGACTACTTTCGCTTACCTCAAAGGCCGCCCCTACGCACCGCGCGGGGCCGATTGGGACGCTGCCGTGGCGTGGTGGACCAGCCTCGCCACCGATCCGGGCGCAGCATATGACAAGGTCGTGGTGATCGATGCGGCGCAAATCGCCCCCAGCGTCACCTGGGGCACCAGCCCTGAAGACGTGGTGCCGATCACCGGGGTGGTTCCAGAGCCGACCAGCTTTGCTGATCCCGGCAAGCAGGTCGCTGCGCAAAAATCGCTCGATTATATGGGGCTGACCCCCGGCCAACGGATGCAGGACGTGGCGATTGAAAACGTGTTCATCGGCAGCTGCACCAACAGCCGGATCGAAGACCTGCGCGCCGCTGCCGCCGTGCTCAAGGGCCGGACCAAGGCCGCGAACGTCAAGTGGGCGATCGTCGTACCGGGCTCCGGTCTGGTCAAAGCGATGGCCGAAGCCGAAGGGCTCGACCAGATCTTCACCGCCGCCGGGTTCGAATGGCGTGAACCGGGTTGCTCGGCCTGCCTCGGCATGAACCCCGACAAAGTCCCACTAGGTGAACGCTGCGCTTCGACTAGCAACCGCAATTTCGTCGGCCGCCAGGGCCCAGGCAGCCGCACCCATCTGGTCAGCCCGGCGATGGCCGCGGCCGCCGCGGTGACCGGACGGCTGACCGATGTGCGCGAGCTGACCACCAGCTGAGCTCGCGCCGGGCTGCGCGCCTGCCCGAATTAACTGAGCCCGTCTGCATCCGAACGCCGCCTCGTGCGTATCTGCTGTCATGCGCGCGGGTTCCCTGCGCTGTGACTCAGTTCAGGAGCCGTCTGCCCGATGTACCGCGAACCTGCCAGCGAGGCCGGCTTGATCCCCAGCGTGCGTGCACCAATGACCATTGCAGTTATCGGCAGCGGCATCTCCGGACTCTCCGCCGCATGGCTGCTCAACCAGCGGCACCGCGTCACGTTGTTCGAGGCTGATCAGCGGATCGGCGGGCACAGCCATACGGTTGGGGTGGCTGGCACTCCGGTTGATACCGGGTTCATCGTGTTCAACCAGCAGACTTACCCCAACCTCACCGCCATGCTGCGCCACCTCAACGTGCCCTCGGATGAGACCGAGATGTCATTCGCGGTTTCACTGGGCGGCGGCGCGCACGAGTATTCGGGCAGCGGGCTGGCGGGACTGTTCGCACAAAAACGCAACCTGCTGCGCCCCCGGTTCTGGACGATGCTGCACGATCTGCAGCGCTTCTACCGCGAGGCACCGCGCGATCTGGCGTCGCTTGGCGATGAAACCCTCGAGCATTATCTCGACCGCAAGGGCTTTGGCGCGGCGTTCCGCGAAGATCATCTGTACCCGATGGCGGCGGCGATCTGGTCAAGCCCATCGCTGGGGATCCGCGACTACCCGGCGGCGGCCTTCATCGCCTTTTGCCAGAACCACGCGCTGCTGCAGACCGGCGCTCGTCCGCCATGGCATACGGTGCGCGGCGGCAGCCAGCGTTACGTCGCGGCGCTGCTCGCGGCATTCAAGGGAACGGTGCGCAGCGGCGCCCCAGTGCGGCGGATTACGCGCAGCGGGCACGGCGTTACAGTGATTACCGACGCGGCCAGCGAGCAGTTCGACCATGTAGTGATCGCGGCTCACGCCGATCAGGCATTGGCCATGCTCGACCAGCCGGACGAACCCGAGCGCCGCCTGCTCAGTCCGTTCAAATATGCGATCAACCAGGCGGTGCTGCACAGCGATCCGCGCCTGATGCCGCAGCGCCGCAAGGTCTGGTCAGCGTGGAATTTCCTGCAAGGCCGCGATTCTGCGGTGGAACCGGCGGTTACCTATTGGATGAACCGGCTGCAGCATCTGGATACGGCCGCGCCAATGCTGGTCACGCTCAACCCGCTGACCCTGCCCGATCCGGCCTTGGTCCATTGGCAAGGGAGCTATCTGCACCCGCTGTTCGATGGCGCTGCGGTGCGCGCCCAGCGCGAGCTTTGGTCGCTGCAAGGGCGCCGCAACACCTGGTTCTGCGGGGCCTATTTCGGCGCCGGGTTTCATGAGGACGGCTTGCAGGCCGGGCTCGCCGTGGCCGAGCAATTGGGCGGCCTGTCCCGTCCCTGGCAAGTCGCCCATCCCTCGGGCCGGATTCATGCGTTTACCCGGGAAAATGCCGAGCTGTGACCAAGGGGTCGGTCCTCTATCGCGGCCGGGTGATGCACCGGCGGCTGCGGCCCAAGCGGCACCGCTTCGCTTATCGAATGGCGCTGATGCTGCTCGATCTGGACGAACTGGACCTGCTTGACCGTGAGCTGCGGCTGTTTTCACTTGATCACTTCAACTTGTTCTCGTTCCGCACCCGCGATCATGGCGATGGCAGCGCGGTCCCGCTACGCGAACAGGTTGCCTGGCGGCTCGAACAGGCTGGTATTGGCACTAACGATCTCAAGATCAGGCTGCTGACCATGCCGCGGCTGCTGGGCTTCGCGTTCAATCCGATCAGCATCTATTATTGCAGTACGGCGGGTGGCCGGCTCACTGCAATCCTGTACGAGGTCAACAACACCTTCGGCCAGCGCCACACCTACCTGCTGGAAGTGAGCGAGGCACCCGGCCTCGCGATCCACCAGACCGCGCCAAAGCGGCTCCACGTCTCGCCGTTCATGGAGATGGATCAGACCTATGCCTTCCGGCTCATGCCACCGGGCGAGCGGTTGGCTGTCGCCATTACCAGCCGTGATGCCGACGGCCCAATGCTGACCGCCGTACTCGACATGAAGCGCCGCCCGCTGACCGACGCGGCGCTGCTGCGGACCTTCGCGGCGATGCCGCTGATGACCTTCAAGGTCATCGCCGCGATCGGGTGGGAGGCGCTCAAACTGTGGCTCAGACGCGTGCCGGTGCACCATTTGCCGCCGCTGCCGGCCCAGCCGATGACCGTGGTGACGAGCCCGACGATACCCGAAGTGTAAGTTTAACTGATCGATTAAATCACCATTGCCAGTGCCGCGTCAAACTGTCAGGTTCGGGCCATGAACCTTGACTGGACCCCCGCCGATCTGGCCTTCCGCGATGAAGTGCGCGCGTTTCTGGACGCTGAGCTGAGCGCGGAAATGCGCAGCGCCACTGCCAAGATGACCAGCGTCTACGCGCCGGTCGCACTATCACTGGCGTGGCAGGCCAAGCTGCATGCGCGCGGCTGGGCGGCACCGGCTTGGCCGCAGGAATACGGCGGCACTGGGTGGAGCCAGATCCAGCGCTACCTATTCACGCGCGAGCTGACCGAAGCCGGTGCGCCGCCGCTGTCGCCGATGGGGATCGGAATGTGCGGGCCGGTGCTGATCGGCCACGGCACGCCCGAGCAGCAGGCGCATTGGCTGCCCCGGATGCTGAACGGTGATGACTTGTGGTGTCAGGGCTATTCGGAAACCGAATCCGGCTCCGACCTTGCCTCGCTGCAGATGAAGGCGGTGCGCGACGGCAATGATTTCGTCTGCACCGGGCACAAACTGTGGACCACCCACGGGCACGAGGCGAACATGATCTTCTGCCTGGTGCGGACCGCAAAGCTCGCCAAGCCGCAGCAGGGGATCACTTTCCTGCTGATCGACATGACCGCGCCCGGCGTCAGCGTCCGCCCGATCCTCTCGCTGTCAGGCGAGCACGTCCAGAACCACCTGACCTTTGACGAGGTCCGGGTGCCCGCCGCCAACGTCGTTGGCGCGATTGATGATGGCTGGACGGTGGCCAAGTACCTGATGGAATTTGAACGCGGCGGCAGCCTCTATTCGCCCAGCCTGCGGGTGCGGGTGGCGCGGCTGCGCGCTTGGCTGGCCGAACAAGGCCCCGCGCTGCCCGGCCGGCTCCGCGGCCTGACCGAGCTGACCAGCGATATCGAGGCACTGGACGCGACCGAGCTGCAATTCATGTCGCGGCTGTCAGTCGGCGGCCCACCCGGCGCGATGGCGAGCATGCTCAAGGTGCTGGGCACCGAGCTGAGCCAGCGGCTGACCGAGCTCGAACTTGAAGGCGCCGGGCCTTACGCTGCCGCGTGGCAACCGCACTTGACCACGCCGGGCGGCGATGTGCCCGGGTTTACTGCGCCGGGCGACAATTCGGGCGTGGGCAGCAGCTACACCGCCAAGGCGATGCCCAAATACCTCAACGACCGGGCCGGATCGATCTATGCCGGAACCAACGAAATCCAGCGCGGGATCCTGTGGCAGAATCTGGAACGCGCCGCGCGGTGAGCGTGCGCAAGGCGGCCTTCGCGCCGGTGGCCGGGCCCGGCACCCGCGTGCTGATCCTTGGCAGCCTGCCCGGCGATGCCTCGCTGGCGGCCGGGCAGTACTACGCCAACCCGCGCAACCGGTTCTGGGATCTGGTCGGCGCGGTGATCGACCGGCCAGACTTGCCGGTGCTGCCCTATGCCGCGCGGCTGGACCTGCTGCAAAGCGCGGGGATCGGTCTGTGGGACGCGGTTAACTCGGCTGAGCGCCCCGGCAGCCTCGACAGTGCAATCCGCGCCGTTCAACCCGCTGCACTGGCCGATCTGGCGGCATGCTTGCCGCAGTTGGTCGCGGTGGCCTGCAACGGCAAGGCCGCCAGCCGGATCGCCCGGCCGCTGCTCGCACCAACCGGCCTCGCCGTGCTTGACTTGCCCTCCAGCAGCCCGGCGCACGCTGCGATGGCCTTTGCGCAAAAGCGGGAATTGTGGCTCGCGCTGCGACAATTTCTCGGCTCCGCTCTTGCCTTCACCCAGCAATAACGGAATAGAACCCGCATGACCGACAAACCCGACAAGTCCGATAAGTCCGATAACGGCGGCTGGGCCGGCAAGGCTGCCATGGCCGGGGCCGCGATTGGCTCTGCCGCGCTGGCCGCTGCGCTGCTTTATGCCTCGCGCCGCAAGGAACGCATCGACAAGGCGGCAAAGAAGCCGCTGCCCGGTGATGCGCCGGAAACCGATTGATGGAGCCTGTGCGTCAGGTTGAAGGCCGCGCAATTCCGTTTGGCGCGGCCAATATCGATACCGATGTGATCATCCCGGCCAAGTGGCTCAAGACGATCACCCGCGATGGACTGGGGCGCGGCGCGTTTGAAACGCTGCGCGCCGATCCGGATAACCTGTTCGATAGCGCGCAGTTCAAAGGCAGCCCGATCCTGATCGCGGGTGATAATTTCGGGTGCGGTTCCAGCCGCGAACACGCCGCCTGGGCCTTGCTCGATCTGGGCATCAAGGCGGTGATTGCGCCCAGCTTCTCGGACATTTTTTCCGGCAACGCGTTCAAGAACGGCATCCTGACCGTGGTTTTGCCGCAATCAGCGATTGACCGTTTGATGGAAGTCGCCGCGACTGATCCGGTCCATATCGATCTGGAACTCCAAACCGTCACCACCCCGTTTCAAGACCGCTTCGCCTTTGAGATCGACCCGTTCCGCAAGGACTGCCTGCTGGGCGGACTGGACGAGGTTGGCCTGACCATGGCGCGCGGCGATGCCATTGCCGCTTATGAAGATACCGCCCGCGCGCAGATGCCGTGGCTGGCCCAAGGAGTGAACCGACCATGAAAGCCTTACGCAGCCACGCCATCGGCGGACCTGAAACACTTACCCTTGATGAAGTTGAGACCCCTCAGCCCGGCCCCGGCCAGGTCCGGATCACGGTCAAGGCCTGTGCGATCAACTTTCCTGACGTGTTGATCATCAAGGATATGTACCAGTTCAAGCCACCCCGGCCGTTTGCACCCGGCGGCGAATTGTCAGGCGTGATCGCGGCAGTCGGCGAAGGCGTGACGCAATGGAACGTGGGTGACCGCGTGATCGCGATGATGGGCAACGGCGGCTTGTCCGAGGAAGTGCTCGCGCCGGCCGACAAGCTGTTCGCGCTGCCCGAAGGGGTCAGTTTTGAGACCGGCGCGTCACTGCTGATGACCTATGGCACCAACATGCACGGGCTGCTCGATCGCGGCCACCTGAAGGCCGGGGATACCCTGCTGGTGCTGGGCGCAGCAGGCGGGGTCGGGCTGTCAGCGGTCGAACTGGGCAAGGCTTATGGTGCCAAGGTCGTGGCAGCGGTTTCGAGCGAGGAGAAGGCCGCAGTCGCGCGCGAACACGGCGCGGACGAAGTGGTGATCTATCCGCTGCAACCATTGGGCAAGGACCAGTCCAAGGCGCTGGCCGAAGCATTCAAGACCGCCTGCGGCCCGAACGGGGCCAACGTGGTCTATGACGTGGTCGGCGGCGACTATTCCGAACCAGCAGTGCGCGCGATCGCCTGGGAAGGCCGCTTTTGCGTGGTCGGCTTCCCGGCCGGGATCGCCCGCCTGCCGCTCAACCTGACCTTGCTCAAAAGCTGTGACGTTTGCGGCGTGTTCTGGGGCGCTTTCGCGGCGCGCGAGCCCAAGGCCAACGCGGTGCACATCGCCACGCTGTTCGATCTGCTGAAAGCCGGCAAGATCAATCCCAAGATTTCCGCCACCTTTCCGCTGGCGCGCGGGGGCGAAGCGATCACGCTGCTTGCAGATCGCAAAGCAATCGGCAAAGTTGTGGTCACGATGAACTGACAGGAGCCAAGGCGATGATGACAGCACGGATCTTCCTCGCAGGCGCGCTGCTGGCCTCGGGCTATGCGCTTTATGCCAAGCCGCCCGCGGCTGGCGCTCCGTCGGGGGCCGAACTGGTGTTGGCGCGCCAGTCTGGCATGGATATGTCGGTCTCGACGCTGACCCTGCTCAAGAATGCCAGCGGCAACGGCGTGCCGCTCAAGAACCTGGTGTTCCCGGCCAGCGGCCTCGCCAAATGGGCGGCGGCAATGCCAGCATTGTTTGCCGAAAACACCAAGGGATTGCCCAGCCGGGCCAAGCCAACTGTCTGGACCGACCGCGCCGGATTCAATGCCAAGGCCGCTGACTTTGGTGCCGCCACCAAGGCGCTAGCCGCCGCAGCCGCAGCAGATGACAAGCCAGCGTTTGACGCCGCACTTGCCACTATTGGCGCATCGTGCAAGGGCTGCCATGACGCTTACCAGGCCCCGCCGCCCGCCACCAAACCGGCTTGAGCGGGCCCACTGATACCGCACCAGGAGCCAGCATGACCGACTTTAACGACCGCGAACGCGCCGCCGAATCCAAATTCGCGCATGACGAGGAAATGCATTTTCGCGTCCACGCCCGCCGCAACCGTCTGCTCGGCCAGTGGGCGGCTGAGCGCATGGGGCTCTCCCCGGTTGAAGGCGAAGCCTATGCCAAAAGCGTTGTTCAAGCAGATTTCGAAGAAGCGGGTGACGAAGACGTGGTCCGCAAGCTGCTCGGCGATCTGACCTCGGCCGGGGTTGAAGTCAGCGAAGCCGACGTTCGCGATGCGCTCGAAGCCAAAGCGGTGGAAGCCAAGCGCGCCTTGATGGGCGAAGGCTGAGGACAACAACGATGGCCATGGCCGCTGCCGATATCGAAGCGATGATCTGCGCCGCCCTGCCCGGCGCGGCAGTGACGATCACCGATCTGGCTGGTGACGGCAACCACTATGCCGCGCATGTTGTGGCCGCTGAATTTGCCGGGAAACCCCGGATTGCCCAGCACAAACTGGTCTATGCGGCGCTGGGCGGACGGATGGGCGGCGAACTCCATGCCTTGCAACTGACCACCGCCGTCCCCACCTGATCGGCAAGGAGATTTCCCAATGTCCGCACATCCAGAAGCCAACGCCCGTATCGCCGATATCGTCACCAGCAACGATGTGGTGCTGTTTATGAAGGGCACGCCGCTGTTTCCGCAGTGCGGCTTTTCCAGCAAGGCGATCGCGATCCTCGATCATCTGGGCGTGGCTTACGAAACCATCGACGTGCTGCAGGACATGGAAGTGCGCCAGGGCATCAAGGCCTACTCGGATTGGCCGACGATCCCGCAGCTTTACGTCAAAGGCGAATTCGTCGGCGGCAGCGACATCATGATGGAAATGTATCAGGCCGGTGAGCTGCAGCAGCTGGTCACCGATAGCGGCGTTACCCCCGCCGCCTGAGATTGAGCGCCGGCTTGGCTGGCGCTACTCCCACCAGTGTTTCGATCGACCCGGCTGACTGCGGCATGCCGATCAGGTGCCCTTGGAATTCACGGCACCCGCAGGCCTCGAGCCGGGCCTTCTGCGCCTCGGTCTCGACTCCCTCGGCAATCACCTTAAGGTCGAGCGAGCGCGCCAGTTTGATCATCGCATCGACCAGCGCTTCGGACGCGCCGCTATCATCCAGCCCGCCGATGAACGAACGGTCGATCTTGATCCGATCGACCGAGAAGCGCTGCAGCATGCTGAGGCTGGAATAACCGGTGCCGAAATCATCCAGCGCGATCGAGAAGCCCATGCGTTTCAGCGCATCGACATTGCTCGCGGTCGCCGCGTCATCGCCCAGCAGCGCGGTCTCGGTCAGCTCAATCTCGTAATTTGCCGGGTTGATCCCCGCTTCGGCCGCCAGCCGCATCATCACCGCAGCAAAGCCCGCTGAGCGCATCTGCACAGGTGAGACGTTGATCGCTGTGCGCAGGCCGGTCCACTGGCTGGTCTCGCGAAATACTTGCCGCGCCACCAGTTCGCCCAGCGGGATGATCAGCCCGGTTTCTTCGGCCAAGGGGATAAAGACCCCAGGCAGGATCGGGCCGCGCTCCGGGTGGTTCCAGCGCACCAGCGCCTCCACCGCGGTGATCGCGCCCAGCCGGTCAACCTGCGGCTGATAGACCATGTGGAGCGAGCCATCGCCCAGCGCGGCCCGCAAATCGCTCTCCAGCGCGCGGCGCGAGCGCAAGGCTTCATCCATTTCCGCTTCAAAGAAGGTCACCATCTGGCGCCCGCCTTGCTTTGAGCGGTACAGCGCGACGTCGGCCCAGCGCAGCGCCTCGGTGGGCTCAGCGCCAGCATGACCGATGGTTGCCACCCCGATTGAACAACCCACTTCGAGCCAGCCAAATTCACTGCCGACCCGCTCGGCCACTGCGCGCAGGATACGGCTGGACAATTCGCGAACCTGATCGAGCGCGTCAAATTCCATCAGGATGACAAATTCGTCACCGCCCAACCGTGCGATCAGCGCCGCTTCGCCGCAGGTATCGCGCAGCCGCCCGGCGACGGTCTGGATCAGCAAATCACCCGCGTGATGGCCCAGCGTGTCGTTGACCTCTTTGAACCGGTCGAGATCGACGCAGATCACTGCGACCTTGCGGCCACCTGGGCTGACCGCCGCCAGCAGCGCGCGCAGCCGTTCAAACAGCATCGCCCGGTTGGGCAGTTGCGTCAGCGGATCGTGATAAGCCAGATGTTTGGAGCGAGCCTCGCTGGCAATCAGTTCGTTGACCATGGTTGCACCGCGCCGGGTGACGGTCAGCGCCAGTAGTGCCAGAAGCGCCAAAGACGCCAGCAACGGACCTTGCAGGCTTTCGCGCAGCGCCGTGCCCGGGCGGCGCGGCACCCATGATAGCGCGGCCACATCAGTCTCGAACGGATCGCGCAGCATGGTCTGCTGGCGCGCACCAGATTGGGTGCCGGGCGGCATCAGGACCAGATCATCCAGCAAATAGCGTTCGGCAAACGCCTTGAGCAAAGGAGCGTCAATTGGCCGGGCGGTGATGACAATCGGCGCTTGCGGCCCTTTGGGCAGGACCTTGCCGAAATCGGGCTGCACCAGCGTTGCAGTGACAATGTAGGGCTGCCCGGCGACCTTTGTGACCGCATTGGTCTGGATCGGCGGGATCTGAACGTTGTTCTTGCCTTGGCGCTGTTGAAATGGCCCACGTTGCAGCTCGGCCGCCCGCAGCGCCGGAACCAGCCGCAAGGTGATCGCGCCAAACGGCTGAAAGGAACCAAGGTCGGCGCGCTCGCCGGCCACCGACGCATAGAACGGCTGACCAGCCGCATCGATCACGAAACTGTGCGAGACGCCGTTGAAGGTGTGGAGGTAATTGCCAACGTTGAAATCGGCCCAGGCGGGATCGAATTTGTTGTCGAGCCGCTTGATCGCATCGTCCCAGTCCACTTGCGTGGCGACCACGGTATTCAGTTCGAGCGCCAGCTGATCAAACCCGTGTTTAACCAAGACTGATTCACGCTGCGAGGCGACGATGTCAAACCGCTGAACCAGGAAAATCGACAGCACTGCGAGCAGCACCAGCCCACCAAACGCCATGGCCACGATCGGGGCGAACAGGCGCGTGCGGCGCCAGTCGCGGATCTGATCTCCCGTCGATGCCAAGCTAACTTGCCCTCATTGCAATCATTGCCGGCCAAATGATGCGGCACTGAACGCAGCAGCTTACTCAGCCGCAATGAAGAAAGGCTTGCCGCCGTGTTAGGGCGATCTTGACTTTATTCCGGCGCACGCAAGGCGGCGCGGCGTCTGACTGGCGGGCTGGGGATGGTGAAGAGGTGAGGCTCGGGGAGGCGGGACCGCGGAGACCAGGGTGCGGCCCCGCCTCATTCGAGACTGCTTGGGGGTACGAGCAGTAATGCATAGTGCGTGCCAAATACAGTTTATCACTATTTTTTAGATTGTTATAAATTTCCGCCCCATTCTTCAGCACGGGTATTGTAAAGCATTTCGACACTTCACGCCGCGCGCGAATATGCTTGGCAAAGCCGCGGGCAGGCGGCAGGCTGCGCTGATGGACCTTAAAGACATGTTCGATCCCGACGGTGAAGCGCCGCCGGCCACGCCAGCGGCGACCCTGGTGATCTTCCGCAATGCTCCCGGCGGAGGCGCGCCGCAGTTGTTGATGGTGCAGCGTTCCAAGGAAATGCGCTTTGCTGGCGGGGCTGCGGTGTTTCCGGGTGGGCGAGTTGACGATGCCGATCTGGTCTTGGCCGGGCGGCTGGGTGCGAGCGACGACGATGCGCTGCATGAACTGGCCGCACGGATTGCCGCAGTGCGCGAAACGCTGGAAGAAACCGGACTGGCGGTGGGCTTTCACCAGCGTCCTGATTTGCACGAGGCGCGGCGCGCCCGGGCGCTGCTGCTCGAACGCGGCGAGCTTGATCCGGTGCTCGATGCGCTGGGCTGGACGCTCGATCTGGAGCGGCTAGTGCCATTTTCGCGCTGGCGGCCCAAACACCGTGAGATGCGGGTGTTCGATACCCGGTTCTACCTCGCCAATCTGGGCACGGGCGCGGTTGATCTGCAAGTCGACGATACCGAAAACACTCACCTGTTCTGGGCCAGCGCCGCAGACGCCTTGGCCATGGCGGACAGCAGCGAGATCAAGGTGATCTTCCCGACCCGCCGCAACCTGGAACGGCTTGCCCAGTTCGGCAGCTTTGCCGATGCGCTGGCGCATGTCGCGCAATTCCCGTCGCGGATGATCACCCCGTTCATGGAACACCGCGAAGGTGAACCGTGGCTGGTGATCCCGCCCGACGCGGGCTATCCGGTGGACGGCGAAAAGCTCGACAGCGCCGCACGCGGCTGACCGCCAGTCGCCCGCAAAAGAACCCCTGCACCATTGCTGGGCAGGGGTCAGGTGGCCAGTGGAAATGCCCGCTGGCATGGGTCGCAAGCCGGACATAGCGCGGCGGCAGCGGCAAAAGCTGTGGTGTTTCACACATGTACTTTGGTGAAGTCTGGCGCGCCCGGCAGGACTCGAACCTGCAACAACCTGCTTAGAAGGCAGGGATTCTATCCAGTTGAACTACGGGCGCGCGCCGCGCCACACATAGTCAGGCTTTTCGCAGCGTGCAAATCGGGCTAGCCTTGGCTCTATGACCGAGAACGTGACTCAGCTTGACGGCACCACCGGCGCCCGCCGCCACTTCCGCTATTTCGAATATATGATGGCGGCGTTTGTCGCGATTCTGCTGCTGTCGAACCTGATCGGGGCGAGCAAGCTGGCCAGCGTCAATGGCTACACCTTCGGCGCGGGGATCATGTTCTTCCCGATCAGCTATGTGCTGGGTGACGTGCTGACCGAGGTTTATGGCTATGCCAACGCCCGCCGCTGCGTCTGGGCCGGGTTTGCCGCGCTGCTGTTCATGGCGTTCATGAGCTGGGTGGTGGTGGCATTGCCCCCGGCCGCGGGCTGGGACGGACAAGCGGCCTATGTCAGCGTGTTCGGCAGCACGTGGCGGATCGTCTTGGCATCGGTACTGGCGTTCTGGGCCGGGGAATTCGTCAACAGCTTCGTGCTGGCGAAAATGAAGATCCTGACTGGCGGCAAGCAGCTGTGGGCGCGGACGATTGGCTCGACGGTGTTTGGTCAGGCTGTCGACAGCGCGATTTTCTATCCGGTGGCGTTTCTGGGCACCTGGAGCAACACGCAGGTGCTAACCGTGATGGTCACCAACTGGGGCTTGAAGGTGCTGTGGGAGGCGCTGCTGACCCCGGTAACTTACGCGGTAGTCGGCTGGCTCAAGGCGCGCGAGGGGGTGGAGGTGTTTGACACCGGCACCGATTTTTCACCCTTCGCCAAAACCGGCGCGGTTTAGGCCCCGCCCCATCTGGGGCAGGGCCTCACCGTGATTGCCTCAATCTGCGATGAGGCCGATTGCCAGGTAGACCAGGATCAGCGATCCAAAGCCGAGCAGCGTGCCCAGTGCAAAGCCAAGGCGGACCAAGGTCACGTCGAGGCCGTAGGTTTCGGCGATTCCGGCGCAGACGCCCATGAACTTGGCATTGGTCTTGTTCAGGCGAAATGCGTTGGCGGTATTCATGACAGGCTCCGATTGTTCGATCTGGTTCACGCTACTTCGCTGACATAGCTGGTGCTGGCCTGAGCCGAGCTGGGGGTAGTCACGGTACCGCTGATCAGCAGCAGCGAGATCATGAAAGCCGAAGCAGCAGCAGCGGCGCGGCTGGCGAATGAATTCTGATTGCTCATGGTAATTGTCCTTCGTTTGTGTGGTTCCGCGGCGCTTGCCGTGGATGCCAGACTAACTGCAGACACCGTGCCAATTTCGAAAAATCGCGGATTTTCAAGCTTTCTCTGCGATGAACGAAAACTTTCACCCAAGTGAACAAACAACAGTTGGTAAATTTCACCACTTTTTGGCTATGGTCTTTTGCGTGACACAGCAGGGCCCGCAACCTATCGCCGCCGAATGAGCCTTGAGCGCATCCTGCTGTCCGATTTTCGCAATCACCGTGACACGCGGCTGGTGGGGACGGCGCAGTTCAATCTGCTGGTGGGAGAGAACGGTGCGGGCAAGACCAACGTGCTCGAAGCGCTGTCGCTGCTCGCCCCGGGCCGCGGGCTGCGGCGCGCGGCACTGACCGAAATGGCGCTGCATGGAGCAAATGGCGGCTTTGCAGTCAGCGCCGAACTGACCGGCGGGGTCCAGCTGGGCACCGGCACCCGGCCCGAGCGTCCGGGCCGCCGGGTGGTGCAGGTCAACGGCGCGGAGGCCCCAGCGGTGCGGCTGGGCGAGTGGCTCAGTCTGGGCTGGCTGACCCCGGCGATGGACCGATTATTCATGGAGGGTGCGGGCGCGCGGCGGCGATTTCTCGATCGGCTGGTGCTGGCGATCGAACCCGGCCACGCCAAGCACGCCGCGCGGCTCGACAACGCGCTGCGCGAACGCAACCGCTTGCTGGCCGAAGTGGCCGAGCCCGATCCGGCCTGGCTCGATGCGATCGAAGCGCAGCTGGCTGAAGCGGGTGCCCCCGTTGCGCAGGCCCGCGCGCGGCTGGTCGTGCAGTTGACCGAGGCGCTGGCATTGCTGCCCGAAGCTCCATTTGCGCGGCCCGCGCTGACCTATCAGCCCGGCGGGCCAAGCGATCAGGCCGCGCTGATCGCCAGCCTGCGCGCCGAACGCCGCCGTGATCGCGCGGCGCAGCGCACTTTGCTGGGCCCGCACCGCGACGATCTGGTGGTGACGATGGCGGGCAAGGGCAGCCCGGCTGCGGAGTGCTCAACCGGCGAGCAAAAAGCGCTGCTGATCGCGATCACGCTCGCGCATGCGGCGCTGATCGATCAGGCTCGCCCCGCCGTGCTGCTGCTCGATGAAGTGGCCGCGCACCTCGATCCGCTGCGCCGCGCCGCGTTGTTCGAGCGGCTGCGCAGCGGCACCGCACAAGTCTGGCTGACCGGCACCGAACTGGCCCCCTTCGCCGAAATCGCCAGCGAAGCTGCGGTGTGGCGCGTTAGTGAGGGGCTGGCGGAGCGGGCTTAACCGGCAGCGCATTGGCCACTTGATCGACCGTCGCGCTGACCAGCAAGTCGATCCCCGGCAAAGTCGGATGAATATGGTCGGCCTGAACCAGTTCGGGGTGCCCGATCAGCGGCTGCAGCCAGAACGGCACCAGCCCGGCCCCGTATTTCTTGGCCAGCGCGGGGTAGATCGGATTGAACTGCGCGGCATAGTCCGCCCCCAGATTAGGTGCGGCGAGCATCCCGAGCAGCAGAACAGGCACTTTCGCGGCTTTGAATTTGGCCAGCATCGCCTCAAGGTTCTTGCGCGTCTCGGCGGGCGGCACCCCGCGCAGCATATCGTTGCCGCCCAGGCTGATAATCACCAAGGCGGGCAGTTTAGGCATGCTTTTCAAGACGAAATCGACCCGCGTCAGGCCGCCTGAAGTGGTATCGCCCGAAACCCCGGCATTGACGATCCGCGCCGGTATTCCGCGCGCTTTGAGCGCTGCCTCGAGATGCGCAGGGTAGCTCTGCCCCGGGGCGAGGCCATAGCCCGCAAACAAACTGTCCCCCAACGCGAGGATCACCGTGCCATCCGCCAGCGGCGCACTGCTGGCGACTTCGGACGGATCGGTGATCAACAGGTTCTCGACCTTGCCTTTTGGTTGCTGATTATCGCACCCCATCACAAACAGGGGGGTTGCAAGCAGGGCGAGCAGGTTCCATTTCATTCTGCAACTTCCTTCATATCGCCCTCTAGCTATGGCATCCCCGCAAAGTGACAAGCCCCCTCCCCGCAATTGCGGCGCGTAATCTTACTCTCTCGCTCGGCCAAGGTGACAACGCGGTGGAGATCCTGCGCGGGATCGACCTGACCGTGCCAGCTGGGCAGACCTTGGCACTGCTCGGACCCTCTGGCTCGGGCAAAAGCAGCCTGATGGCGGTGCTGTCCGGGCTGGAGCGCGCCAGCAGCGGCGCGCTGACTGTGGCAGGCGAAGACTTTGCCGCGCTAAGCGAGGATGCGCTGGCTTTGGCGCGGCGCGGGCGGATCGGGGTAGTGCTGCAGGCGTTCCACTTGCTGCCGACGATGACCGCGCTGGAAAACGTGATGACCCCGCTCGAGCTGGCCGGGATGCCCGATGCCCGAGTCCGCGCCGAAGCCGAACTGACCGGCGTTGGTCTGGCCGCGCGGCTGCACCATTACCCGGCGCAGCTTTCGGGCGGCGAGCAGCAACGCGTCGCCATCGCCCGCGCGCTTGCCCCGCGCCCGGCGCTGGTCTTTGCCGATGAGCCAACCGGCAACCTTGATGCCGCCACTGGCTCCAGCGTGATGGACCTGCTGTTCGCGCGCCGTGCCGAGGCCGGGGCGACGCTGATCGTGATCACGCACGATCCGGTACTCGCCGAACGCTGCGAGCGGGTGATAACGCTGGCCGACGGCCGCATCGCCAGTGACACTGCCGCCCGATGAACCGCTGGGGCACCGCCTGGATCATCGCGCGGCGCGATCTGTCGGCGCGGTTCAAAGGGCTGCGGCTGCTGCTGGTCTGCCTGTTCCTGGGAGTCGGCGCGCTGGCCGCGATCGGCACGCTGACTGGCGCGATTGAGCGCGAGCTGGCTAGCCGGGGCCGCATGATCCTGGGCGGCGATCTCGAAATTGCGGTGTGGCAGCGCAGTGCCAGCGCGGACGAGACGGCAGCTTTTGCCGCCGCCGGGCAAGTGTCTGGCGGGATGCGGTTGCAGGCGATGGCGCGCGCTGGCGATCTGGCCGCACCGATTGAACTCAAGGCAGTCGATGCCAAATGGCCGTTGGTCGGCAAGCTGCGCCTCAAGGATGGCCGCAGTGCGGGTCCGCCGCCAGCGGATAGTGCATGGCTGGCCGAGGGCGCGGCCGAGCGGCTCGGCGTTGCGCCAGGCGGCAGCATTACCGTCGGCACGCGCCAACTGAAAGTCGCCGGGATCATCGCTAATGAGCCGGACCGGCTGGGCGAAGGCTTTACGCTGGGCCCGGTGGTGATTGTGAATGCAGATTTTCCAGCCCGCGCCGGGCTGACCGCGCCGGGCGCGATGTACCGCAGCAAATACCGCATCGCGCTGCCCGCCGGGCGCAATCCGCAGGCGGTGGCGGACAGCCTCAAGGCCAAGTATCCCTCGGCCGGGTTTGAGCTGCGCACCCGCGACAAGGCTGCACCGGGGGCCGAACGGTTCGTCAGCCGGATGGGTGATTTCCTCGTGCTGGTCGGCCTCGCCGCCTTGGCCATTGCCGGGATCGGGATCGGCGGCGGGGTCGCTTCCTACCTTGAAGCGCGCCGCTCCAGCGTCGCCACGCTCAAGGTGCTGGGCGCGACTAGTGGCGATATCGCGCGGGTCTACCTGCTGCAAATCGGCGCGGCGGCGCTGGTCGGCAGCGCGGCCGGGCTGGTCGCAGGCGTGCTGGTCACTCCTTTGCTGGCCGCCGCCTTGGGCAGCTTGCTCCCGGTCTCGCCCGGGCTGGTGTTCGATCCCGGCGCTTTGGCGCGCGCCGCGCTCTATGGGTTATTGATCGCGCTGGTGTTTGCCGCGCCGCCCTTGCTGACTGCGCGGCGCTTTCCGGCGATGGCGCTGCTTCGTGCGCGGGTTACCCCGCTGCGCCAGTCTTGGCGCGATGCGGCGCTGCCGGTCGGGCTGGGGATCACCGCGATTGCCGCGCTGGCCTTGCTGACCACAAGTGCCAAGTTGGTTACCGCCTGGTTTCTGGGCGGGGCGCTGGCACTGCTGCTGCTGCTGGGCGCCCTGGGCTGGCTGATCCGCTGGCTGGCCGCGCATGCGCCACGGCCCAAAGCGCCATTGCTGCGGATTGCGCTCGCCAATCTGCACCGCCCCGGCGCGCAGACCGGCGCTTTGGTCACCGCGCTAGGCTTTGGCCTCGCCGCCTTTGTCAGCCTCGCCGCGATCCAGACCAGCCTGGATGCCAACATCGCCGCGCGGGTGCCGCAGCGCGCGCCCGATTACTTCGTGCTCGATGTGCCCAAGGACCGTTCGGGTGAATTTCAAGCCGTCGTCGCCAAGGTCGCGCCAGCGGCCAAGGTCCGCATGGTTCCCGCACTGCGCGGCGCGATTTTGGCTTACGGACCCGAAGCGGCGATGATCCGGGTCGCTGACCTGAAAGAGATTCCTGAGGAGGCCTGGCCGCTGCGCGGGGAGCGCGGGCTCACTTATGCAGACAGCGTGCCCGAGGGCAATTCAGTGACCAAGGGCCAATGGTGGCCGGCTGGTTATACCGGTGAGCCGCAAGTCTCGATCGACGAGAAGCTGGCAGAAGCGCTCGACCTACATCTCGGCGACAAACTGACCATCGGCCTGCTGGGGGTGGAGCGCAGCGCGCGGATCACCTCATTTCGCCGGATCGACTGGGATTCGATGGGCTTCAACTACGTTCTGGTGTTCAGCCCCAACGCGATCGAAGACGCGCCGCACAATCTGGCCGCGACGATCAATTTGCCCAAGGGCACCGCGCAAGGCGACTTGCTGCGCGCATTGGTCCGCGCCTTCCCGTCCAGTTCGGTGATTGAGGTTGGCGGGGTGCTCAACCAGGCGCGCGATCTGTTGCGGCAGGTCAGCCTGGCGATCCTGTCGGCGGCCTCGGTCGCGGTGCTGGCGGGCATCGCGGTGCTGCTGGGCGCAATCGCGGCAGCCCGCGCCGCGCGGATCTATGACAATGTGATCCTGCGCGTGCTGGGCGCGAGCCGCCGCCAGTTGCTGGCGCTGCAATTGGCTGAGTACGGCCTGCTCTCGGCCTTGCTGGCAGGGGTCGCGCTGGCGCTGGGCAGCGGAATTGCCTGGCTGGTTGTGGTCCAACTGTTCGGGTTCGACTGGCTGCCCGATTGGACCGAGGTGCTGGCGGTACTTGGGCTCGGGCTCGGGCTGGTCAACCTGTTCGCGCTGGCGGCCTCGCTACCGCTATTGCGGGCGAGGCCGGCACAGGCGTTGCGCGAACTTTAGTTGAAGACGTCAGAGCTGGTGCTGCCGCCCTTGGGATCTGGCCCAAAGCGGTTAGTGCCTTGCGTGCCTTCAAGACACATGATCACCAAGAACCCGATTGAAACGAGGATGTTGAGCAGCGGGATCATGCTGCCCACGATAAAGCCCAGATACCACCAGCCCGACATGTCGCGATCATGCAACCGACGGATATTGACCGCGATGTTGGGGATCAGCGTCGCCAGCCACCATACGCCGATGAGAATTCCAACGCCAGACAGCAGCGAGCCGTAAATCGCCATGACGCCGCCGCCGCCGCGCGCTGCATCCATCATCGATTCGCCGCCGCCGACGGCACTGCGCAGCACCAGCAAGGCGATAATCACGACCATATTGAGCAGAAAAAACGACCAATATTCTTTGCGCCGCGAACGACCGGAAAATTCTGCATACCGCCGCAGCGGCATCAACATCCATTCAAGCATGGTCTTCCCCTCCCATTAAAGCCCGCTTTGGGCAGTGGCACGAGAGCATCATAAAGGCAGGCTTGGGGCAAGCAAATTCACCGGGGCTGACGCCCGGCTTGCTGTTGCGGCCCGCTTAGGCTAGGGGCCGCGCCAATGTTGCGGCGCAGCACGGCGCTGCCCTCCCCGATTGAAAGAACTTGAATGTCCGCCTCGCTTCCTTTGCGCAATATCGCGATTATCGCGCACGTCGATCACGGTAAAACCACCTTGGTGGATCAACTGTTCCGTCAATCCGGCACTTTCCGTGACAATCAGCGCATCGAAGAGCGCGCAATGGATTCCAACGATCTGGAAAAAGAGCGCGGAATTACCATTCTGGCCAAGTGCACCTCGGTAGAATGGGACGACCACCACGGGCACACCACCCACATCAACATCGTCGATACGCCCGGCCATGCCGACTTTGGCGGTGAGGTTGAGCGGATCCTGTCGATGGTCGACGGGGTGATTCTGCTGGTCGATTCGTCCGAAGGCGCCATGCCGCAGACCAAGTTCGTCACCGGCAAGGCGCTCGCGCTGGGGCTGCGTCCGATCGTCGTGGTCAACAAGGTCGACCGCCCGGACGAGCGCATCCAGGAAGTGCTCGACGAAGTGTTCGACCTGTTCGTCAGCCTTGATGCGACCGACGAACAACTCGATTTCCCGGTGCTCTATGCCTCGGGCCGCAATGGCTATGCCAACGAAGACCCGAGCCTGCGCGAAGGCACTTTGACCCCGCTGTTCGCCAAGATCGTCGAGCACGTTCCGGCCCCCGAGGCCGATTTTGACGGACCGTTCAAGTTCCTCGTCACCTTGCTCGATCGCGACAACTTCCTGGGCCGAATCCTGACTGGCAAGGTCCAGTCGGGCAAGATCAAGGTCAACTCGCCGATCCATGCGCTCGACAACGATGGCAATGTGATCGAAACCGGGCGCGCTTCCAAGCTGATGGCGTTCCGCGGGCTCGAGCGCGTACCGGTCGATGAAGCCCGCGCTGGTGACATCATCTCGATCGCCGGGCTGACTGAAGCGACCGTCGCCAACACCATCTGCGACCCATCGGTCACCGAACCGCTGCATGCTCAGCCGATCGATCCGCCAACGCTGTCGATGCGATTTGCGGTAAACGATTCGCCGATGGCCGGTCGCGAAGGCACCAAAGTTACCAGCCGGATGATCCGCGACCGGTTGGCGCGCGAAGCTGAAAGCAACGTTGCGATCCGCGTCACCGAATCGGCTGACCGTGACAGCTTTGAAGTAGCCGGGCGCGGCGAATTGCAGCTGGGCGTGCTGATCGAAACCATGCGCCGCGAAGGTTTTGAGCTCGGCATCAGCCGCCCGCGCGTGCTTTATTCTGTGGACGAAAACGGCAAGCGCACCGAACCTTATGAAACCACCGTGATCGACGTTGATGACGAATACGCCGGTGTGGTGGTTGAGAAGATGGCCACCCGCAAGGGCGAGATGACCGACATGCGCCCCTCGGGCGGCGGCAAGACCCGGATCACCTTCTCGGCTCCCTCACGCGGTCTGATCGGCTACCACGGCGAATTCCTGTCCGACACGCGCGGGACCGGGATCATGAACCGGTTGTTCGAAAAGTATGGCCCCTACAAGGGTGTGATCGAGGGCCGCCCGGTGGGGGTGCTGATCTCCAACTGCACGGGCGAAGCAGTGGGCTATGCGCTCAACATGCTGGAAGAACGGGGCGTGCTGTTCGTGCGCCCGCAGGAAAAGATTTATGAGGGCATGATCATCGGCGAAAATGCCAAACCCGATGACCTTGAAGTCAACCCGATGAAATCGAAACAGCTGACCAACTTCCGCTCGACCGGCAAGGATGACGCGATCCGGCTCACCCCGCCGCGGATCATGACGTTGGAACAGGCCATCGCCTATATCGATGACGATGAAATGGTCGAAGTGACGCCCAAGAGCATTCGGATCCGTAAAGCGCTGCTCGATCCGAATGAGCGCAAGAAGGCTGGCCGCAAGAAGGAAGCAGCATAATAGCTGCTTACGCCACGCGGCTAGCCCGCTGGTGTAATCCCCGCTAAGCCCGCCCGATGAAGACCAGCGACCTCAGGATCGCCCTGTTTTCGGGCAATTACAACATCACCGTCGATGGCGCCAACAAGGCGCTTAATCGGCTGGTGGGCTATTTGCTGAGCCAGGGCGCGCAAGTCCGGGTATATTCACCGACGGTCGATAATCCTGCGATGGAGCCGGCCGGCGATCTGGTGTCACTGCCTTCGGTGCCGATCCCGCTGCGTTCGGAATACCGCTTGTCGTCTGGCGTCAACGCCCGGATCCGGCGCGATCTTGAAGCGTTCCAGCCCAATATCATCCACGTCTCTGCGCCCGATGTCAGCGGCCACCGCGCGGTCACCTGGGCACGGCAGCGCGGCTTGCCGGTCGTCGCGTCGGTTCATACGCGGTTTGAGACTTACCTGCGCTATTACTACCTCGGTTTTGCCGCACCGCTGCTGGTGGCGCTGCAGCGCCGGTTCTACCGCCGCTGCGATGCACTGATCGCGCCGTCTGAATCGATGGCTGACGAACTGCGCAAGGAACGGATGAATTTCGACATCGGGATCTGGTCCCGCGGGGTCGACCGGACAGTGTTCAATCCGGCGCGGCGCGATCTGGTTTGGCGGCGCGATCTGGGTTTTGCCGACGAGGAATACGTGATCGGTTTCCTCAGCCGGCTGGTGATGGAAAAAGGGCTCGACGTGTTCTGCAACGCGATCGACGAATTGCGCCGCCGCGGTGTGGCGCACCGGGTTCTGATTGTTGGCGAAGGCCCCGCGCGTGACTGGTTCGAGGCCAGGCTGCCAGATGCAGTGTTCACCGGGTTTCTGGCGGGGGCAGACCTGGGCCGCGCGGTCGCATCGATGGACACGATGTTCTTTCCGTCCGAAACCGAAGCCTTCGGCAATGTCTCGCTGGAATCGATGGCCTGCGGGGTGCCGGTGGTGGCTGCAGCGGCAACCGGTAGCCAGAATCTGGTTGATGATGGCCGGTCAGGCCGGCTGATCGCGCCGGGCGCGGTCCATGCTTTTGCCGAGGCTTTGCGTGCCTATGCGCTCGATCCCAAACTGCGCCAGCGCCACGGCAAAGCTGGCGAACTACGCAGCCGCGACTTCAGCTGGGATCAGATCAATCAGGTGGTGGCCGAGACCTATCAGCGGCTGATCCGGATCAAAGCCAGCAAGCGCAAAGCGGACTAGTGCAGCAGGCCCTTGGCTGCTTCGCTGCTGCTGAACCGCCACAGGAACAACGCGATCAACCAGATCGCCAATACCTGCAGCACGCTCATCGGCATGGCAGAGGCGACTTGGTATCCAGTCAGCACCAGCAAACCGGCCAACGACGTGACAAAAGCGCGCACCGCCCATTTGCTGCGCAGCATCATCAGCACCGATCCGGTCAAGGCCGCACCCACGGCGAGGCCCCATGAAGCAAGCGCCCAAGCCGGGGTTTGTTCCAGCGCGCGGACCATGTCTGGCGGAGTCTGCGCAAAAGTGGCCGGGTCGTGCGTCGCCGTCAGCCAATAGGCGAGGCACGCAAACGCATTCCACACCAGCCCCAGCGCCGCGACTACCCAAAAGCTCAGTGGCACTTTGGAAGCGCCGCTCACCTTGTCCATCTCCCGCTCCTATGTCTTTTGACATTTGCAGTATTGCTAACACAGATATTGCGCAGCGCCAAATAGGAGCGGGATAAAGGACTTAGCTTAAAGCCGCTCGATCTTGCGGGCTGCTTCGTCGAGGATTTCGGCGATCTGATGCATTGTTTCGCGGTCGGTTTCGCCGCTGCCCATGCGGCCTTTGACCGCCATGAACAGGTTGCCCATTGCGCGCTTGAGCGGCGGCGCACTGTGGCGTTCGCGCTCTTCAGCCAGGGCCTTGAGCCGCGCGACAACCGCCTCGAATTCATCGATGCGCTTATCAAGCTCGGCCCGACCCGCGTCGGTTACGGCAAACGATTTGCGTGCGCCGTCACCAGCCTGCTCGGCGATCAGGCCTTCGTCGGTCAGCAAATTGAGCGTGGGATAAACCACCCCCGGGCTCGGCGCATAATTGCCGCCCGACAGTTCCTCGATCGCCTTGATCAATTCATAGCCGTGGCGCGGGGTCTCGGCGACCAAAGCCAGCAGCACCAGCCGCAGCTCGCCCGAACCGAACATCCGCCCGCGCCCGCCTGGGCCGCGCCGATGCGATCCGCCGGGACCACGCCCGCCGAACTCGGCGCCAAAATCGCTGCCCCAGTCAGCGCCCCAGCGGCGACCGAAGCCGCCGATCATCATGGCCATTGGCCAAACATGGCGGCTCTTGTGGCCGCATCCATGCATTCTCATGTCATAAGTTCCTTTCATGATTGCTCTAAGATATATCTTATAGGGCAATACGCAAGCCCCTACGTGCAAAAAGTTCCGCCGCGGCCTATCTAGCGCCAATGCCCGATCTGTTTGCCGATGACTTGCCCCAGCCCAGCCCGGATCAGCCGCACGCCGACGCCCCGTTGGCGGACCGGTTGCGCCCGCGCGCGCTGGATGAAATTATCGGACAGGAACAACTTACCGGCGGCGAAGGCGCAATCGGCCGGATGGTCGCGGCGGGGCGGTTGTCCTCGATGATCATGTGGGGCCCGCCCGGCACCGGCAAGACCAGCATCGCGCGGCTGCTCGCCGCCGCAGTGGGGATGCGGTTCATTTCGGTTAGCGCGGTGTTCTCGGGCGTGGCCGACCTCAAGAAGGCCTTTGCCGAGGCTGAGACTGCCGCTAAAATGGGCCAGCGCACGCTGTTGTTCGTGGACGAAATTCACCGCTTTAACCGCGCCCAGCAAGATGGCTTTCTGCCCTTCGTTGAGCGCGGCACCGTTACCTTGGTCGGTGCGACCACCGAAAACCCCTCGTTCGCGCTCAACGCCGCGCTGCTCAGCCGCGCGCAAGTGTTGATCCTGCACCGGCTGGACGCCGCCGCGCTTGATACTCTGCTGACCCGGGCCGAGGAACTGGAAGGTCCCTTGCCGCTGACCGCGGATGCGCGCGCCGCATTGGTCGCCAGCGCTGATGGCGATGGGCGGTTTCTGCTCAATCAGGCCGAGACGCTGTATGCGGCGGCGATCCCAGAACCGCTCGATCCCGCTGCGCTGGGCAAGTTCCTCCAGCGCCGGGTCGCGGTCTATGACAAGGACCGCGATGGGCATTACAACCTGATTTCGGCACTGCATAAAGCGCTGCGCGGGTCCGATCCGCAGGCCAGCCTTTACTACATGGCGCGAATGCTGACCGCCGGAGAAGAGCCCCTGTATGTGCTGCGGCGGCTGGTCCGGTTTGCCAGCGAGGACATCGGCCTGGCTGATCCGCAAGCGCTGATCCAGTGCCTCGCCGCCAAGGACGCGTACCAGGTCCTCGGCAGCCCTGAGGGCGAGCTGTCGATTGTCCAAGCCTGCCTCTACCTCGCCACCGCGCCCAAATCGAACGCCGCTTACACTGCCTACAAGGAGGCGTGGGACAGCGCGCGCACCACCGGCAGCCTGGCCCCACCCGCGCATATCCTTAACGCCCCGACCAAACTGATGAAGGATATCGGCTACGGCGCCGGCTACGCCTATGATCACAACACCGATGACGGCTTTTCCGGCGCCGACTACTGGCCCGAAGAGATGGATCCGCAAAGCTATTACCGCCCGGTCGAACGCGGGTTTGAGCGCGAAGTGCTCAAGCGGATGGAATGGTGGGACAAACGCCGCGCCGAACTGAAGGGGGAATGACGCCCGGCCGGTTCCAGCATTTCGCCGCGATCGACTGGTCGGGGGCGGCGGGTGAGCGCCATCACGGGATTGCGCTTGCACTGTGCGATGAGCAAGGGCCGCCCAGCTTGGTCCGCCCCGGTCACCGCTGGTCGCGCGGCGAGGTGCTGCATTGGCTGGAGCATGATTTGCCGCCGGATTCACTGGTCGGGATTGATCTGAGCATGTCCTTCGCCGCGCTCGATACCGGGGCCTATTTTCCCGGCTGGTCCGATAGCCCCGTCGACGCGCGAGGCCTGTGGGCGCTGGTCGAGGCGGTCTGCGCGGACGACCCACACCTTGGCGCAACGACATTCGCCGATCATCCGCAAGCTGCCCCGCATTTCCGCCGCCACGGCGGGCGCGAGGGTGCGCAGTTCGGAGGAGGTCGCGGGCGCTTTCGCCAGACCGAACACGCGCAGGCCCGCGCCGGGTGCCGCCCTTACAGCAATTTC